>JBGAWP010000079.1:0-19213 GCA_044227505.1 Chitinophagales bacterium | reverse complement strand
AAATGAAGGGATGAACACCTCGACCTACCAGGTTTTTTTAACCTGGTAGGTCTGAGGAAAGGAGGTAGAAAATTAATATTGAAGGACTGAAGGAATGTAATCAAACAAAAAAACCAGCCTCGGCTGGTTTTTTTAGTTTGAAGATCTTGTGGTTTAATGATGATCTTATCCGCCGATGATCTTTACATTTACGGCATTTTTTCCCTTGCGGCCATCTACTACATCGAAGGATACAAGGTCGTTTTGTTGTATCTTGTCGATAAGGCCAGTTTGATGAACAAAAATTTCTTCATTAGTTCCGTCTTTAACTATAAAACCGAAACCCTTAGTAGCATTGAAAAATTTTACTTTACCAGTTTCCATTGTAATAAAAATAATAATTAATAAATTGATTAACGTGGCAAAAATAATAATTATCGTTAAAAAATGGAAGGGAAACGTCCCGGACTTACCTCACTCATAATTGCATAAATGGCCTCATAAATATCATCTTCATTGGGCTTACAGAAATAGTCGCCGTCGCTTGCATAAGCCGACCTGTTGGCCTTGGCGCTTAAACATTTCGGGAAGGAATCAAGATGCCGGAACAGGCTATCGTCGCTGAAAACCTGTTGCATCATATAGGCAGTTGCTCCACCCGGAACATCCTCATCAATAAAGATCACGCGATTGGTTTTTTTAACGGAATCCCTGATGATTCCATGAATGTCAAAAGGCATAAGCGTTTGCACATCAATAACTTCCGCAGAGATCCCTTTTTCTGCAAGTTTACGGCAAGCATCCTGAACTATGCGCAAGGTAGAACCATAACTTACCACAGTAATATCATCACCCCCGAGCATTACCTCCGGAACACCTAATGGAACAGTAAATTCACTGATATTCGACGGCATCTGTTCTTTCAATCTATATCCATTTAAACATTCCACCACTATTGCAGGGTCGTCGCCTTTTAATAACAAATTATACATCCCTGCAGCTTGCGTCATATTTCTCGGAACACATAAATAAATTCCCCGGCAGGTTCCCAATATCATCGACATTGGCGAACCGGTATGCCAGATACCTTCCAAGCGGTGACCCCTTGTGCGGATAATGAGCGGTGCTTTCTGACCTCCTTTTGTGCGATATTGCAATGTTGCCAGATCATCACTTAATGGTTGCAATCCGTAGATCAGATAATCGAGATATTGAATTTCCGCTAAAGGCCTCAAACCCCGCATTGCCATTCCTATACCCTGACCAATAATAGTTGCTTCTCTGATTCCTGTATCAAAAACACGGTTTTCGCCAAATTTATCCTGTAATCCTGCAAAACCCTGGTTTACATCGCCAATTTTACCGAGATCCTCTCCAAAAGCAAAGAACAACGGGTTTTTAGTAAGATGTTCTTCAAAACATTTATTCAAAATCTCGAAACCATTCATCAATGGAGCATTTTCATCGTATGCTGCTTTAATATGTTCTACTCTAAGGGCAGAATTTGCAGATTCACTGTACAAATTTGCATTGTATCGGTCATTATTAAGGTGCTCGTAATATTTTACCCATTGTAAAAGTGCCTCCCTTTCTTGTGATGACTCCCCCGAACTGATGCGAAGGGCATTTCTGCCGGCCTTCATAATATCTCTTCGAACCGGATCCATAGAATTCCTAAGTTCGTTCAGGATATCCTGCACCTGATCTGCTGAATCTGAGACCGATATCAGTGATTCGAGTAGAGAAAATAATACATGTATGTCTGTCTTTATAGACAATTGATGTTTATTCCACGACGATTTCATGGCATTTCTCGCCTCTTCCTTCATTGCAACCTGAATTTCGTCCAACTCTTCGGCTGTTGCGATGGAAGATGCTATCATCCATTCTTTCATTTTTGCGATACAATCCCATTCAGCTTCCCACTCCAACCTGTCTTTCGATTTATACCTTTCCTGCGAACCGGAAGTGGAATGTCCTTGTGGTTGTGTAATTTCGGTAACGTGAAAAAATACGGGAACATGCTCACGGCGACAAAGGTCTATCCCTTCTTCAAAGGTTTGAATCAGCGAAGCATAATCCCAGCCCTTTACTTCATAAATTTTGATCCCATTGCCTTCCTCATCCAACTGAAATCCCGATAAAACCTCAGAAATATTCTGTTTTGTGGTCTGATATTTTTGAGGCACCGAAATTCCGTAACCATCATCCCAAACAAAAAAAGCAAGTGGTATTTTTAATACGCCTGCTGCATTTACCGACTCCCAAAAAACACCTTCTGAAGTGCTGGCATCACCAATGGTAGCAAAAACTACTTCATTTCCATTATTGGAAAATCCCGTTTGATTTATAGCAGCATTTTGTCTGAATATTTTTGAGGACAGTGCCAAACCAACAGCACGAACCATTTGTGAAGCTGTAGGAGAAGTGTCTGACGATGAATTTTTCATATTTACCAGATCCTTCCATTGTCCATTTGCATCCAGACTCCTGGTAGCAAAATGCGCATTCATTTGTCTCCCACCTGATGCCGGTTCCTCATTGATATCAGGAATTGCATAAAGTTGTGCGAAAAATTGTTCGGTGGTCAGCATGTCCGCAGCAAACATGAAGGTTTGGTCTCTGTAATAACCCGATCTGAAATCTCCCGTTTTAAAAGTCTTGGCCATTGCGAGTTGCGCAACTTCCTTACCATCGCCGAAGATCCCGAATTTTGCTTTTCCGGTGAGCACCTCCTTTCGGCCCAAAAGGCTTGCTTCCCGGCTACGACAGGCTATTTTGAAGTCGTTTATCACCTCTTTTTTGAAGTCTTCAAAGGTGATATTTTTATTTTGAGTTAGATCAGACATACGTTCAATTAAAATATTGGCAAAAATAAGGAATTGAGGAGTTAAGCCTTGGTAAAAATGCAGGACATGAAAAAACTTTTACTTTTATCGCCGGATGGTATAATTGTTGTGTAATTTAAGAAATTCGATTTTTGAATTAGAGGATACAGGTTTACATTTGTATCCCCTAAATCTTTTAACAACTAAACCAATATATTATGAGAAAATTTTTTTCCGCACTAACCTTGATCTTATTGATCTCCACAGTATCTTATGCACAAAGTTCGGTTTCCCCGAATTCTAATGGAACCGAAGCTGCACCTGTAGTTCCGGTAGTAAATCCAAATGCAGGTGAATTTAAATGGGTTGAAGAAACGCATGATTTCGGCACTATCCCACAAGGAACCCCTGTTAAAAACAAATTTGAGTTCACAAACACCGGTAAAGAACCGATCATTGTGTCGAATGTTCAAAAAACTTGTGGTTGTACAGTTACGGAATGGACAAAAGAACCGGTTATGCCTGGTCAGGTTGGATATGTAACAGCTGAATTCAATGCAGCTAAGGAAGGTCCTTTTACTAAAGCAATCACTGTTCAGTCTGACGCAAAAACACCTTCAGTGAAATTATATTTCAAAGGAACAGTTCAAAAAACAGAACAAACCGGCGGAGTTCCTGAACAAAATACAATATTTAACTCAGGAGGAAATTAATTTTATCAATAATTAAAAAACGATAGTAATGAAAAAAGTATTCACGATAATCTTTTGCCTGGCAACAACGGCCATGCTTTCCGCACAAACATCATCCGATGCCAATGCAGCAAATCCAAATAGTCCGCAATTCCAATGGGTGAGTGAGGTATATGACTTTGGTAGTATCCCTCAGGGAATACCTGCAAAAGCGAGATACGAATTTACCAATGTTGGAAAAGAGGCACTTGTTATTACCGATGTTCAGAAAACATGTGGTTGCACAAGTATTGATTGGAGTAAGGAGCCAATTGCTCCCGGGCAAAAAGGTTGGATCATGGCTGAATACAATGCTGCCAATGAAGGTGCTTTCACAAAAGCAATTACCGTAATGTCAAATTCAACAACACCGAATTTGAAATTAACCTTTAAAGGTACCGTAGTAAAAGACGCTGCAGGCAGTGTTCCTGAGCAACAATCGATATTTAATCAGTAATTCATACTTGAACTTTATCTGCGACAACTCCGTGCGTTATTTACCGCACGGAGTTTTTTATGTACCTTTGAGCCATGCCAAAAATATCTTTTCGCGGCGAAAACATGCCGGCATCACCAATAAGAAAATTGGTTCCTTTTGCAGAAAAAGCAAAATTGAGGGGAATAAAGATCTATCATCTCAATATAGGTCAACCTGATATTGAAACTCCCCATCAAATGATGGATGCAGTGAAAAATACAAATCTGAAAGTGCTGGAATATTCGCACAGTGCAGGGTTTGAAAGTTATCGACGCAAATTGGTACAGTATTATGCAAAATATGGCATCGAATTAAATCACCACCAGATCATGATCACAACAGGTGGAAGTGAAGCAATATTGTTTGGTATGATGTGTTGTTTGGATGCGGGTGATGAAGTAATTATTCCGGAACCACTTTATGCAAATTATAATGGATTTACCACTGCGAGTAATATTATTGTTAAACCAATTACTTCTTATATAGAAACAGGATTTGCCCTCCCTCCTATTTCTGAATTTGAAAAATTAATTACCCCAAAAACAAAAGCGATCTTAATTTGTAATCCGAATAATCCTACGGGTTATTTATATACAAAGGAAGAATTATTACAATTGCGCGATCTGGTTTTAAAATACGATCTGTTTTTATTTGCCGATGAAGTGTATCGCGAATTCGTTTATGATGGCAACGAACAATTTTCCGTTTTAAATATGGAAGGAATTGATGAGAATGTAGTTCTGATGGATTCCATTTCTAAAAGATATAGCGCATGTGGTGCAAGAATAGGTGCATTGATCTCCAAAAATAATAAGGTAATGGAAACGGCATTAAAATTTGCGCAGGCAAGATTATCACCGCCAACATTAGAACAAGTATTAGCAGAAGCATTTTTAGATGTACCGGATAGTTATTTCACAGAAGTGGAAAAAGAATATGTGGAACGCCGCAATTTATGTGTGGAAAGATTAAATGCAATGGATGGTGTTTTATGTCCCACTCCGGGAGGTGCATTTTATGCAATTGCACGTTTGCCTATCGACGATTCCGATAAATTTTGTCAGTGGTTACTCGATTCATTTCATCTAAATAATGAAACAGTAATGCTTGCACCGGCAACCGGATTTTATTCCACTCCGGGATTAGGAAAAAATGAGGTTCGAATTGCATACGTTTTAAATAAAACGGATATCAATAAAGCAATGGATTGTTTGGATGCGGCACTTAAAGTTTATCCGGGAAGAGTTGTTGCCATGGTTATGAGTTCGGACATGCAGTAGATCTCCTGCGTCGATCACTACATGTTTCAGTTCTGAGCCTGCCGACTGCGTCAGCGTAAGGCAGGTTCTGGGTTCTGAGTTCTGGGTTCTGAGTTCAATACGGAGGAAAATCACTCGGGCGTAGATAGTTTGATGTTTTTTATTCCTTGTTCTTTATTCGATATTATCTTGGGTTCTGGGTTCACTACGGAGGAAAATCACTCGGGCGTAAATAGTTTGATGTTATTTATTCCTTGTTCTTTATTTAATATTATTGTTCTTAAATCTCCATCCCATGAGTGTCCCCACAGTGTTACGCGCAGCGAACGCTGTGGATTCGGAGCTGAAAATTTTTGGGTTGTAGATCAGACTAACATTTTTTATTTTTTGATTGTTATTTTTTATTAATCACTGTTTTCATGATTTGCAAAAGTTCCAAGCTTGCGATTCATCTTCCCATATCCAAAACAAATATTTTATGCGAAAATTAATTGTATCCACCACTTTTTTTATTTTCATTTTTTCCGCATTAAATGCGCAAACAATTCCATCAGAGATCGAAGGCAAATGGATGGGAAAATTAAATGTCGGCATAGAACTGCGACTCGTATTTAATTTCGAAATTTCGGGAGATACGATATATACTACAATCGATAGTCCTGATCAGGGAGTAAATGGAATACCTACAGAAAAAACAACTTTTAATAATGATGAGATCGAAATTTCCATTCCTTTAATAAAAGGATCATTTTCCGGAAAATATATTAAGGACAGTGTTATCATTAATGGAGTTTGGAAACAATCCGGTGGTGCACTTCCGATTAAATTACTGAAGGTGGATGCTGTTGAACCGATAAAACGTCCACAAAATCCGATAAAACCATATCCTTACAAAGAAGAAGAAGTTGTTTTTAAAAATAAAAGTGCCGACAGTATTTTTCTTGCCGGAACATTAACTATTCCTGAGGGTGAAGGCCCTTTTAAAGCCGTTATTTTAGTATCAGGGAGTGGTCCGCAAAACAGAGATGAATTTATTTTAGGACATTCTCCTTTTTTGGTTTTGAGCGACAGATTAACACGTAAAGGAGTAATTGTTTTGCGTTATGACGACAGAGGAATTGGAAGTTCAACAGGTGATTTCAACGCTGCGACAACAATGGATTTTGCAACCGATGCAGATGCTGCGGTTAAATATTTAAAATCGCGAAAAGATCTGAATATTTCGGAGATCGGAATTGCAGGTCACAGTGAAGGTGGTTTAATTGCACCAATAACAGCTTCGAAGAATAAAAATGTTGATTTCATTGTAATGCTCGCAGGGCCAGGGATTCCGGGAGATTCCATTTTAAATTTACAAGGCGATCTTATTGCGAAGGCATCGGGATTTACAGATAGCATGATCTATTATTACAGTAAAATTCGCCATGCAATAATAAATGTAGTGAAGGAGGAAAATGATATGCAGGTGATAACACAAAAGATCATCACAATTAATAAAGAATTTTTAAGAACTACGCCTCAATATATTTTAGATGCAATGCAAATGTCGGATAAAGACACTACGAGTGCGGTCGACTTTTATGCAAATGCATGGACGAAATATTTTTTGAGTTATGATCCGAGACCGACCCTGGAAAAACTTAAAATTCCTGTTCTTGCCTTAAATGGCACCAGCGATCTGCAAGTGCCTTATAAAGAAAATTTAAACGGCATTGAGGTGGCTTTGAAAAAAAGCGGGTCCGACAACTATAAATTGATGGAAATGAAGGGATTAAATCATCTTTTCCAGGTTTCTGCAACCGGTTCACCGGCCGAATATTCCACATTGGAAGAAACTTTTAATGAGGAGGCAATGGAGATCATAGCTAACTGGATAAATCAGCTCAAGTGATCAAAACTGGTCATCCCAAAAAAGTTTTCTGACTTTCATCCCCGTCACAAATAATTTCAATCGGATACTTTATCTTTGTTGCCTTTATCGATTTTTGCAGCTCCTCAGCCCGCATAGATCATTAACAGCAAAAACAAAGATTCAGGATTGGAAATTGTATCTGTAAGCTTTTCCGGGATTACCTTCAGCGAACCTGCTACCAGTATAACGGATATGGTTTTGGCCATAATCTGTTTTAGTTTGGTGGCACGTATAAAGAATAATTTTAACGAGAGCTTTTTTAATAATGCATGGCGCTTGTTTTTCCTTTTTACAGGTTTAGCCACTTCTCTTGGAACTGTTTGTCACGGTTTTGAACTCATGTTGCCAACGTCAGTACACAATATTTTATGGATGTGCATGAATATCTGCAGCAGCATTTCTGTTTATTTTGCCTTAAAAGCTACCATTAGATTTACACGTGCAGAGGATTTTGCACATAAATTATTGCAAGTTTTGAATATAGGTTCTTTGGTAATTTTCAGTGGCCTCACAATAATTAACAATGACTTCGAGATTTTTAAAATTCATTGTGCAATAGGCTTAACACTAATCTTTATAACACATGCTATTGCCTCTTATAAAAGCCATGTAGGAAGCGGTTCTATAGTTTTGGGGATGTTACTATCCTTTATCACCGTTTATATCCATACCAACCAAATTTCGATTAACGCCTGGTTCGATTACAAGGATATTGGACATGTTATCATGATGTTCAGTCTTGTTCTCATTTATAACGGAATATACCTGATGAAGGAAAATTTAAAACTTTCTGTTTACAGGCTTCGTTTTCAGTAATGAGCGTGAACCTGAATTAGGACACAGGAAGCAGGACACAGGAAGTAGGACACAGGAAGAAGGACACAAGACACATGACTTGACATAGGACAAGGTAAAGCCGATATAGGACATAGTAGGACACAGGAAGAAGGACACAAGACACATGACTTGACATAGGACAGGGTAAAGCTGATATAGGACTTAGTTTGATTAAGAAAAATCAAACTAAAATACCCAAAATTTCGAAGAAATTTAAACTCCTTTCTCCTCTCTCCTTCCTCCTCTACTCCTTCCTCCTCTACTCCTTCCTCCTCTCTCCTTCCTCCTCTCTCCTTATTTTTTGCTAATTTTGAAAAAACATTTTTATGAAAAAACCACTCATTCCGATCATTCTGCTTTTAACCATGTTTGTAATTACAGGTTGCCCTGTAGGTGTGCCTTACCCACTAGGTAAACAAGGAACTGAAAAAATAAATAAGGATATTCTTGGAACCTGGTCACAAACGAATACAGAACAGGAAGTAATGAAAATGGAAATTGCAAAATTTGATAATAATACAGTTCTGGTTACAGTTTTGGAAAGAGGATCTATGTATTCGTTAGAGGTGGATAAATTCAAAGGTTGGTTCACAGAAATAGATGGCAAGAACTTTATTTATCTCCAGGACATTAACGATGCAACTGACGACTACTATACCTATTGTTATGAACTGAATGGCAATACGATGAAATCGTACGATATCAGCTTGAAGGTTGGCGGCGTTGATGCAGTTACTTCCACTGAAGCGTATCGCGCGGAAGTAAGTGCATCACTTAAATTCGAGGATGCATTAAGCAGTGAAACTATCTGGACTAAACAATAAATTAATTTAGTTTCACCAACTCATTACTATTTTATTATTGGAGTTCGGAATATTAATTGTTTGCACAACAGTCTTATCTCTGTTTGCAAAATAGAGTATTTTATATGCCTCCTCAGGAAATAACATATTCTTTTTTGTATTTTTATTCGTGTACTTTTTCCCATCAACTAAAATATTAGTTACTGCCGGATCAAAACCATGAAATACCAATTGAATGGTTTTAAATTGTGATATATAAGTACCTTCCACTTTGTTTATGGTCAGCGATTTTTCTTTGCTGTTATAAATAATGTTTCGTTTGTAAAAGACACCTGATTCCATATTATAAGAAACACCATCATCTTCATAATAGGTGATCTCATTATTTATTTTTCCGTAATACACATGCACAAATAAAGTATCAGTTGGTTTTTGATCAAAATTCTGCACTGTGCGCTGCATCGGAATAATACTGCTTTCTTTCACAAAAACAGGTAAACGATGTAATGGCGATTCTACAATTACCTCTGAATTTGCATCAAATTTTTCATCATTATAAAAATCGTAATAATCATGCGCCGGAAAATATACTTTACAAAAATTTTCAGTACTTCTCACTGGAGCAATCAACATCGCATCGCCAAATAAATATTGATTTTGATAGGTGGAATAATATATCTTGGCATCATAAGGATGATCAATCGCCAATGATCTATTTACAGGCAAACCGGTAATATTCGCCTGATAAAATGCCGAGTATAAATAAGGCATTAACTGATACCGCAATTGAATATAATATTTTGCAATTGCCTCTGTTTCCTCACCATAACTCCAGGGTTCAGAATCTTTTAAATTATATGCTTTATGACTTCTGAAAAAAGGTGTAAATACACCAAGAGTGATCCAACGGGTATATAATTCCTTTGTTGCATCAGCTGCAAATCCCCCAACATCCACTCCGCAATTTGCAACTCCGCTCAGGCCCAAACTATTTAATAAACGCACACCTAATAATAAATGATCATCAGTTGGAGAATTATCTCCTGTCCACACCGTGGAGTAACGTTGAATGCCTGCATATCCGCTTCTTGTTAAAACAAATGGGCGTTGATTCACCAATAATTTTTTTGTGCCTTCGTAAGTGGACCTTGCCATTTGCATTCCGTAAATATTTCTTCCGGTAAGTCCATTCCCACCCATTCCATCATAATTAAATTCCACAAGTGAAGGAAATTTTTGTCCCCAGGTTGCCGGTTCATTCATGTCGTTCCAAAAACCAATAATTCCCTCATCCACATAATTTTTAAAACTATTTCCCCACCAGGTTCTTGTTTCAGGAAGCGTAAAATCCGGAAAATTGCAGAGTCCCGGCCAAACTTCGGCTGCATAATTTGTGCCGTCGGGATATTTTAAAAAGAGGTCATTCTTAATTCCTTCCTCGTAGGCGGTATATCCTTTTTCCACTTTAATTCCAGGGTCAACAATTATTGCGGTGCGAACTCCCATACCCTTTAAAGTATTTAACATATTTACCGGTTGCGGAAAACGAATTTTATCCCAGGTAAATATTTTATAGGCATCCATGTAATGAATATCCAGATAAATTACATCCAGGGGAATTTGTTTTTCGCGAAATGTTCGCGCAACAGTTAACACTTCGGTATCGGGAAAATAACTCCATCTGCATTGCTGAAATCCGAGACTCCACTGAGCGGGCATTGGTGTTTTTCCGGTGAGATCGGTATAAGAAGTTATAATGCCATCAACTCCGGAATGATAGATAAAATAATAATTCAAATCACCCTCCTCAACGGTAAAAGAAGAAAACCGCATATTGGAAGCCCCGAAATTAAAATGTGTTTTCGAAGTATTATCCAAAAAAATTCCATAACACAAACTATCATGTAATCCTATATAAAAAGGAATGGAAACATACATCGGGTCAGTGCCCGGACCATATCCGAAAACATCAGTATTCCAATTCACATAACCATTTCCTCTTCTGTTAAGATCGCCTGTTTTTTCTCCCAAACCAATAAATCTTTCTTCAGGAAATAATTTTTTGTAACAGGATATTTCATTTCCTGTGAACATGGTTCCGAATGTATCATCTTCATTAATAAGTTCATCGGCGTTATTATAAAATGAAATATGCAATTTATCTTTAGTTATGATGAGTTTGAGAGAATCAGTTTTGAGGATGATGTTATTTCCCTCTTCTAATATACTTGTTTTAACCTTAATCGGTGAACTGATAACCGCATATGAAAAATCGGTTGTCGGTTTTGTTTTACTTGCCCGAATGCGGATAATGTTGGATGAATATACCGTCACAGTTAAAAACCCGTTCTCACCCTGAATTTGCAATTCCTGGTCCCCGGCCATTTGTGTAAGGTATTTTCCCAATTCAATATTACCGGTGTTAACAGTCTGGGCATTACCGTACAAAAAAAGTAATAGGAACAATATTGTATTTGAAATATTCAGAAATATGTGTCTTATTTGCATAAACATTGCTATTGTGCATGTAAAAGTATAAAAGATAACCAATGAATCAAACTTCTATTAAGACCAACTACAGTGCCTTATCATCACTTGTGACCGTATTTTTCTTTTGGGGATTTGTGGCCGCTTCGAATGGTATTTTTATTCCATTTTGTAAAACGCATTTCAATTTAAACCAATTTCAATCACAGCTGATAGATTCATCGTTTTACGGTGCATACTTTTATGGTTCCCTCATCTTATACATACTATCTACACTAGGAAAATCAGATATACTTAACAAGATCGGTTATAAAAAAGGCATCATCATCGGATTGCTCATTTCAGTTGTTGGAGCTTTGTCACTGGCTTTTATTTCCAAAATGGAAAATCCAACCTTTGCAATGGTATTGATCGCATTTTTTATAATAGCCTTAGGATTTTCACTTCAGCAAACTGCTGCGCAACCATTTGCAATTTCATTGGGAGATCCTGCAACCGGTAGTCACAGATTAAATTTCGCCGGAGGAATTAATTCACTTGGAACCTTATTAGGACCACTGATCGTGAGTTTCGTTTTGTTTGGAAGTTTGAAGGATAAAGATGTTCACGAACCCACCTTGGGTAATATCAACGAATTGTATTTAATACTTGCGATATTATTCAGCGCTGTTGCATTGTTTTTCTTTATCAGGAAATTACCTTCCGCAGTAAACACTGAAATCATTGAAAAAAGCCCGAAAGCAATGCGATCATTATTAATTATCGGCATTCCGGTTTTTTTCCTCATTTTTTTAAATGGCTGGGTTGTTACCACTTTTGGAAAAGCAGGCGAACAGGTTTTAATTTTTGGAACACTTGCAGTGGTTGTCGCAGTTTTAATTAATGCATTATTTGCCTCAAAAAAGAATCCGGAAGGATGGGGAGCAATGCAATATCCTCAATTGGTATTGGGTATGCTGGGTATATTTGTGTATGTTGGTGTTGAAGTGAGTATTCAAAGTAATTTAGGTGCTTTATTAAAGGAACCTGCATTTGGAGGTTATGATACTGCACATATATCGCAATTTATATCATTGTATTGGGGAAGTTTAATGATAGGCAGATGGACAGGTGCCATCAGTGCATTTGATCTGAAAAAAATGACCAAACAAACCCTAACTGTTATAGTTCCTGTTATTGCATTCGGTGTCATATTATTTGTAAATTATATAAGGGGAAACAGTGTTGATGATCTGCTCATTTATTTAATATGTGTGGCAATTTTGATCGTGGCGATATTTTTAGGTAAAGAAAAACCGGCGCGCATGTTATTAATATTTGCGTGCATGGGTATAGTAGCAATGTTAATTGGATTATTAGCCAAGGGAGAGATCGCAAAATTTGCATTTATAAGCGGTGGATTATGTTGCAGTATCGGTTGGCCTTGTATTTTTGGATTGAGTATTTTAGGATTAGGAAAATATACTTCTCAGGGTTCATCGTTCCTGATCATGATGATTCTTGGCGGAGCAATTATTCCGCCATTACAGGGATGGGTAGCAGATAATTGGAATATTCACAGCAGTTATTGGATAACTGTACTTTGTTTTGGGTATTTAGCATGGTTTGCATTGCGGGTTGCTAAAATATTAAAAGGACAAGGAATTGAAGTAGGGCAATCGGGAGGGCATTGATGCACAATCGCTGCAATGAACTGCCGAAGTTATTAGCGCAATTGTTCAACAAAAGTCAAAATTAATGCACCTATTAACAGCTTTTAAATTAGAAAATAATTTAGATTTCAGCACAACTTTAAGCGTGATAGGTAGAAACTTCATTAAATTTTTGTAGGTAAGTGTTGTCGGAAATGTAATATTTTAAGGTCATGATCATCGACTTATTGGATGTGAAGATCTCCCTGTTAAAATTCATCAAAGTGGCAAGTTCCACATCAGATAGGGTATGTGTAAACTCATGAGAATATAAAGTATTTAAATTACCGGAATACCTTTCCTGTGTTTCACTGAGCAAACGAATAATTGTTTCAAATAATTTTTCATTATTCTGCAAAATTTCGGCTTCAACATTTAGTTGCCTGTAAAAAAGTGACAGTTCAGAACTTCTTTCAGTTACAAAATTATATTTCATTTCATTGGAAGAATTGCGGAGCTCTGCAAGATCATCAAAAAGATCTTTAATACATTTTGAAGAATACATGGCACTGCGAACACAGGCTATTAAATTATCCGTTTCGTTTATCTGTTCTTCATTTAATTTTTGCCCTATCATTTTAATATAATATGCCTGAATTTCTCCATATTGTTCCTTCAGTTGTTCATACTGCAAGATATTGGATTTGCCGTTTATTTTTTGATTACCATTGAGAGATTTAAATGCATTATCAGTTTCAATAATATCTTCAGGGAGGTTAAAAACCCGTATATTAAATAATTTGCACTGGTAAATAAAGTAGGCTGTTTCTTTTTTCATCAACTCTAAAGCAGCGTGCGGAATTTCAGGATGAGCATGTGTGAGATATCCTGAAACATGTTGTTCATTGTCCTTATACAAGCGTTCGAGAAATTTGCTGAAAATATTTATGAAGGGCAGAAAAATAAATATGCTGAGCAAATTCATTCCTGTTTGAAAAGTAACGAGTCCCATTAAAGGATCTTTAACAGATAAATTTTCAGTAATAAATAAAGCAAGTGGTTTCAAAAACGCAAATGCGATTATGGTGGTTACAATATTATAAATAAGGTTGCCGACGGCGACACGTTTTTTCACGGCGACTCCATCTAAAGCACCCAAAATTAATTTTATAGAAGTACCTACTTCCGATCCGATCACTATTGCAATTGCAGATTCGAATCCGATCAACTGTTGATTTAAAATACTAAGGGTTATTGCAACAGTTGCTGAACTTGCTTGCGTAATGGTTGTTGCAACAAAGCCCAACAATAAAAAAACAAACAAACTGCTGTCGGTAAAATTTTCGAAAAGATATTTAATATCTTCTCCCTCCATCGACTCCTTTAAGAGGCCTAATCCGATAAATAAAAAGCTGAAACCCATTAAAAAATGGCAAATGTTCGTCAATTTTTGTCGTCCCTTAAAGCTGAATAACAATAAACCTGCTACCCCTGCAATGGGATAAGCAATAGCTTCAATATCCATTTTAAAACCCACTGTGGCAACTATCCAACCAGTAAGTGTGGAACCCAAATTTGTTCCCATTATCACTGCAAATGCATTGCGCATGGTAATAACGCCCGTGCTCACAAAAGCAAGCACCATAAAATTAACCGCAGAACTGCTTTGCAAAATAGCCGTAACTGTTGCTCCCCCAAATATTGCTTTAAAAGGGTTGCTGGTCTGCTTCTTCAAAAAGAGTTTGAAAGAGCGGCTCATCAAATTTTTGAGCGAATTTTCAAGTAATTGTATCCCGAATAGGAAAATTCCCACTCCGCCTAATATGAGCCAGAAGTTTAAGTCCATTAAGTTTCAAAGCTAATCACCAAATCCATTATTTAAAAAAGTTTGAATAGGCAGATTCCCTTCACAAATAATAACAACCCTTTCAAACTCCTTCACCTCCAATTATTTATCTTTACGCCAAATAACGTTAAAACAGCATGAATAGCTTTAATAAGATCAACAATATTACGGGTTGGATGGTATTCGCAATAGCCATTATTGTTTATACCCTCACTATGGAGGCAACGGCAAGTTTTTGGGATTGCGGGGAGTTTATCGCAGCAACCTACAAGTTACAGGTAGTGCATCCGCCCGGAGCTCCGATCTTTTTAATGGTGGGCAGAATTTTCACCCTTTTTGCCTCAAATCCTGAGCAGGTGCCGCTTATGACGAATTTCTTTTCGGCTTTGTCAACGGCATTTTCCATTCTGTTCTGTTTTTGGATCATTACACGCATGACTAAAAAAATGGTTTCCGGCACAAATGACCCAACTTCCTCAGAAACTGCAATTATTATGTTTTCGGGCATAATCGGAGCTACGGTGTGTCTTTTTTTAGACTCCATGTGGTTTTCGGCAGTAGAGTCAGAGGTTTATGCCCTCGCAACCTTCTTTTTTGTGATCATTTTCTGGTCCATCGTAAAATGGGAATCGCATGCTGAGGATCCGAATTCTGACCGTTGGATACTGTTTATGGCATTGATGATGGGATTGTCGATAGGAGTGCATTTACTTGCCTTACTCGTTATTCCTGCAATATGTCTTATCTATTATTTCAAAAATTATAAATACAGTCCTAAAGGATTTTGGTCAACCATACTCATCGGGGTAGGTCTTGTAGCATTTATATTATATGGTCTGCTCGATAAATTGATTGGTTTGGGGGCAGCATTCGACAGATTATTTGTAAACGGATTTAATTTAGGATATGGCTCCGGATTAATTTTCTACAGTGTAATAATTATTGGTGCAATAGTATGGACCATCCGATATTCCATTAAAAAAGGAAAACGTGTTTTATACATTACCATGATGTCGTTTTCCATGTTATTAATAGGTTTAACTTCTTATGCAATGGTATTGATAAGAGCAAAGGCTGAACCTGTAATTAATATGAATGGAATTAATGATGTGCATAGCTTTTTATCATATTTAAAACGTGAACAATACGGAAGCCGTGCATTATTTAAAGGTCCGCTTTGGACTGCACAACCCATAGAATATGAAAAAGGAAAAGCAAAATGGGGAGTTGTTGAGGGAAAAGATGGTTATGAGATTGTTTCGCATGAATTTGAACCGCAGTACGATATCCCTGCTGAATATCTTAACTCTCCCAATTTAAGTGATAATGCAAAAACCATTCAGAAACGAAATAAACAAGTTTTATTTCCGAGAATGGGATCATTAGAAGACAGACATGCAAGTTTATATTATCAATATGCCGGTGTTCCGGAAGGACAGGAAGAAACCTATGTTCCTACCTTTGAAGATAATATGGGATTCTTTTTTAATTATCAGTTAGGACATATGTTCTGGCGATATTTTATGTGGAATTTTTCAGGTCGCCAAAATGATAATCAGGGAAATTTTTACGATGGATATAAAGACGGAAACTGGATTACCGGAATTACTGCCATCGATAAATCAAAAAATGAACAATTAATAGATCTGCCAACTAGTTTTAAAGATCTGAGTACACATAATACCTTTTATATGATACCATTTATTTTGGGAATCATGGGAATGGTGTATCAATTAAGAAAAGATAAATCAGGTTTTATTGTTGTGCTTACCTTATTTTTATTCATGGGTTTCATGAATATTATAAATATGAATCAACCGCCCACAGAACCTCGTGAAAGAGATTATGCGCAAATAGGAGCCTTCTTTGCATTTGCCATTTGGGTAGGATTCAGTATTGGTGCAATGGTTGATCTTGCAAAAAATTTCAAGAACAAAAAAACGCTACAGGAATATGCATTGTATGCATCTTTGATTTTATTAGCGATGTTCTTTACCGGACTTACCATGTATTCTTTTACCACTTTCTTAATGGTATTAATATATAGTTTGGCAGTGATTTTTGCTCTCGGACTTATTGGTTCACTTATTTATAATGCTACAAAAAAAGAATTCTCTTTGGCACTGGTAGCATTTATTATTTGTTTATCCGCACCGATTTTAATGGCACAACAGGGCTGGGACGATCACAATCGTTCGACCAGAACTTTTGCACGAGATATAGCAAGAAATTATCTGGAATCTTGTCCCCCAAATGCAATATTATTTACGCAGGGAGATAATGACACCTATCCTCTTTGGTATGCACAGGAAGTGGAAGGAATAAGAACAGATGTGCGCATTGTAAATTTGAGTTTATTGGGAGTGGATTGGTATATTAATCAACTGCGCCATGCAACTAATAAAACACAACCTGTGCAGTTGATCTTATCTTCCGATAAAATTCTAGGAGATAAAAGAAATCAGATCGTTTCCAACGAAAAAAGCAGATATAAGAATAGTACGATGGAACTTTCTGAATTTATTAAATTTATCGGAACAGATGATCCTAAATTGCAGATATATAGTGATGGCTTGGAAGATTATTTTAATTACATGCCTACACAAAGTTTAAGGATCACTATCGATCCCGAGACGATGAAAAAAAATGAAATTGTTCCGGATAACATTGCTCAGGACACAAAAAAAGAGTTGAACTTTACTTTAAAACGCAACACTTTATTAAAAAATGACCTGATGACACTCGATATTGTTGCAAGTAATATCAATATCCGGCCTATATGTTTTGCAATAAGTGTAACCGGTGACTCACACCTTGGCTTAGAAAAATATCTGATGCAGCGCAACATGGTATATCAATTAATGCCGGTGGAAATGGAAAATGAAAAATCGGTAATGGATGGATACAGAAAAAATATGAACACCGATATACAATATGATCTTTTAGTGAATCAAAAAGAAAAATTCACTTATGGCGGAGTTGAAAAGGGTGGTAAAATGTATATTGATCCAAGTGGATATGGCTCCATTCTAACCACTAAATATTTAAACTATTTTGAATTGGTAAAAAGTTTAAATGAAGAGCGTTTATATCTTGAAGCACAGGCGCGACAAATGATGACAGATACCGTTAACGTGGAATACGATGAAGTAGGAAAAGAGCTGATGAAAGAAAGTGCAGATAAAAAACAAAAGGCTTTAGAGGTTTTGGATATGATGATAACATTATTCCCAAATTCAAGTGTTCCATATGATTATAACATGGTGAATGTTGCACAGGTATATCAGCAACTTGGAAATAATGAAAAGGCATTGGAAATTGTAAGAACCTTGGAAGCAAGAACATTTGAGGAGCTGGAATATTTTTACAAAATGACTCAAAACGACAGATTTACTGCAGATATGTTTGAGCAGGATAAATATCAGGCGGAAACTTGCGTGTATTTTTCTATTGAACTTGCAAAAAAAGCCGGTGATGCCGAATATGCAGATGCATTAAATTCGAAATGGGAAAATTTAAGATTGAAATACGGAATATTAGCGCCAAATGAGAGAAACAGGAACTCGAAATAATCGCAAGAAATTCGATAACCTCGTATTTGGCAGACAGCCGGTATTGGAATTATTAAGCAGCGAAAAAACGGTTGATAAAATATTATTACAAAAGTCGGCAGTTGGCGATGTAATTCCTTTTATCAAATCAAAGGCTGCAGAAAAAGAAATACCACTTCAATATGTTCCGGTAGAAAAATTAAATACATTAACAGGAGGCAATCACCAGGGAGTGATTGCCTTTATTGCTGCAATAGAATTTCAAAGTATTGAAAATATCCTTCCCTTTATTATTGAAAAAGGAGAAACACCTCTACTGTTAATATTGGATGGAATAACCGATGTGCGCAATTTTGGTGCTATTGCAAGAACTGCTTATGCAAGTGGAGTTCATGCAATAATTATTTCCGTAAACAGTGCTGCTCCGGTAAATGAGGATGCAATAAAAACATCTGCAGGTGCATTAACCAAAATCCCGATCTGCCGTGAAAAAAGTTTAACACAAACCTTAGAATATTTATTATTAAACGGCTTACAATTAGTTGGAACCGATGGTAAGGCAGATAAATACATTTACGATCTCGATCTCTCCATTCCCACCGCAATAATTATGGGTGCAGAAGATACAGGCATAAGTTATAACGCAAGAAAATATATCACCTCCAACGCCAAACTTCCCATCATAAATGATTTTGATTCGTATAATGTTTCTGTTGCTGCGGGGATGGTGTTATATGAAGTTATGAAACAACGAATTCGTTCCGGGTTCTGAGCCTGCCTGCCGACTGCGTCAGTGTCAGGCAGGTTCTGGGTTCTGAGTTCTGGGTTCTGGGTTCTGGGTTCTGGGTTCTGGGTTCTGGGTTCTGGGATG
>JBGAWP010000078.1:0-19328 GCA_044227505.1 Chitinophagales bacterium | reverse complement strand
ATACATAACCTTTTATGATAATCCAATATTGACCTCAGATCCAAATGGGGATTGTGGGTGTCCAAATCCTCCTTGCACTGGCGATCCTATAATTGATAATTCAAATGTTCATCCTTCTGTTCCATATTCACCACAAGTTGAAGGTGGATCTGGTGGTATTCAAACTGATGAACAGGAAAGAAGAAAAGAAGTTGCAAAAGCAGTTCAACAATTTGCAATTAATGAAGCTTTTTATAATTATGAAATGTCTGATGGCTCATTTGATGGCGATGCTCCGATAAATATTGCAGTTCTATTTCGAAGGTCCAAATTTAGGAAAACCGAAAAAGAAGATATAAAATTAAAAACTGAAGAAACAACTCCAATAAAAACTGAGGAGCCTGTAATAAAAAAAACAACCAAAAGTGATATTGGTACAAAAACAGACTATTTTGAAACCACTTTTGAGAAAGCAACCTTAATGAAAGAAACAAATAAAGCAATTAGTAAAAAAGGAACTGGAAGTGCAGGTAAAGAATTTGATAAAATTATAAAGGAAGATGGAGGTAGTTGGAAAGACGTAAAAGTTGCAAGTACAGGAGCTAAAACATATACTACAAAAGAGGGTAAAACCTATACTATGTATCAAAGTACTGAAGAAGGATCTCCAACAATTGGGACAGTAAAAAATGGTAAAAAATTAAAACTAAGAATGGATAGTTGGTAGTCACATTCTGCAAAAAAAACCGAATATGTATTTATTACAAAATAAAGATAATATTGACGCACTAAAAAATAAATTAACCGCGATTGCGACGCAATTTCCGTTTCCAGCTAAATTATTTAAAAATGACGAATGGAAATGCATTTTTCTTGAAAGTTTTACCATATTTAATGAAAGTGAGTTCAACTATTTCAAGGAATTATTATTGAATCTAAATGAACCCGTATTTTACATTTTACCTGAAAGTTATCAGTCCATAGAGATGAAAAATAAATCGAATGAAGCTTCTAAGAATTTGACAAATGAAGAACGCTCGTCAATTTTGAAAATTCCAAGTGATATTGATTTTGAGGAATTTGATAAATTACAAAAGGAACTAAATCTATATTTTGGTAATCATATTATTATTGGAGATTTAAATAATTGGTGCATTTATTCAATAATGGATTTGGACTTATTAATATTGGGGTTTGATTCAAAACACTTTACCATAATCAAAAATGTATATGGAAAATCACCAGATCTAATTGGTAATAAATTTTTATTGTTAAAATATTTGAAAGGGAATATTAAACTAAATGAAAATATATTAGCTTCAATTTTAGATGAAAATTACAATATAACTTCATTAGATGAACCCAACTAATTCATTGGGATTGCCTACACTTTGATTATTTAGATTATGTTTAACGAGTTTGCGAAAGTAATGATTTTGAATTGATAGATTGCAAAATGAAAAATAAAATTATCAATAAGAATACAGTAGTTATGATTTTATTTGGCATTGTAGTTTTGCAAATTATTTATATCTCTATTATTCAGGTTAAATATAATATAAATTTACTTAGTAATATCCAATGGTTAGCCCAATTTGGTTTGGAAATTATTCTAATTGTATTTTGTTCATTCTTTATTTACAAAAGAAAGCATTGGCCAAAGTATGTTTTATTAGTAATATTTTTAATAAGAATTTTAAACTCCCTTTTAAATACATACAATTTATATTTGTATAAGCCTATAGTCTTAAATTCGGATTTGATATATTTATTAATTTTTATTATAATCATCAATTTACTAAGAATAATTTCGTTGCTCCTACTTTTTAACATTAGCAGTAATAATATTTCCAGAATTAATATGATTAATACTTCCTTAGATAGTAAAAAGATAGAGAATAAATAAGAATGATAAAAGATTGTTTGTAGCACATAAATTGAAAATTCCAGTCAAACTCATGTCAAAACCACTGACAAATTGCGTGCCATGTAAAACTTGTACTGAAGAACAAAAATTACTAAATTATATAGTCGAAATTTTTCTACTTTCTGAATGCATTGTAGGGTCAAATTGACAAATTGGAGAACTGAGAACATAACGTAACAGTGATAGATATATGAAATACAGAACAAAATATTCCGGACTTTAAAAATTACAATTAAGCTGATGTTCAATGGCGAAATTCGAAATTCTGCAAATTATTCAGTAGCATTTGAGTTTTTTTGTGAACTAAATCCGTTTCTATTTGATAAAATTAATTAGTTTATTAAAATCGTTTCATTATCGACTCAATTCGATCAGTTTTATTATTGCATATAACTGAAATCTCATTCTTTAGAATAATTTCATATTGATCCTCCATTATAGGATACTTTAAGTTGATTCTCCATGTTATTTTTTCATAATCCAAGTAATTGATAAAATCATTTATACTTAAATTTAGGATTTGTTGATCTTCCGATCCGATTTCTCCAGCATTATAAATTGCTATCAAAACGAGGTTATCATTAAAAAATGAAAATTCATAATTTCTATATTTATAGATACTTATGTTATTGTCTAATATAGCAACATCTTCAGGAACTCCTAAAATCTCCTGAACTGCAAATTGCGTATTCAGATTATTTAAAGGCAATAGTTTTCCGTGTCTCAAGAAATATTTTACCTTTTCCAAATTATTATATCTTTTTGAGAGCTATTAATAATGCTTCGAATCCATTAACGGCAGCTCTTTCAAGTTCTGTCCCACCCTTGAACATATCAATTGCTCCTTCCGTTTTATGTATTAAATCCTTTCTAAAGACTGGGTCATTTAGTAATACTTCAACTTTTTTAGCTGCCTCCTCAAATGAATGCACACTTGTGCTACTGAAAACAGATTTTAACTCAATAACACCTTCTTTACTTACCTTTATTGCAACTTCTACTCCATCAATTTTCACATGTGCACCTTTTGTTGCCCAATCTGCAGCTAGTATAAGTTTAGTCATTTTCCTATATTTCGCAGCATATTTTAATCCCTTGAGTTCGCCAATGCCTGGAATTATTGTAATAGCTGCAAATGCATAATCCGAGTTTTCCATTTCCTCATTAAAAATGTTGTCGCCTGTTCTAATCCCATTCCAAACATTCATAGCTTCTACTGCTGGATTAAATTGCGCGACTTCCTGCCCAAATTGTTCTCCTTCATCAGAATGTACCCATTCATCCATGCCTGCAAACCAATTGCTAACTCCATTTAAAAGCTTTTCACCTTTTGTAAGTTCAAATTTTTTTGCACATGCGACACCTGTAGCATCTCCATTTTCATCTTTCTCGCCATACATGACCCACATTATACCAGTTTCATATTTTTTATCATGATCAATTTTTCCACCAACTTTAGTTGCAAATTTAGCAGCTCTTTTACTCATACGATCCGTTCCTCGATCACCTGAAAGTCCTATTAAATCCAAGAACAAAATTGGTGCATTATTAAAAGTACTATACTGACTTTGAGAACTATTAAATACAGGATCCAAGTTCCATCTCCTTCCCAATCTTGTATCATACTCCCAAAATTCTGCGGTATTTAAATTCCCATTTCCATACACTTCATCATTTTGTTCTTGGCCATTAAATCCTTTAGGTTTACATTATGAATCAAAGAACATTTTCAATAATTTTAAAATAAGGAGGTGAACTATGTTAAACCCCGGTTTAAAGGACCAAGGTATGATTAAGACCTCCTTATTTTCAGAGATATAGCTTCAGATAGAAATTCAGGCATAAAGGCCTATTATCAAGGGTTTGAAGTAAATATCTCCTATTGTTCACTTTCTAAATTCAAATTTATGAAAAATTTTGTTCATTTCATTGGAATCGATGTTTCCAAGCTTACCATTGATGTAGCTTGTATCTTCAACGGGCAATTGATCCTAAGTTTACAGGTCCCGAACAATACAACAGGAATTAACCGATTGATCAAAAAATTAAAGTTAATTCCTGAATTTTCACTTTCCACAAGTCTATTTTGTATGGAAAATACAGGCTTGTATTCTTTAAAAACTACTATGTTATTGTATGAAGGGAAGGCAGAGTATGTTTGGATAGAGTCGCCTATTCAAATCATTTATAGCCAAGGTAAACTGCGCGGCAAATCCGATATGCTCGATGCTAAAAGAATTGCGACTTATGCTGAAAAATTTAGCACTAAAGCAAAATTTTCTGATCCGGTACCAATACTGATCAAAATAAAAGCATTGATGAATCTAAGAACGATAATACTATCTACAATACATATGTTCAAGGTAAATAAAATGGAGTATGAACAAATTGCAGGATTCTTTGATTTGAAAGGTAGGGCATCGCTTATAACCAAAGGTATCAAGAGCTTGGAAAAATGTATTCTACAAGTGGAAATATTGCTTGACCAGGCAATTAATGAAGAAAATAAGGTCGTAAAAAATTACAATCTGATTAAATCAGTTCCAGGAGTTGGGAAGGTTACAGCAATAGAAGTAATAATTGCAACAGGTAATTTCACCCAAATCACAGATCCCCGAAAATTTGCTTGTTACAGCGGCGTGGTGCCATTTGAACATAGTTCAGGCACTAGCATCAATACAAGACCAAAAGTGAGTAACCAAGCAAATAAAATAGTAAAAAAAACATTGCATATGGCAGCTATGTCTGCAATTCAAATTAAAGGTGAACTACGCGATTATTATCAGAGAAGAGTAACAGAAGGAAAAAATAAAATGAGCGTTTTAAATGCAGTTAGAAATAAACTGATCCATAGGATGTTTGCTTGTGTAATACAGGATAGAAAATATTTGCCGATATTATAAAAGCACTTCAATAAAATTTTGTATTAATTTTAAACTATCAGTTTGAAGAGGAAACAAGCTCTGCCGGAGGGCAACTTGCAAGCAATAAAACTGATGGATATACGATAGTATTGTGGGATATTAAACCATCCCACATTTTTTAAATTAATATCGGTATCCTTTATCGCTAAAAAAACTTATTTAATTATTTGTTTTTACCATAGAAATCATACCTATATTCACTTCCACTACTCCAATTCCTGCCCACCAGTACACTCCCAAAGGAACCATAACTCAATCCTCCCAAATCCACTGCTGAAGCATATTTCATCGTATAAATATAATAATAATCTTCAATTGCCTAAAATGGAAAATTGGTTAATTCTTGCTTGAAGTTCCTCCTCCGAAGCCACAGCGTCCCTCACGGGTATAATTGATTTTTATTTGCGTGCGGAGACACTGCGGCGGCACTCGTGTGGGAACAGATCTTAATTTTCACCAAAACAATTTTCTTTTCGTGAATCGTGAACCATGGATCGTCAATCCGAATTCACACCAATCAAAATTTTCCACTAACCATCAAGTAGTCATCCAGAACTAAAACCTCCCGGTTTACTCGGATCACATTCATTACTCATTACTCATTACTCATTCCTTAAATCGGCAATCAGAATCACCACCAATTAAAATTTTCCAATAACCAACAAGTAATTATCCGAACCTAAATCCTTCCTACTCTGATCATACTTACCACTCACTTGTCCTCCATAGCTTTAGCGAAGGAGGACCACTCCCCACTCACTCAATATTTCCCAACTAGCCAATAGTTAAGAGCAAGGCCTAAAAACGCCCGGCTCACTCAGATCAAACTCATTACTCATTACTCATCACTCATTAAATTACATTCACCTTACAATCCCCTCCTAAAATCGATTATCTTTGCGCCCTATGAATAAATGGATTGTGGCAGCAGGACTTATCATCGCTGCATTTACGAATAGTTGCTCCACCGATTTTGATCTCAATGCCGATTTTAAGGAAACTCCTGTTGTTTATGCATTATTGGATGCATCCGTAGATACTCAGTTTATCCGCATAAACAGGGCGTTTTTAAGCGATGAGATCGATGCTCTGACATTGTCGGCAGATCCCAATTCTATTTATTATGGTGAGGAGCTTAAAGTAACAGTGGAGGAATATAATGGTGGCACCCTGATAAATACTTTTGTAATTCCGAGAGTAAATGGTGAGGATTACGGTATTCCAAAACTTCCGGGTGCGTTCGCGGATGTTCCGAATATTCTTTATTTATTTGTTGCTGATCTTGATTATACGCACTCTTATAAGATCACTGCTGTGGATACCATTACAGGAAAAACGATTTTTGCCCAGGCAGCAATTGTTGATAGTTTTGCCATTATTAGGCCGGACGATGAAGGCATATTTCCGCAATCCTTTGCGATTTCTCCAAGTAATACCTATCAATTGAGATGGAAATCGGCGCAGGATGCAAAAATTTATGATCTTACCCTGCGTTTTCATTACAGGGAAGGAATTTATTATCCTGAAGGTGATAGCATTCATTATACCTACTCGGGTTATAAGGACTGGATAATGGAAACAAATTATATCGCAGAAAGTACTACCGGAGGTTTAACATTAAATTATGATGTGGAAGGGGAGACCTTCTACCAATTTATTGAGGATGAATTTCCTCCCGTGGATGACTTTAGTTTTATACGCATTGCCGATTCCGTGCAATTTATCATCGACGCCGGAGGAGAAGAATTATACAGTTATTTTGAATACAATAATGCCTCACTTGGTATCACCGAAGGCCAAATTACACCGGCTTATACTAATGTGGATGGAGGTTTAGGGGTGTTATCAAGCCGTTATCACAAAGTGGGATTAATCTATCCCGTATCTACCCAAACCCGCGACAGTATTGCCTGCGGCTCTGTTACCTCCGGACTAAATTTTGCTCCGAATGTTGCGACTTTTGGGTTTCCGTATTGCGAGTAGTTGGCAGTGGCAGTGGCAGTTGGCAGTAGGCAGTCGCAGTCGCAGTCTCAGTAGGCAGTTTGTAACATTGGAGATTTTTGCTTCGAGTTGAAAGTAGTCAATAGTCAACAGTGGGCAGTGGGCAGATTCGAACCATTGTGGGATTTTCCTCCGTATTGAACTCAGAACTTGCCTGACGCTGACGCAGTCGGCAGGCAGGCCCAGAACCCAGAACCCAGAACTCAGAACCTTTTAAATCCATCCCGAAACATTTTGCGTATATCCTCCAAACATCAAGCAAAATGAAAAAATATCTATTTATTCTTATTCTGATAGCCGGTATTATTACCGTGCAGTCTTGTTCAAAAATTAATGGGGAAAATGCAAATTCAAATGGTGAAAGTGCTATTCCTGAATTGCTTACCATCAATAGCAATGTCGGATCGGAAACGGAACGGGAAGACCTTTTGACTGCTTATGATAAAGCAATACTCACCCTTAAGACAAATCCGCAAAACCTAAAAGCATATTTAACACTTGCTCAGGTATTTATTACAGAAGCTCGTTTAAGTGGAAATACAGGATATTATAATAATGCTGCCACTAAAATGCTTGATCATGTAATAGCCCAAAAATCTACCGATAATGATATCAATTTTGAAGCACTCACCTTAAAAGCAGGCGTATTATTATCCATGCATCAATTTAAGGATGCGTTGGATGTTGCGAATGCCGCATATAAATTAAGCGAACATAACGCACAATTATTGGGAGCATTGGTGGATGCAAATGTGGAATTGGGAAATTATGATGTAGCTGTGCAATATTGTGATAAAATGATTCAATTACGTCCGGATATACGCTCCTATTCGAGAGTATCTTATTTGCGACAAATACATGGTGATAATGCAGGTGCTATTGAAGCAATGAAAATGGCAGTGGAAGCAGGTTTACCGGGTGCAGAATCAACCGAATGGGCAAGAATTGTTTTAGGCGACCTTTTATTAATGACGGGTGATATAAAAAATGCGCAGATATGTTATGAAACTGCACTGGGATTAAGGAAAAATTATCCCTACGCAGAGGCAGGCTTGGGCCGACTTGAAAAAGCAAAAAAGAATTATGATGAAGCAATTAAACACACAGAAAATGCAATTAATACTTTGTCGGATGTTGCATTTGTAAATCAGCTTGCCGAAATTTATGCTCTTAAAGGCGACACAGAAAAAGCAGAAGAAATTTATGAAGAGGTAACTGATCTTTTAGAAAAAGGGGAGAAGGAGCAGAATAAAGAAAACGCATCGGTAAAACATAATGGCGCCAGAGAATTGGCTACTGCTTATATGCATACCAATGAAATGGGAAAGATCTTGAATTACGTCCTTCCAATAACGATGCAAACGAACTTGTGGCATGGATATATTATTTGGAAGGCGATTATTCCAATGCAAAAATGCATGCGGATAAAATGCTTTCTACAAATACTAAAAACCCTGCAGCTTTATATAAAGCGGGATTAATTTATACAAAAGCAGGTGATACCGATAAAGGTAAAATGCTGATGGCGGAAGCAAAAACGATTAATGATTCCATTTCAGAAACCATTTTTCTAAGTTCCAAATAATACTATTTTCCAATCTTAAACCTTCCCATGGCTGACGGGAAGGTTTTTTTTAAAATTATTTTCTATGAAAAGGAAGTTACTTATTGCAGGAATATTATTTTTTGGAATATTACAATTACAAGCCCATACCATTAATTATACCTTAAATAAAATGGATGACGGGCAGGTATTTTGGCAATATTTGCAACAGGGTTTTTTGCATATTTTGCCCCTTGGTCTTGATCATATTCTATTTATACTTTGTGTATTTTTTTTAAATACCAATTTAAAGAAAATTATTTTACAGGCAAGTATGTTCACACTTGCACATACCATAACGTTGGGATTGAGTATGTACGGAATTATTAATCCTCCCGGTAATATAATAGAACCACTTATTGCATTATCGATAGTTTTTTTGGCTGTGGAAAATATTTATTCCGATAGGGTAAAACCCTGGCGTATGATCATGGTGTTTTTATTCGGAATGGTACATGGAATGGGATTTGCCGGCGCATTAAGCGAACTCGGAATGCCTGAATACGCATTTGCAACAGCATTAATAAGTTTTAATATTGGAGTGGAAATTGGTCAGTTGACAATAATTTTATTTATGTATTTTGTTGTGAGCAAAAAATTTTCAACAACCAACTGGTATAGGCCCAAATTGGTTGTTCCGGCATCGATAGTTATTGCTGTAATTGCCGGTTATTGGACTTTGGAGAGGATATTTTTGAGTTGATTTTATTGATTTAAATGGCCGGATCGGTTTGTATTTTATATTAAACAATGCCTGCATGTTTTCGTTTATTCCACTTTACTATTTCAAACCAAAGTACGCATATTGCACCTATGCAAATACTTATTGTTAATTGCAATAAACTGAGATGTACAAAAAGGAAAAAATTTGAAAATTGCGGAATAATTAACAGCGAAGTTGTTAGAGCGATAGTGGAAAATATAATTATCGGTATTAATTTATTTTTATACTTCAGTGTAGAAAATAATGAAAAATAAAATGATCTGTTCACCAGTGTAAGAACAATATTGGAAGTTATTAAGGTTAAAAACACCATGGTTCTGGTAGCATCTTCCTCTAAACCCATGTTAATTGCTATTTGATAGGAACTCAAAGTGCCAATGGTGATCACTAAACCTTGCCAGATACTCGTAGTTAATTCGCGCCAATTAAAAAATGTTTTTGCCATCTGTCGCGGTTTTTGTTGCATGAGATTTTTCTCTATGGGTTCATTTTCATATATAATGGAACAGGTGGGACCCATTATTAATTCAAAAAATATAATGTGAACGGGTGTAAATATTGCAGGATATATCCAACCCAATGCAAGTGGAATAAAAACGGTTAATATGATCGGAATGTGAATGGAAATTATATATTGTATCGCTTTTTTCAGGTTGTTATAAATTTTTCTGCCCATTGCAATGGCGTCCACCATATTTGCCAAATCATCGTTTACCAAGATCAGGGTAGAAGCTTGTTTAGCGATCTCTGAACCCTTCTTTCCCATTGCTATGCCTATGTGTGATGCTTTTAACGCTGGTCCATCATTTACTCCATCACCGGTCATTGCAACTATTTGACCTTTTGATTTAAGGGCATTTATTATTCTCAATTTCGCTTCGGGGAACATGCGTGTGAAAATATTTGTATCAAGCACTCTTTCCCTGAGTTCTTCCTCACTCATTTCCATCAGTTCGTCACCACTCAATGTTTTTTCCGGTCCTTGAAATTCTACTTGTTTTGCAATTGTTGCGGTGGTGCGTGCATTATCACCGGTGAGAATCTTTACCTCAATTCCAGCTTCATAAAATGACCTTAATACATTTTTAATATTGTGTTTTGGTGGATCATAAAATGCTACTAAACCCAAAAACTGCAGGTTAAATTCCTGTTGAGTTTTTGGAAAATCACCTTTATGTGAGTCAACTTTTCCCACACCTAAAACACGATATCCTTCATTGGAGAGATCTTCAATGATCTTGTTTATGCTATTTTTTTCTTGTGTATTTAAATTGGAATTTTGAAGGATAGATTCAGCAGCTCCCTTTGCAGCAATTACTCTTTCTCCTGATTCCGCTTCGAAAATATGTGTCATCATCGGCGGTTTTCCGCTTAAGGGATATTCATGTATCATTTTAAACTGAGCCCGTTCGTCTTCCGGAAATAAATTACCATAATTATTGTGTAATGCAATTTCCATTGGATCAAATGGAATTGGCTCACTGGCAAACATGGCATATCTGATCAATTCCTTTTCCTCTGCACCCTTTATTTCATCGGGAACTATACTATTTCCTGTTTTAAAAGAAAATATTTTGGCAAGGGTCATTTTGTTTTCTGTGATGGTACCCGTTTTATCCGTGCAAATTACCGTAGCACTGCCAAGTGTTTCCACTGTTTTGGTCTGTTTAACTATGATTCCCATTTTCATTAGGCGCCATGCACCTAAAGCCATAAATGTGGTAAATGCAACCGGTATTTCTTCCGGCAAAATACTCATGGCTAATGTGAGCGATTTTATTAAACTATCGGATATGTTTTTTGATTCCCAATAATTAATGGCCAATACAATACAGAAAATAATTATTCCTGCTATTGCCATTTTTTTAACAAAGTCGCTTATCTGTATTTGAAGGGGAGTTTTTTCTTCCTTGATCGCTTCCAGACTTTTACCAATTTTGCCCAGTGAAGTATTATTTCCAATTGCTGTAACTATACAAATTGCGAGGCCTCCGGTTATGTTCGTCCCTTGAAAAATATTATTATTTTCGGTTTCATTTTTTGCTACCGTAAAAGATTCACCTGTTAAAATAGATTCATTTACAAAAAAATCGTTGCTTTGAATAATGGTGGCATCAGCAGGAACCAGTGTTCCTTCTTCAACAATAATGTGATCTCCAATAACTATTTCTTCACTCTTAATTTCAACTACAACATTGTTTCTAATCACCTTCGATTTTGGTTGGGTGAGTTCCTTTAGTTGGGTTAATGCATTTCTGCTTCTGGCATCCTGATAAAATGAAATTGCTCCTACCAGCACGATAGCAAACACCATAAAAAAACCATTTTGTGTTTCCCCGCTTATAAAATAAATAAAGGAGGTTGCCATCAACAATATAAACATCGGTTCTTTTACAAGACTTAATAATGCTGTAATTACTCCATTTTCTTTTTTACCGGTAAAAGAATTACTGCCATACTGCACCCGCGAAGCGATTACTTGCTGATCAGATAAACCTTTGAATGTAATTTTAGGCGAGGTCAAAATATGCGTTTAATTCAAAGTTAACAAGCATTTATTATAAATGATTGCAATTGTGCACAATCATTTAAAATAATGATAAAGGTCACCTTACACAGCTGGTATTTTGAATTAAATGATTTCAAAAAAAAATGCAACGTATCTTTAAGATAGTCGCATTTGTTGAAAATTATTTTGAGTAAATTTTAATTTGTCAGCTGCACAGGCACATCTACAATAGTTGTGTTATCATGTTTATCGCTCGCCTCAAAGCGAATGATCGCACTTTCGTTTACCCCTAGGGTATTGATCGACCAATCGTCAAGTTCATATTCTGTTAAGTTGCCTAAAATTCCCGGTACTTCGGGCCATAATAAAAGCGTGTCTGAATAGATCAAATTCACCGTAAAATCCTGCATCTGCGAAATGTCTTCCACATGTGCCGATAAATAAATAGTGTCGCCTGTTGCGTATGTATCTGCAGCATCGGGTTTATACACTGTTAATACCGGTCCATCTTCATCGCCGGCTGTTTTTGCTTTATCTTCTTTACAAGATAAAAGAATGGTGGAAATGATCACAAAAGCAGAGATCAGTTTTAAATGCATAGTGGTAAATTTCATGTTTTAGCGTATTTTTTTATATGTTTCCAAAGAAATCAGGGTCCAATATTAATAAATTTGGTAAGAGCAACCAAAAATGCTTGCCTTTTGGGAAAAATATTCGTTCGATTTATTGCTAAAACAGGGATCAGTTTTATCCGTAGGGTAGTTATTCGGGGTCTTTTTCTTTATCTTTCTTCTTAAAGAATCCCCTTAATAAAAAATTATGTTGAAGTGCGTCCATGCTCTCATTTAATTTTTTGGTGCTGCTTTCTAGTGCAATTATACTTGCCCTTAAACTGGCAGCAGCTTCTTCATCGTGCAAAATAACGCCGGCAGGTGAGTCTTTATTTGTATTGATATCTGAGGTGGTAGTTTGTAAATTATCCGCCACCTGTTGTGCAGTTCCCGCAATTGTATTTAATTGAGCAACAGTTTTCTGAATGTTGTTAAATACTGTTGTATCTGTTGCCAGGTCATTTGCAAGTCCACCTTCTGTATTGAGTTTAGTGGTAAAATCATTAATGGCATCGGTTAACTGAACTGTATTCTGCGAAGCAGTTTTTAGTGTGTTTATTGTTAAATTCAAATTTTCATAGATGGCATCATCTGTCATAAATTTTCCTAAAGTGCCTTCACCATCAGCAATTCTTTTACTTATTACTTTAAAATCATTAGTTATCGCAAGAACATTTTTATTATTTTCTTGTAGCATATTCATCATATCTTCTGTGCTTGTTGTATTTTCTATGGCTAAGGTACTACCATCATCAATATGTCCGGAGCTTACATTCCCTCCATAAATAACGATGATCTTATTTCCAATAAGTCCATCGGAACTAATTTTTGCCTTGGAATCTTTCGGGATAAATTCCTTTGACTTGGATTCTATTTTCATGGTAACTTCAACACCGGAATCAGGGAGAAACCGCATTTCTTTTACGGTTCCAACTTTTACTCCTGAAAACCATATGTTATCGCCCGGTTGTAACCCATTCACTTCTGTAAATACCGTTGTTACCGTGGCAGTTTTAGTAAAAGTTTTATTTATATTTCCAATTGCAAGTACACCTACAATAAAAAATGTCAACCCGATAAATATAAATATTCCGAGTTTGACTCCGTGTTTATTTTGTTGTTCCATAATTCAGGTGATAAAATTGTAATCAAAAAATATCTTTATTGTTTCGTCATCCGTGTCAAAAACCTCCGCAAAAGTTCCCTGTGTTAAAAAATTTCCATCTATAAGCAATGCTACTCTATTCGCAGTAGTTTTTGCACATGTAAGATCATGCGTAATGATAATGGCACTTGTATTGTATCTTTCCTGCACTTCTTTTATCAGGTTGTTTATTTCAATACATGTTATCGGATCAAGTCCTGATGTGGGTTCATCATATAACATAAGTTCCGGTTTTAAAATCAATGTGCGTGCAATTCCAATTCTTTTTCTTTGTCCCCCTGAAAGTTCCGAGGGCATCTGATTCATTGTTTGAATAAGTCCAACGGCATCCAACACTTCTTCCACTTTTATTTTTATTTCCTTTTGCGTTAATTTTTCGGTATTTCCACGCAAGGGAAAGGCAATATTTTCATACACGGTCATACTATCGTACAATGCACTATTCTGAAAGGAAAATCCTATTTTTAACCTTAATGTTCTCAGATCTTTTTCAGTGATCTTTGCAACTTCTTTTCCCAATACCATAACGGTCCCAGAGTCGGGTTTTAACAAACCGGCAATTATTTTAATTAACACTGATTTCCCTGTACCTGATCTGCCCAATACAGCAACATTCTCCCCTTTATATACTTCCAGGTTTACACCATTCAAAACATTAAGATCGCCAAATGATTTGTGCAGATCCTTGATGATGATCACCTTTTCCTCTGTAATAATATGATTATACTTTGTAGTCATTCTATTGAGCTAATCTTATCCATCCGCTTAATTGAACAATTATTATCTCCTCCACAAAAATGAGGAACATGGAAACTACCACTGCCATATTTGCAGCTTTCCCTACGCCTTCGGTGCCGCGTGTAGCATTATATCCCTTATAACTACCAACTAATCCTATAGTTAAACCGTACATGATAGATTTAAATAAACCTGTGAGTACATCTAAAAAGGAGATGGGTGAAAGTGCTTCCTGAAAATAAGAAATAAAACTTGTATTTTCTCCCATGCTTACATTTAAATACGATCCTATCAAACCCACAAATGCGAAATACATCATTAAAATGGGTATCATAAATGTGGTGGCTGTTACTCTTGTTACAACCAGGTACTTAAATGCATTTACTCCTGATACATCAATTGCATCGATCTGCTCAGTAACCCGCATCGATCCAAGTTGAGCACCAATATTTGATCCGATCTTGCCGGCAGAAATTAAAGAGGTAATTAATGGGGCAAGGGCGCGTACCAGTGCAATGGCAATTAATGATGGCAACCACGAAACTGCTCCAAGGTCCTGAAGTGAGGGGCGAGATTGTTTTGTGAATACAACACCGGTAACAAATCCGGTTAACGTAATAAGTGGTAACGATTTAACACCTATTGCGTAACACTGCTTTTTTAATTCTGTAAATTCAAACGGGCGTTTAAATGCCTCCCTGAAAAATCTTCCTGCAAATTGAAATGCAGAATAAATACCCAGAAAAAAAGGATCCAGATTTTTTGAAATAACAAAGGCTTTTCGGTTTGTTTTCATACGCACCGGATGTTACAAAATTTCTGGATCAATATTTCAGGGTATTTATTAATAACTAACATAAACCGACGAATCAGTTTTTTATTTTCTGATTAAATTACAATAAGATGATCAATAAAATTACAATGATGATAAGTGCTGCACCACTGGAAATATAAATACCGGCACCATCCTTAGAGTTCATTGTGGTTGAATCATTTGATTTTGTAATTGTTTCAGAACCTTTCATTTCCTTCTCACTGCTGTCTTTAACTTTATTCAAATTTGTTGATTCGGTTTCACCGGCTCTTTTTTCATTTGGAATTGATGTTTCTGCAACTGTAGTTGGAGAAGTTGCGTTAGCCGCTTTAATAGCATTGGAATTTAAGGCTAAAAGGGCAAAGAATGCTACTGGAATTAACTTTTTCATTTTTTTTTAGTTTAGTTTGATTTAATAAATATTTAATTAGTTGACTTTTCAATTAATATTATTCTACTATCAATACTATATATGCCAAATTTTAGTCCAAATAAAACAGTTAAACAAATTATGTATCAATATTTGCCGTATATATTTATGTATTGCCATTTTTAGGACATATTGCGGTTGATCTATATTTATTTATAATTTCTCAGGATTTGCTAAAATGATAGTCTGATGTTAAAATGGGGAATAATATACACAATTTAACGCATAATTCGGGTAATTTATTACTCATATTTAACAAATTTTGAATATTCACTTTAACCTTAGTTGACTTTCACAGAACAGATTATTTATCTTTTTTACGGAATAAAACAGGGCTAACCTTTAATTTTCCATTTTCTTTTGTAGCCTTTAGATTAATACTGATTCCGACTTTTGCATCATCATTTTTAAAATCAGTTACAAGATCCGCTTCCTTAGCGTTTAAACTTTTAAGTGGCACTTTAATAAATAATTCTGTATTTTCACCAAAGCTGTATACGCCATTAACAAAAAGAGTCATCAGATTGCTTTTTATTTCCATTTCAGAGATCGTCAAATCATTTCCCTTTTGTGAAATTACTGCATTGAGTTGTGCAAATTGAATATCGGAAAAATCTTTTTTCTTAAATACATTTTTTGATATTTGATTTAATGCATCCATATTTATTAATTCACCGCCCTTTAGCGTAAGATTGTAATCACCATTTATTGATGATGGAATAGGTTTTAAGTCTTTCGATAAATTGGAATTAAATGATATATCTGCATCCAATACACCCTTTATATTTTTTGACGTAATGGCTGTTTGTTGTAGATTTTCCAATTGATAAAAAAGTGCACTGATGTCAGCCCCTTTTATATTAGATCTTAAATTTACTGTAGGTTTGGCTGTTCCAATCCCTTGTAAACTACCGTTGAGCAAAAATCTTCCATTTGCTATTGTTGTGGATAGATCTTCACAGGTTATATAAGTATTTCCAATAATTACTTTGCCATTAACATTTTGAGCAATTAATTTATGATAAGTAACCTTTTGTGCATTTACGGCAATATTGCCCTTTAAATTTTCTAAAAGAGAATTTATAGTATTGGAAATTCGTTTAGTGGAAACATTTTGTTTTTGTTGTTTTACACCGGGTTTTTTAAAATTATCCAGATTAAAATGTTTGGCTTCTAACGCCAGATCGGCTTGCAACTTTGCATTTGGAAAAAAGAAGAGGTAAATAAAATCTGAGATAGTGCCGGTTAGATCGATCGGGTTGCTATTTATATTCATGGAAAGCGCAGTAATATACATCGTTTTTTCATTAAAAGAGATGTTGCTATTAATGCTGTTCAGGTCAAATTGTTTATTCGTAAATCTGCAGGAGGCATTGCTTATTTGTGCACTACCCGTAATAACCGCATCCATGGAATCCTTATCTTTTTCTAAATACCCATATGCTTTACCTTTAAGATTAACATCAAAGTTTAATTTCCCTCCTGTCATTACTACCACAGATGTATCTATTGCACTGTTTGCCTCGCGAAGAGAGAAGTTGCTGCTAACATGCACAGCCATATACGGATCGGTAAAGTCGGTGACACGCATATCCATTAAAAATGGAATGCCCTCATATTTACCTTTAAAATTAGTAAAACTAATACCGCTGTTAATTTCATTATTAACCAATGTATCATTTAAATGATTGAAGTAATGACCTGTAAGGGAATCAACTTCAAAACTTTTTGAAGGAGTAATAAATACATTGTCTTTTACATTGAAAAATATATCAATATCCAAAGGTAAGGCAGGATTAACAGCACCTTCCATATGTAATGTTGCAGGTATGGTTTTCTCAAAATTAAACCCTTTTAATTTATCACTGGTATATTTACTCACCAAGGTAGTTGCATAGTCAAGTTTAATTTTTTCTGTTTTAACCTGGAGATCCAGATATGGTGTTATTCCAGGACTAATGGAACCAGACAGACTAAACTTATATTTATCCATATCCAAAGGAGAAGGCAAAATTTCCACAATTCTATTTTCTCTGTTCCACTCAAGTTTTAATCTTGAAGCAATCGTTTTATTCGTTAAACAACTTCCTCGTTCCGGCTTAAATACCAATCCTTCTACGTAAATTTTATCTTTAGTTGTTATTTTAGTTATACTGTCGTTGTGGCTTAATTTACCAAAACTATCTTTTATCGTCAAATTAAAATCTTTACCTCTAACCGTATCTCTGAATTGTATATGAACATTCTCCAGATATAATCTGCTTACAAGGATTGCACTCAAATCTTTTTCCTCGGGGATACCAGGTTTTGGTTTAGGTTTTACAAGGTTTTTTGTGTTTAAAATTCCATCTTGCATCCGAATGAGATTCAGTTCTGCATCCTTTAATGTAATTGCCCTCAACTCAATGTTTTTTCTAAGCAATGCAAATACCCGAATCTGCAAGTAGATGCGGTCTGCTGTAAAAATTTGAAGATGGTGTTCATTGAACCTATTGTCTTTTACAACTACATCTTTAACCGATAGAGAAAAGTGTGGGAAGTGATTAAATATTGTAATATCAATATCGCCAATGGTTACTTCTCCATTTATTTGTTCGTTCAGCGATTCAGTCAATTGGGTTTCTATTCTACCCATATTGGCCTTTAGTATAAAATAGCCCGCTATAAGCAGGATGAAACCTATGGATAAAATGACGGCAGCTATACGAAAAGCGCGTTTACGGTTAGGCTGGGAGATATGGTATTTAGGTAATTTCAAGGTTTTAAGGTTACTTAATAATAAACGATTGGTCTATTATTAACATAAAGTTTTTATAATAAGTTTTTTATAATTTTTTCTTTATAAACATATAAAGTCCTACTAAAATTACACCAATTGCGAGAATAAACCATCCGTAATACATGTTTTGCCTGTTTTAAATTTGTAATAAATTAGTATTTGCTGTTATTTTAGTTAAACCTTTTTATTGTTTTAATAAAGAACGGCCCTCCACAAAAAGTGGAGAACCGTTTCTGATATTATTTATTAACCTTTCATTCAAAGATCACATTCATTTCAACTCTTCTGTTCAACTGTCTGCCTTCAGCAGTTCCATTATCACCAATCGGTTTTGTTTCACCATAGTATTCGGTAACAATTTTTTCTGCTTTTACACCTTTGCTGATCAAATAATTCTTTACAGATGTTGCTCTATTACTCGATAGGGTCATATTGCTTTTATCTGTTCCAACATTATCCGTATGGCCTGCAATGCGCAATCCATAGGAAGGTTTATTGATCAATAAATTTGCCAATTCATTTAAAGAGGCATAAGAGGAAGATCTGATTATTGCTTTTCCTGTTTCAAATTCAAGATTATCAAAAGCTAATTTTAAAATCGCTTCCTCTTTTTCTTCTAATTTAGGACAACCATTTAATTCAGGTAAACCTGGAGTGGAAGGACATTTGTCATCTTTATCCGGAATGCTATCGCCATCCTTATCATTTAAAGGACAACCGCTATTTTCAACCGGGCCTGCAACTGTAGGACATTTATCGTCTTTATCAGGAATACCATCTTTATCGATGTCAGTAATCGGACAGCCGTCGTTTGATGCCGGGCCAAAAATATTAGGACATTTGTCATCTGCATCTTTTACACCATCTTTATCAGTATCGGGATATGGACAACCTTTATTATCAAGAGGACCAGCTTCAGATGGACATGCATCTTCATTATCGAATAAACCATCCTTGTCTGAATCGGGACAACCTTTATGTTGTATTGATCCAACAATTTCAGGACATGCATCATCACTGTCTTTAACTTCATCTCCATCTGTATCAGGGCAGCCATTAAATTTAGCTAAACCAGCTTCTAACGGACATGCATCGCCTGCATCGGCAATACCATCGCCATCTTT
>JBGAWP010000077.1:0-19550 GCA_044227505.1 Chitinophagales bacterium | reverse complement strand
GTTGATTGCAACGATTTTGATGCTGCAATTAATCCTGGTATGTCAGAAACTTGTAACGGAATTGACGACAATTGCGATGGTAACGTTGATGAAGGTGTTGAAACTACATTCTATGCTGACGCTGATGGCGACGGTTATGGTGATGCAGGTTCTTCCGTATCAGCTTGTTCAGCACCGGAAGGATATGTTGCAGACAATACAGATTGTAACGATGCAGATGCATCTGTAAATCCGGGTATGACAGAAGTTTGTAACGGAATTGACGATAATTGTGATGGCAATATCGACGAAGGTGTAACAATTACTTCTTACAACGATGGTGATCTTGATGGTTATGGTGATGCCGGTATGTCAAATACAGGTTGTACCATTCCTGAAGGTTATATTTTAGATAATAGTGATTGTAACGATGCATCAGCATCCATTTACCCGGGAGCAATCGAAGTTTGTGCTAACGGAATTGATGATGATTGCGACGGAGCAATTGATGTATTCTCTACAATTACTGCACTTGGATCTACATCTATTTGTAGTGGTCAAACTGTAACATTGCAAAGTACTGCAGCAGGTTCAGGATATAGCTATCAGTGGAAAAGAAATGGTTCTATCATTGCTGGAGCTACATCTTCCACATATGCCGCTTCATTGGCCGGAAGTTATACATTATATATATATAAGCCTTATTGTTATAGCAGTTCATCAGCTATAATTGTTTCTGTTCTTTCAGTTCCATCAGCAGTAATTGCTGCACCTGATGGACTTGATATCTGTGCTTTACCTTCTCTTAAATTAAAAGCGAATGTTGGCGCAGGTCTTACTTACCAATGGTATAAGGATGGTAATTCAATAGGCGGTGCAACATCCAGCATTTATTTTGCAACCTCAGTGGGTGTTTACCATGTTGTTGTTACAAATGCAAGTGGTTGCAGCACGCAATCTGCTTCTGTTACAGTGATCTCAAGTTGCCGTTTGGGTGAAAATGCTGTTCAGGCAAAAATGCAGGTAAATCCAAATCCTTCTAACGGTAACATTACTTTAGTTGGAACATTTGGAACCAGTGTTTCTGAAGTAGCAACGATAACAGTATTGAATATTGCAGGCGAAAAAGTAGCAGAATTTAGTGCAGAAGTAAATAATGGTGTAATTAATGAATCCATCAGCATTCCGAATGTTGCTGGTATTTATATGATTACAGTAGTGGTTGACGGAAATCGTTTAACAACACAAGCTATTATTACCGAATAAGCATTTGAATTCCCAGTTATATGGTAAAGCCACCCTTTTGGGTGGCTTTACTCATTTTAATAAGTCTCAATTTGGGTTTAAAATGTAATTATAACTTCAATCAACTTTTGGTGGTCTCAAAAGAGCAAATAGAAATGAACAATCCGTTAAATCAAATCACTTATTGGTGACATTATTATAGAATTTTCAGGAAAGTCATTAAACCAAACCCCATAGGGGTGGCATTATTATAGCATTTTGATGTATATCTAAAATCAAACCCCAGAGGGGTGACATTATAACCCATCCTGCAATAAATATGGTACTTTAGAGGTCGAAGTTTTTACGAAGTGAAATTTGCATTAATCTACCAAATCAATCCCCGGTTGGCGCGGCATTATTATATAAAAATCAATTAAGATCAAATCAAAATCCGCAGCTGAGCATGTTAGAATATCCCATCCAGCAATATCGATGGTATGTTAAGGCCTCAGTTTTTTATTTTTTGTAACTCAACTGGACACGATTTTAAACCTCCATCAATAAATTATTACAAAATAATGCATGATATATCCATGTTTGTGGGTTTTGAACAAAATCCTCAAACCCCTTCTGCTGTTGGTTTTTCAAACCCTCTGCAATTTTATCGGCAAGTTCACGTTTAAAGTCAAACCACTTTTTTTAAAATAAAAAAGAAATATTTCGTTTAGAGTTGGATTTAATATTCTTAATTTTAATTTTGCAACCCTCCTAAAAAAGTAACAATGGATTTAATTTGGCAAATAACCGGATACATCATCCCGGCCCTTGTAGTGTTTTTTACTACCTATGCAGTACTAAGAGCCTTTCTTGACAGGGAAAAGCAAATGCGTTTGATGGAGTATCGTCAGGCCCATCTGCGTGAGGCGCTACCTGTGAGATTGCAGGCATATGAAAGACTTACTTTGTTCTTAGAGCGTATTTCCCTTAATAATTTATTACCAAGAGTGCGCAAGCAGGAAATGAATGTTGCGGAATTCAGAACAAACCTTATTAACAATATAAGAATGGAATATGAGCATAACCTCAGTCAGCAGGTATATGTTTCAGCAGAAGCCTGGGCAATGATAAGAGCTTCTAAGGAAGAGACCATAAGTGTGATCAATCGCAATTCCATGGAATTAATGCCCGAATTACCGGGAATTGAATTGCACAAAAAAATTATAGCCGAACTTGCAGAAAGTGAAGATGATGCTATTACAACCAAGGTTTTACTTCAATTAAAGAAAGAAGTAATGTTGTTATACGGAAAATAACCCCGTAAATTGCCTTAAAATTGGATTTTAGATTGCCTATTTAACTTTAAAACGAAATCGTATTGTGAAAATGCACACTCCCGTTCCAGGTTTTTATCCCAATTCTTACGGGAGGAGGTCGTCACCTAATCTTATATACAACATTTGTAAACGCAACATTATCCAATTGTTATGTTGTTGTTTTATACTTTCTTCCTGCAGTTATTATTATTCTGATACCGGATATGAAGCCAAACAATTGCGGGTTTCTGAAAATACAGAAACCGATTCTTCGGTGCTTTCCATTATTCAACCCTATAAATCTGCTCTTGATGGCGAGATGAATTTGATAGTGGGAGAAATGGGAGTTGAACTAAAAAGAGCAAAACCGGAATCAACATTAGGAAATTTTATATGTGATGTTATTTTAAAAGAAGGACAATTGTATGCAGATGAAAATATTGATTTTGCAGTTTATAATTATGGAGGCATCAGACAGGAATTTATAAATGCCGGTCCCATTACGAAAGGGAAAATTTTCGAATTATTACCCTTTGAAAATTTTGGTGCAATAGTTACCTTAGATGGAAAGAGTACTGCAAAACTTATTCAGAAAATAATTGATGAAGGAGGTTGGCCAGTATCGGGAATTCAAATTACAGTTAAAAATAATGAAGCAAAAAATGTCCTTATAAATAATATGCCGTTCGACACCTTAAAAAATTATACAGTTATCATGAATGATTATATGGCAAACGGTGGTGATAAAATGGATTTTTTATACGGGCAAAAAATTGATATTCTCGGTATCACCATTCGGGATATGGTATTAAATTATATATCAAAAGAAAATGGGGAAGGAAGAAAATTATATGCTAAAATAGAAGGAAGAATTACCTATGCAGAATAGAAGAACATTTTTAAAAAAGTTTGCAAGCGGGACAGCACTTCTTGGATTAGGTGCAATTCCATTGGAATCTTTTGCATTAAGCAGCAGTGTTCAGAAACTGGTAATACTGCACTCCAACGACGTGCACAGCCGTGTAGACCCATTCCCTGACGATGATAAGAAGTTCCCCGGAATGGGTGGTATGGCGCAAAAGGCAGCATTAATAAAAAAGATAAGAGCAGAAGAAGATAATGTATTATTATTAGATGCGGGAGATATTTTTCAAGGTACTCCGTATTTTAATTTTTATCATGGTGAATTGGAAATGCAATTAATGAGTGCAATGCAATATGATGCAGCAACAATGGGTAATCATGATTTTGATGGAGGTATCGATGGATTTGAAAAACAATTAGCACATGCTGAATTTCCAATTATTGTTTCCAATTATGATTTTACAGATACTGTTTTAAAAGATAAAATAGTACAATATAAAATTATTCAGAAAAAAGATATTAAGGTTGGTATATTCGGATTGGGAATTGAATTAACAGGATTGGTGCCACAAAAATTATATGGCAATACCATTTATCAGGATCCTGTTTTGAAAGCAAATGAAATGGTAAAAAAATTAAGGGATGAGGAAAAATGTGATTATATAATTTGTTTATCGCATTTAGGATATCAATATAAAGACAGTAAAATTTCAGATGTTTTGCTCGCTCAAAAAACGGAAGGTATAGATTTGATCCTGGGAGGACATACCCATACCTTTTTGGAAGAGCCCCAAGTTTACAAAAATCTTGCCGACCAAGAGGTGATAATTAATCAAGTGGGTTGGGCAGGTGTATGGTTGGGCAGGTTGGATATTTTTTTTGAGAAAAAAAGAGCTAAAAAATGGCATTCTGGTAAACCTGTCATTGTTTCGAAAAAAACAAGTGAATAAAAATTTTTTTTACAATTTATTTTTTCACACCTTCGTCATTCCGATGTTAATAAATAATAAATAAATTTTTAATTCTGAGATGAGTAGCAATGATTTTCATACTGTGTGGGCCAATTGTCTTAAGATCATCAAAGACAATGTAAATCTCCAGAGTTTTAAAACATGGTTCGAGCCGATCGAGCCTGTTAAGTTAGAAGATGAGATTTTAACCATACTGGTACCCAGCCAATTTTTTTACGAATGGCTGGAAGAGCATTATGTAACCCTATTAAGAAAAACTATAAAACGCGAATTAGGAAGCAATGCCCGGTTAGAGTATAGGATCGTGGTGGAAAACAGTTCCGGAAATAATTCTCCGTTTACGATCGACTACCCAAACTATAATACCGGAAACAATAAAAATCCTGAGGTAGCAGCACCACTCGTTATGGGAACAAGTATTAAAAATCCGTTTGTAATTCCCGGTTTGAAAAAAGTAAATATCGAATCCGGATTAAACGCTAATTACAACTTCGATAATTTTATTGAAGGCGATTGTAACAGATTATGCAGAAGTGCCGGATATGCAGTTGCACAAAAACCCGGGGGCACTGCCTTTAATCCATTAGTAATATATGGAGCTACAGGTCTTGGAAAAAGTCACCTTGCGCAGGCAATTGGAAATGAGGTAAAACAGAATTTTCCGAATAAGACCGTATTATATACAAATGCAGAACGGTTTACAAATCAGTTCATCGAATCACTAAAAAATAACTCGGTTAACGATTTTGTGCATTTCTATCAATTAATAGATGTATTAATTATTGACGATATTCATTTCTTTGCCAATAAAGCAAAAACACAGGATATTTTCTTCCATATATTTAATCACCTTCACCAGGAGAGCAAACAGATCATTCTTACAAGCGATCGTCCTCCGCGCGATCTCGAAGGTGTGGAAGAACGTTTATTATCCCGTTTCAAATGGGGCTTAAGTGCCGACCTTCAGTCGCCCGATTTCGAAACACGTGTAGCCATACTTGAAAAGAAAATGTATGCTGATGGTATAGAGTTGCCAAAAGATGTTGTTGAGTTTGTAGCATATAATATCACCAACAATGTTCGTGAACTGGAAGGAGCGTTGGTTTCCTTACTAGCTCAGGCATCCCTCAACAAAAAACAAATTGACCTCGACCTCGCTAAAAAGATCGTGAAGAATTTTGTTAAAAACATGTCTCGCGAAGTTTCTATCGATTTCATCCAAAAGGCTGTTTGCGATTATTTTGAGGTTCCCGTTGACAAATTGAAGGAAAAGACCCGTAAACGTCAGGTTGTTCAGGCACGTCAGTTAAGTATGTATCTCTCTAAAAATTTCACCAAACACTCCTTAAAGGCAATTGGTAAACATTTTGGAGGAAGAGATCACTCAACGGTAATACACAGCTGCCAGGCGATTCAAAATCTGATGGATACCGACACAAAATTCAAGGAAAGTGTGGATGATCTTCAGAAAAAAATTCAAATGAGCATATCCTAAAACCTAATAATACTTCATTTAAAGTGCCATGAAAACTCATTCATGGCATTTTATTTTACAGTATTTATGAAATTTTAGGAAGAACCCATCTCTTTTATTACCTTTGCGTCCCCTAAAACAGGGAAATGTTCTTTTAAGATATTCAAATCACTTAGGTGAGGTAGGTGATCCGCCGCGGCGGACGCGGCTGATGCTAAACTGCCTCCATGTTCTTATAAATAAATAAATCACTAAAGGTGAGGTGGGTGAGCGGCTTAAACCAGTAGTTTGCTAAACTGCCGTACTGGAAACGGTACCGAGAGTTCGAATCTCTCCCTCACCGCCATGAAGTAGAATTTTCTCTTCATGAGGCATGAAGAGAAAATTCACTTCATGGCTAGCCTGAACTTATCTGCCGAAAGCAGAAAAGATTAAGTGATAGAAAGATATTGTTCGGGGCATAGTTCAGCCCGGTTAGAATGTCCCGCCAACGGGCGGGAAGGCCAAATGGTCGAAAAAAAAATATATTCAGGGTAAAATATTCAGCCCTGTTAGAAATAAATGTTCGGGGCATAGTTCAGCCCGGTTAGAATGCCTGCTTTGGGAGCAGGAGGCCGCTGGTTCGAATCCAGCTGCCCCGACAGAAGCCCTTCAAGAAATTGGAGGGCTTTTTAATTGAAAAAATGGCAGAAGTTTATGACTTTAACATGCTGCATTTTTAATTAGGAAAGAAAATCAACAGGCAAATAATTAAAACTAAATTAATGGTTGTTCCTTTTACCTTATTGAATAATTTCCCTATTCATCCCTATTTTTGCCCCAGCTTTTTGCGCCTATGATAATTGTATAAAGGCATCTTGCCTTTCCTTCCGTTTAAATTCAATAAATCTGCAGCCACCGGTTGGACTGGTTTATTGATGTGGTTTTAACTTACAATTTTCATTTTCAAATCATTTTAAAATGTCACTTCAAAAAAGAAATATATTTAAATTATTCATACAAGCTCTTAAAGGAGAAAATGTAGATACTACTACAGGTAGTATCGACAGGGTTATTTTTATGCTCGCCATTCCCATGATATTTGAAATGTTCATGGAAAGTTTATTTGCAGTGGTGGATATATTTTTTGTGAGCAAGGTTAGCACTCAGGCTGTTGCTGTTGTTGGTTTAACAGAAAGTACACTCACAATTATTTATTCTCTGGGTTTCGGATTAAGTATAGGTGCAACAGCTTTGGTTGCGCGCAGGGTCGGAGAAAAAAATATCAACGAGGCTAAAGTAACGGCAGTTCAGGCAATTTATGGCGGAATTGGAATTTCACTGGTTATTTCCATGATCGGTTTATTTTATTCCCGCAATATTCTGGAGATGATGGGGGCAAGTCCTGATCTCATTAATTATGGTGTGAGTTATACCCGTTTAATGATCTCCGGCAATATCACCATCATGTTGCTATTTCTTATTAATGGAATTTTTCGTGGAGCAGGGGATGCGGGTATCGCAATGCGAAGTCTTATTATCGCGAACGGAATTAATATTATCCTGGATCCCATGTTTATTTTTGGAATTGGGCCATTTCCGGAACTCGGACTTTTAGGAGCAGGGGTTGCAACTAATATTGGTAGGGGAATAGGGGTTTGTTATCAGATATATCATCTCTTAAATGGTAAATCACTAATTCATTTAAAAGGAAAAATATTTTCTCTTAAAGCAAACATCATTGCCAAACTTGTAAAAGTGTCGGCAGGTGCTACGGGTCAGTTCATTATTGCCTCTTCAAGCTGGATTTTTTTAATGAGTATTATGAGCAACTTTGGTGAACAGGTTCTTGCCGGTTATACCATTTCTATCAGGATACTCATTTTCACAATTCTTCCTGCATGGGGTATCAGCAATGCTGCTGCAACTTTGGTGGGACAAAACCTAGGTGCGGGACTGCCAGACAGGGCCGAAAAGGCAGTTTGGAGAACAGGTTACTTCAACCTTATTTTTATGGGCATCGTTACGGTAATTTTTGTTTTTTTCCCCGAGGGTTTTCTGCGATTGTTCACGTCTGAAGAGGCCGTTATTCAGGAAGGAGTGAAATGTTTGCGCATTGTTTGTTTGGGTTATATCTTTTATGGATATGAGATGGTTCTGGCAAATGCCTTTAATGGTGCCGGTAACAGCAAGATCCCAACAATGATCAATTTTGTTGGGTTTTGGCTCATTCAGATCCCTCTTGCTTACATTCTTGCTATTACCCTTGGGCTCAATTCCTCAGGAATTTATATGGCTATCCCTATCTCTGAATCGCTTATGGCAGTAGCGTTTATCATACTTTTCAGGAGAGGAAAATGGAAGCTCATCAAAATTTAATCAATAAAAAATACAGGGATACAACCCTTTCTTTCAGTCATTCATCAATAAAGCCGATGGCATTTTGTAACTTTGCGGCGCAATTTGGAATCTATTTCGAGAAATGAAAGAAGTGCAGGAAAACATTCATCCCATATTTGACAGGCTTTTACAGCGTAACGATAAAGAGGATCTTTTACAGCAGACCGCCAAGGTGATCTGGCTTACCGGCCTTTCGGGTTCGGGTAAAAGTACTATCGCCCAACACCTGGAAAAGATATTACATGCCAACGGAAACCTTACCATGCTGTTGGATGGAGATAATATAAGGTCGGGAATTAATAATAACCTTTCCTTCTCCGATGCCGACAGAATAGAAAATATCCGTAGAATAGCCGAAGTGAGCAAATTGTTTCTGAATTGCGGAATTATTACCATTAACAGTTTTGTAAGTCCAACCAACGAGATCAGGAAAATGGCAAAAGAGCTGATCGGGGAAAACGATTTTTTGGAGATATATATCAATGCACCTCTCGAAGTTTGTGAAGCAAGGGATGTAAAAGGTTTGTATAAAAAAGCAAGGGCAGGATTGATACCTGATTTTACCGGAATTACTTCACCATTTGAAGCACCTGAAAATCCGGCATTGGAAATAAGAACAGATAAAATGGAAATTGAAGAAAGTGTTCAGATGTTACTTGACTTTATTTTACCGGTAATAAAAAAATAAAATTAACGGAATGCAATAAAGTGTTCCCGATTCAATAATAAATAATTAATAAAAAAAGTATTCATGAGTTACAGTTTAACGCACTTAAAAGAATTAGAAGCTGAAAGCATTTTTATAATGCGCGAAGTTGCGGCACAGTTTGAAAATCCTGCATTGTTATTCAGCGGAGGGAAAGATTCTATCGTTATGGTTTTTCTTGCAAGAAAAGCTTTTTGGCCTGCAAAAATTCCTTTCCCTTTAGTGCATATTGATACCGGTCATAATTTTCCTGAAACTATGGAATATCGCGACTGGCTTGTAAATGAAGTTGGTGCTAGATTAATTGTTGGATCAGTGGAAGATTCAATACAGAAAGGAACAGCTGTGGAAGAACAAGGGATGAATGCAAGTAGGAATGCACTTCAAACTGTAACCTTATTGGAAACAGTAGAAAAAAATAAATTTGACGCAGCAATGGGTGGAGCGAGAAGAGATGAAGAAAAAGCCCGTGCTAAAGAAAGATTTTTTTCACATAGAGATGAATTCGGTCAGTGGGATCCAAAAAATCAACGCCCCGAATTATGGAATTTATTTAATGGCAGAAAACATATTGGCGAACATTTTCGTGTATTTCCAATTTCTAATTGGACAGAAATGGATGTTTGGCAATATATCTATCAGGAAAATATTCCGCTTCCGAAATTGTATTTCGCTCATCAACGCGATGTAATTGAAAGAGATGGAACTTTTATTTCTACCCATCCTGAATGGGTTAAATTGAGACCAAATGAAAAAGTGATCTCCAAACAAATTCGTTTCAGAACTTGCGGTGATCTTCCTATTACCGGTGCAATAGAAAGTGATGCGGATACCGTAGAAAAAATTATTTACGAAGTAGCTACAACACGTGTTACCGAACGCGGAAATCGTTCTGACGACAAACGAAGCGAAACATCAATGGAAGACAGAAAAAAACAGGGATATTTTTAATTATAAAATCGAACTGTCTATTCATTAAAATTAATTTAATTAAAAAAATATTGTTCAATACCTTTTTATATGGATCATTTAGTTAACGATAACGGAACATTCGACAACCATGGTTATTTAAACATGGAATTATTGCGCTTTACAACTGCAGGGTCTGTAGATGATGGAAAATCAACTTTGATCGGAAGATTATTATATGATTCGAAATCCATCTTTGTTGATCAGATGGAAGCCATAGAAAAATCTTCAAAACAAAGAGGCGAAGAATATGTAAATCTCGCTTTATTAACCGATGGTTTAAAAGCAGAACGCGAGCAAGGAATTACCATTGATGTTGCTTATCGCTATTTCGCAACGCCAAAAAGAAAATTTATTATTGCTGATACACCGGGTCATATTCAATATACCAGAAATATGGTTACAGGTGCGTCAACCGCAAACCTTGCAATCATATTAGTGGATGCACGTCATGGTGTTGTAGAACAAACTTATCGCCACTCTTTTATTGCTTCCTTATTGCAAATTCCACATATCGTAATTTGTATTAATAAAATGGACCTTGTGGATTACGATAAAGAAAAATATGATGAAGTGGTGGAACAATTCCGTCATTTTGCATCCAAATTAGATGTGCAGGATGTACGTTTTATTCCTATCAGTGCTTTGTTCGGAGATAATGTTGTTGACCGCAGTAAAAACATGCCTTGGTACGAAGGCCCAACCTTATTATATACGTTGGAAACAGTACATATCGGTTCCGATCATAATTTAATTGATTGTCGTTTTCCGGTTCAGCATGTTATTCGTCCTATGAGTAACGAATATCACGATTATCGCGGATTTGCCGGAAGAGTTGCCGGTGGTGTATTTAAACCGGGTGATGAAGTAATGCACTTACCATCAGGATTAACTTCAAAGATCGCCGCAATTAAAACAATTGATGGTGATCTTGAAGAAGCATTTCCACCGGAAAGTGTTACATTAATTCTCGAAGATGATATCGATATCAGCAGAGGTGATATGATCGTGCGCGAAAATAATGTGCCTAAAGTTGGACAGGAAATTGATATCATGTTGTGCTGGATGGATGATAAAAAACCATTGCAATTAAATGGTAAGTATGCAATAAAACATACAACTCGCGATGCCCGTTGTGTAGTGAAAGAAATTCTTTACAAGGTGGATGTAAATACACTGCACAGAGTGCAAGATGTGGAAAGTTTATCACTCAACGAAATTGGAAGAGTAAAATTACGCACAACAGTTCCGTTGTTCTACGACGAATACCGCCGCAACAGAAATACCGGTTCTATTATTATTATTGATGAAGGAACAAATTCAACTGTTGGTGCAGGGATGATTATCGAATAAATTATTTTTTCATTTTATAAGAAGGCTTCATTTTATTTTGAGGCCTTTTTTAATGTACCAATGAACAGCCAAAAAAATGTACCGATGTACCAATTAACAGCCAAACAAATGGACCGATTTATAGCCAAAAGGAATTGACAATCAAGGCAGTTATGACTTGGAATTACAATAAAAAACCTGCTTAGATTTTTGAGTGTCCCCACAGAGTCACCCGACGCAGGAGGGGACTCTGTGGAGTTCGGAGGAGCACATTTGAGATAAAAAAAACCTGCTTAGGCTTTAAGCAGGTTTTAAAACAAATTAAATTATTTCAATCCTTCAAAAATCTACCAATAAATTCACCTTCCTCCGCAATAATTTTAACATAATAATTTCCCGAAGGCAATCCCACAACATTCATTTCAATTATATTATTATTATCAGAATAATTCAATTCAATTTTTTGTCCAATGGAATTATAGAGTTCTAAATTATATTGTCCGTTTATATCATTGGTATTAATAAAAATAATATCACTACTTGGATTCGGATAAATTGAAATAACCTTCATTGCAATATCATCAATTGCATTTGTTAGTTCAATTAATTTACAATAGGTGTTAAAACCTGCTGCATTGGTTGCCGTTAAACATACATTATAACTTCCGATAGTTGCATATGTGTGCGCAGTATTTTGAATACCGGATATCGCACCATCTCCAAAATCCCACACCCAATCTGTTGGGTCGTTTATGGAAATATCGGTAAAGGTTACTGTTAATGGCCCTGAAATAACATAGGTAAAGCCTGCGATGGGAGCAGATCCGGCATTGTTGATGATCACATTCATACAACCCTCGTCGCTACCGCCCGGTCCTTCAACTGTTAAACAAACATTATAAGTGCCATCTTCCACAAAAGTATGATCAGGATTTTGCAAAGTACTGAAATCCCCATCATCAAAATCCCATGACCAGGAAGTTGGATCACCGGTAGACAGATCGGTAAAACTCACATCAGGATCACCGCTAAAGGAGAACAGTGCAACCGGAGCAGCATATCCATCTATCACAATATTTTCACAATAGGTGTCTGATCCAATATCATTTGTAGCAGTAAGACAAACTTCATAGGTACCGTTTTCAGTAAAGTTATGAGTCGGATTTTCAAGGGTTGATGTAATGCCATCACCGAAATCCCAAAACCATTCATTGGGTTCGTTGGTGGATAGATCGGTAAATGTTACAAATGGATCTCCTGTATGCGAAAAATAAGCAACAGGTGCAGTGTAACTTGAAATAACAACGTCTTGACAAGTTGTACTGGAGCCAACTCCATTTGTTGCAGTGAGACAAACATTGTAAGTTCCGTTCTCAGTATAGGTATGAACGGGGTTTTGCAGTGTAGAGGTAAAGCCATCATCAAAATCCCAAAACCACGATGTTGGTCCGCCGGTAGATAGATCGGTAAATGTGACAATAGGATCGCCTGAATGAATAAAATAAGCCGTAGGAGCGAGGTAACTGTCAATTGTAACATCATCACAATAGGTATCAGAACCGGCAAGGTTTGAAACGGTTAGACACACCGTATAGGTTCCGTTTGTCAAATAAGTATGCACAGGATCTGATTCCGTACTTGTAAAACCATCACCAAAATCCCAATACCAGGTATCGGGATCACCGGTAGAAAGGTCAACAAAGGAAACATCCGGATCGCCAAAAGAAATAAAATCGGCAACAGGTTCATTTACTGCCACTACGGTTTGACATTCTGTTGCTTCTCCGTAATGATTATATCCTGTAAGACAAACTTCATACGTTCCTGGTGCATAGGTATGTGTTGGGTTTATTGCAGTGGAAGTGAATCCATCCCCAAAATCCCATAAATAATCTTCTGCATCTACCGAAAGATTGGTAAATGTTGCGGTAAATCCGGGGCTTAAGGTAAATGTAAAATCAACGGTTGGATTATAAGGCTCAAATCTGGTTTCCTCCCAGGCAACATATTTCATATTGTTTGTTAAGATATCATCATCACCCGGCGCTGGATCCTGGGATGTTCCGGGTTCATCGTCTTGCTGCCACATAACATGAAATTTATTTCCCACAGTGCGCGGACTGGCACTTGGATATGCATTTTCTTTTCCCAAAAATGCGGAATAGGTAAGATTGATCGGGTCTGACCAGGTATCTCCTCCATCATCAGAATAGGTGCCAAATAGATCGGAATAGTTTTGATCGCTGGCAGAAACTTCTCCCTCTACAGGCATCATATAACTCATATAAATTCTATCGATATCAGCATCATAAGAAGCAGTGGGCATAAAAGTGAAACTTTCCCAATTGTAGGCATCCAGATTATCCGTTATTCCGCTAAATGGATCGCCGTCACCATCCCAGTCAATTACAAATTCCTCATGCAATGTTGCTCCTACATCACCGGTTTTCCAATGGTAAATTCCTGCCTTTAAAAAATCGTAATAAAATCCTGTCACTCCTGCTACATCTCTTATTTGCATTCTTCCGGCAAAAACATGCACAGTGCCATCATCTGTTACTATCATTTCATGTCTGCCATCATTGGTATCCACCCAATCATAGTCACCATCGCCATCCCAATCGGTAGTTTCACCTGCACCGGCAACATAATTATCGATTGGAAAATTAACGAGCACTGTGGGGCTTGCGTCCCAAGTCAAACCCTTATTTCCGGAATGCATCAGAATTAGATCGGAAACAAGGCTACCATATAGTACATAAACATCATTTCCATAAACAACTACCTGATAACAATCCGGTAAAACCAGATCACATCCCCAGGCTTCGGTTGTGTTTGGGAGCGCATATTCCAAGATAGCCCAGGTTTCTCCACCATCATCTGACCTCGAAAAAAGGAGGTCCTCCTGATTGGGTTTCATTGTTACAACATAAATATCATCGGTTCCCTCCGGGCAATATGCCATTGGATACCATCCATCAATAACATCCGAGCCACCTGTTTCGGTCCAGCTTGTTCCTCCAATGGTTGTATTTTTAAATAATAACACTCTGGAAACATCATCTGCAACCACAACCTCATGGCTCATTACTGTAAGTATTTCTGTTGAGTAGGTTTTTGCAGTTTCCAATCTGGCAGTGGGAAAGGAACCCCAGGAAACCCCATTAAAGTGGTTATAATATGTCCCAAGATTAGTAAATGCAGGGGTAAAGGTGCTGGAACCCATCCAGGCTGCAGTTACCTTTCCATCAGGGTAGGCAATTAAGTGATTGTTGCTTGAACCATAGGTTTGGTAATCGTAGGTAGTTGTGCCAATTGTGAGAGGAGTTTGTGTAAATGTTAAATTGATGAGGATGATCAATACAATGCTTGTAAAAATATTTTTCATATGCTTATTTTTTGAATGAATTCCCAATATAAGAATACACATAATTATTAATATTTCAAAATCAGGATATAATATCCTGTATCGGACTGGTCACAATTTTCAAAATTCAAGGGTATTCTAATGGGTATCATCAACATGCAAATTATAATTACGGGTAGATTTTTTTTTAAATTAGCCTTTAGGTTAAAAATGCTATTCCATTAAAAACATGTTTAGATACTCTTAATTATTTATTAAGAAAGTTAATCCATTAAGACATTAAAGTTTGTAATATAAATTTATTTTGGTGTCACATAGAACGGCTGCATGAAAATTATAATTTATATTTATTTCGTAGGATAATAAAAATTAAAAGGAGGAGATATTAATATTTACAGGTGCAGATAAAAAAAATGCTGCATTTTATGTGCAGCATTTTTTTTTATTATTATGTATTTTAATTCAATTATTATTCAATCCTGAAAGTTTAAAGTTTAACAAATTGCCCTACATATATTTTTGTGTCATTCGCGATCTTAACAGTATAGGTTCCAGCAGGCAATGATTTTGTATTTACTTGTATTGTAGTGCTGGATGAATTTGTTATCAGTCCACTTGTATTGATCTGCTCTCCTAATGTATTAAATAGTGTAATTCCACTAATATCATTAATTGATTCAGGTATTATTATCGTGGTTTGATCAGTAACAGGGTTAGGATAAAGGTTCAGATACTCCGTTTTTGTAGTTAAAATATCCACCTGACTAACATTTATTATTTCACATTTATCCATACTTCCATAATCATTTATTGCAGTAAGACATACATTATATTCGCCTGCCAATGCATAACTGTGCGAAGGATTTTGTAAACCTGAGATCGCACCATCTCCAAACTGCCATAACCAATCCGTAGGTTCGTTGGTGGAAATATCAGTAAAGAATAAAGTAAGTCCTGTAAGTGTCCATGTAAAATCAGTTACCGGAGCCGATCCTAATGTTGTAATTACAACGTCAGCACAGTAAGAATCAGAACCTCCTGCAGCAGTAGCGGTAAGGCAAACGTTATAAGTTCCGTTGGCTGCAAAGAAATGAACAGGATTTTGTTCTGTGCTTGTGCCACCATCATCAAAATCCCAATCCCATGCATATGGATCGTTTGTAGTAAGATCTGCAAAGGTAACATTTGGATCTCCGCTGAAAATAAACGATGCAATAGGTGTTGGGTAGGTGCTGATCGTTACATTTTCGCAATAGGTATTAGAACCTGCAGCATTTGATGCTGTTAAACAAACATTATATACCCCATCAGCCACATAGTTATGTGTTGGATTTTGAAGCGTTGAAGTTCCACCGTCATCAAAATCCCAGCTCCAGGAATCCGGAATATTAGTGGATAGATCGGTAAAACTTACAAATGGATCTCCACTGTGACTGAAATCAGCAACAGGAGTATAGATGTAGGAATCAATTACAACATCCTCACAATGTGTATTTGAACCGACAATATTGGTGGCAGTGAGACAAACATTAAATGTTCCGTTCACAGCATAGGTATGCGTTGGATTTTCAAGTGTGGAAGTTCCTCCATCCCCAAAATCCCAATCCCAACTTGTTGGGGTATTTGTTGAAAGATCAGTGAACGCAACAACAGGGTCACCGGTGTAGGAAAAATCTGCAAGCGGTGATAAATAGGAATCTATTATTACGTTTTGACAGATCGTATTTGACCCTACACCATTGGTAGCTGTTAAACAAACATTATAAGTGCCGTTCTCAGCATAGGTATGTACCGGATTTGCCAAAGCAGAAGTGCTTCCGTCATCAAAATACCAGAACCATGATGTAGGACTATTCGTTGAATTATCATCAAAGGTTACTGTTGGATCACCTGAATACGTAAAAGCTGCAACAGGTGCTAAATAAGAATCAATGGTAACATTTTGACAAGAAATATCCTCGCCTGTGGCATTTGCGGCTACAAGACAAACATTGTATACCCCGTTAGTTAAATAGGTATGTACGGGATTTTGAAGTAATGAAGTTCCTCCATCACCAAAATTCCATGACCAGGAAGTGGGAGAATTTGTTGAATTATCATCAAATGTTACTGTTGGATCGCCCGAATATGCAAAAGTGGAAACCGGAGCGAGATAAGAATCAATAATTACATTCTGACAAACAGTATTTGATCCCATTCCATTAGTTGCGGTTAAACAAACATTATATGTCCCATTAAGGGAATAGATATGTACGGGATTTTGAAGTGTGGAGATTCCTCCGTCGTCAAAATTCCACGACCAGGATGTTGGTGACCCGGCAGAGAGATCTGTAAAATTAACAACAGGGTCTCCCGTAAAGGAGAATGCTGCCGTTGGAGCAACAGCTGCTTCAATTACCACATCATAATCTTCCGTTTCTCCATAACCATATAAATCGCAGGCAGTTATTCCAACTGTATTCCAAACATCTCTCACGCGCAATCTGGTTGGACCGGTAAGTGCAGTTATGGGAACTGTGAAGGTAATATTTCCTGTTGCAAACGCTGCTAATCCGGTAACCTCACCAAGTTTTTCTCCTACTCCAAAAGTGCCATCCTGATTATAGTCGATCCAGGCAGCAACTCCATTATTTGTCAGATAGGATCCGGCAGAAATATGAATGGTATAGGTTGTCAATTCGGTAAGATCGGTTGAAATTCCACTGTAATAATTATAAAAAGGTGCCGGTAAAGCCCCTGTTACATTATCAATATCTTCTAATTCTACATGACTTACATAATCACCTTCTACTGAGCCGAAAGTATATGTTGGAATACAATAACAGGTAATTGGATCATTTTGAGTAACTAATACAGCATCAGAAACCTCAATATCACCACTGAAAGTGCAAGTAACCTTACATTTATAATAATATGTACTCGTTTGTGTTGTTGTAAAAGTAGGTGAAACGGCACCTGCAATATTAGAATATCCAATTCCATCCAATGACCTTGCCCACTGATAAGTAACACCTAATGCAAGTACCGGGTCAATGGAAAGTGTAAAGGTTTCACCTAAACAAACGTCTGTTTGTGTTGAAAATGCTGGACCTATAGCGGGAAGTGCAGCACAATCAGTTGCGGCATCAACAACAAAAGTAACTTGTGGTCGGTAATCTGGTCCACCAGGACTATCTTCATAATACTCGATTCCGGTGTAACCGCAAATCCCGGCTTCAATATCACTTCTGTAAGTATGTGATGCATTAAATGGAAGTGGGCCAGTCCACGTAACGCGTGCATTTTTTGTAAAAACTCCTGCAGGTGAACCTCCGCATATTTCTACAATTACGTTGCTTGTTCCATCCCAGAAAAATGGAGTATCAAAAACAAAATTATTCGTGCCTAATACCGGCGTGTAATCAACAGGCCCCCAATGTATGGAAGCTCCTGGTTCCCAGGTTGTTAATCCGAGAGAAGGCGTTGTGGTGCTCAACATCTTAATAGTATAACCCTCCGTTTCATCAATTGATGCAGGCAGGTTCACCACATTCCAGCTTATTTCGGAAATAAACCCTGCACTCATGCCCATTGCTGTGAGTTCAGAGGCTAAATAGAGGTGTTGGGTCCGCATGGTTTTATAATAATCACCAAATGGTGTTGGATATACCATAGCTCCATTTATGCCATTATCTGCACCTATTGTATAGGTTTGTGTTTTAGCATTTGTAGCAAATAATAAAAGGAAAAATACGGGGAGGAGTTGGCTGAATCGAGTTTTTTTCATTGATGTGTATTTTGTTGATCTGGTTTGTTTTAGGTTTTATGATTTTTGGGATATCAAAAGTAGGTAATGAAATGAGTTTTTAGAAACAAAAGCTAATAAAATATAGAATTAGCAACAATTTTTGACATTTTTTCAGTGTCACATTAATTAAGTTATTTTGTAAAATATTATCTGTTAAATAGTTATTTTTATTGAATTAATTTAAATATTGAACAAAAAAGGAGCAATTATTTATTATCACATTTTAAAGTAAAATTGACCTTAATTTAAGGTTAATAATGTATTGATCAATTTCGATACACTTCAATGGGGAACCTCAGGCATGACTCAATTTTCGGGTTGTTCAGCAGCAATTCGTATAATATTATCAGCCATTTGTAAAATTTTAACCGTATTTAAATTATGACACAAAAGAGTATTTCAGATAGCTTAAAATGGATACATTTGAGTTTTCTTTGACTAAATACCAATTATATAAAATACGTCACAGTTTAAAACAAAAACAATATGAAATCACTTCTTTTTCTTTTTACGGCGTTTCTAAGTTTAACCACGTTTGCGCAGGTTGAGCAACAAACGAAGGAGAACATTACAACTAATCCTGAAATTTATCCTGAATATGAAGGGGGTCAAGCAGCATTATTTCAATACCTGATCGACAACCTGAAATATCCCGCCGATGCGAAAGCAAATTGTATTAAGGGAACAGTATTCGTGAAATTTGTGATAAACGAATCGGGATCTGTTATTGATGCTACCGTAGCAAGAGGAATTGGCTCAGGATGTGATGAAGAAGCACTGCGGGTAATAAACTCCATGCCCGCCTGGAAACCCGGAACCCAAAATAATAAACCGGTAGCCGTTGCATTCACCCTGCCCATTAAATTTGATATGGCCGATTGCAGTGTAAAAGAACAACCGGAAGATTGAATTAGCTGTTCATATTGCAAAGTTCAGGAATAAATGACATGGGACTCGGGACTCGGGACTCGGGACACGGGACACAGGACACGGGACACGGGACACGGGACAGGACACGGGACTGGACATAGGACAAGGGAAAAGGACATAGGACTGGCGCTTCGCGCGTATCGGGTATCAAGTATCAGGTATCAGGAAAACATAATGTAGAACGCTAAATACGATTGACCTTTTTTGTAAAGTTAGATAACAGATTTGGTTTTATATATTAATTCAAATTGA
>JBGAWP010000076.1:0-19593 GCA_044227505.1 Chitinophagales bacterium | reverse complement strand
ATAAAAGTTCGATGCAACCTCGGGGTAAACTCATTACTCATAACTCATTACTCATTCAACCTCTGCGCCCCGGCAGAAATAAAAAAAATCCATTACTCGGCTGTTCATTCGTGCGCCTGCCTGACGACGTTGGCAGGCAGGTTCGCGGCTATCCCTTTTAAACCCACATAACGGACACACGAATGCAAGAAACAAAAAAGCGGCGTTAACCACAACGCCGCTTTCTCCACACATTTATTAGAACTATTATTTCATTGCTTTGTCATCTGCGAGATAGTAGGTCATTTCTACAACAAAACGATTATCCAAAACATTTAATCGTTCAGCGGCACCCGCACTTAATTTAATCAATACCTTTTCCTGTTTTTCACTTTCACTCAAACTGCCTATTACTTTTGCATAGATGGTTCTGTTATTCATCAAATTTCTTACTTTAACAATAGATCCAATTGGCGCTGTGCTATGTAAGGCATAAAAACGATCGTTCGCAGTTTGAATTCCGTTATTTTCTATCCACGTAGCCACTCCTTTTTCGGAGGTTGCTATCATATCTGTTGATAGATATCCAGCATATAACTGAGCAAAACTTTTTGATTTATCACCCGTTTCAACACTTGGCTGAACAGAGAGGTCCCCCTCCGATAACATTGCAGCATCAGCAACAACTGGTTCATATGCAATCACTGGAACTTCCTTTGCCGTTTCTGCCTGTGCTTCTGTTTTTACCGGTGTTTCAATTACCTGCGCTTTAACCTCAGGTTCTGTTTCAACAACCTTTGGTTCCACAATTGGTTCATTTATTACAACTTCCTTTTTTGCGACAACAGGCTCCGTTTTGGTGACTGGGGTATTATTTGCGGTAAAATTTCCAGGAACAAGAATTTCCTGACCTGCTTTTAAAGCACCCATATCAACTCCGCTATTTGCTGCAGATAGGTCTTTAAATGCAATGGCATATTTGCGGCTGACAGCATAAGCAGTTTCACCGGCACTTACTTTATAAACTATAAGTGTTTTGCCATCCACAGTTTTAACTCCAACGGAGTCGCCCGGTACGGGATTGTTTCCAACTACACTCCAGGCCCATAAAAGGACGAGTATCAATGCACAAATTCTTTTCATATTCTTGTCTTGTAAAAGTGCCTCCATATATTTTTACGTTTTTGCGTTAAATAATTAAAGACCAACAATTTTTACAGAACTTGCTCTTGTTTTCTTTCTATTCATACGAGAGACTATCTGTATAACTTGTATTTTTGTGAACTTATTATTTATTAACAAATTATTCACATGCAAAAGTAAATTTATAAACCATGTACAGAAGCATTTTGAGGCGCATCTTATTAACCATTACCTTTATAAGTGTACTGTTATGCACACAGGCGCAAACGGATGCACAGGGCAATAGAGTTGTAAAAAAGCAGATCTATTACTTCGAATTGCATCAGGATATCATGCCAACTGCTGTAAGAATTGTTGATCGTGCGATACGGGAAGCAAAGGAGATGAACGCCGATTATATCATAATGAGCCTTGATAGTTATGGTGGGTTATTGGATGCAGGTGATACTATTCACGTGAAATTACTGCGTTGTCCTATTCCGGTCTTGTGTTATATTACCAACAATGCCGCAAGTGCCGGGGCATTAATTGCCATTAGTTGCGATTCTATTTATATGTCGCCCTATGCTAAAATAGGGGCAGCAAGTGTTGTTGATCAGGAAGGAAAAGTAGTGGATGAAAAATATCAGGCATATATGCGCGGCATTATGCGTTCCACAGCAGAGGCAAATGGCCGCGACCCCGAGATCGCAGAAGCAATGGTGCAGGGAGGTGGTGCTGTTCCGGGAATAATTGATTCCAATAAAATTCTGACATTCACCACAGCGGAGGCAATTAAATATAATTATTGTGAAGGGGAAGCAAATTCCGTTGAAGACCTCCTAGCGAAATTAAATATCACCAATTACGAGATCACCGAATACGAAACTACAGGAATGGATAAAGTGATGGCATTTTTATTAAACCCTGTTCTTCGCGGTTTATGTATCACTTTTATTTTTCTGGGATTATATTTTGAATTGCAATCCCCCGGCATTGGTTTCGCACTCGTAATTGCAGTGATTGCCGCTTTACTATATTTTGCTCCTTTATATGTGGAAGGATTAGCAGCAAACTGGGAAATATTATTTTTCATCATCGGATTAATATTAATTATTCTGGAGATATTTGTCGTCCCCGGATTCGGCGTCACGGGAATTGCCGGTATAGTACTTACATTTTCGGCATTGGTATTGGCAATGGTAAAAAATGTTGGATTTAATTTTGAAATGAGTGGAGATGGAGAGATCACAACATCATTATTAATAGTATTAAGTTCATTCGTAATTTCCCTAGCTGTGATGTTTGCATTTTTCGGGAGATTTACGCGTTCAAAATTATTTAAAACATTATCGTTACAAACATCAGAAAATCACAGTGAAGGATATAATTCCACCATCTTTAATATACCATCCGATTTTATCGGCAAAACCGGAATCGCAATGAGCGATCTTCGTCCCGCAGGAAAAATTGAAATAAACAACGAATGGTACGACGGACAAAGCGACGGAGAATTTATTTCAAAAGGGGAAGTGGTGAAGGTTGTGTCGGTGATGAATAATTATTTGATTGTGAGGGTTAGCAAGTGAGCAGTCGCAGTCACAGTAAACAGTTAGAAACATTGTAGTTGAGTGCTTCGGTTGGGATTTTGTGGCATTAGCTGAGGCAGTCCACTGTTGTTTAAAATTGTTTAAATTGTAGAGACGCAATGCATTGCGTCTCTACAATTTAAACAATTTTAAACTGGGTAAATCCAATTTATAATGACTATAGTTAAGAATAAATAATACTTTAAGTTTATTAAACATGATTGCAATGATTAAGAATATCAAAAACATAAAACCCAAATGAACATCATAGGCATCATCCCATCACGTTACAACTCCACCCGGTTTCCCGGAAAGCCGTTGGTGGATATTGCTGGAAAAAGTATGATACAACGCGTTTATGAACAAACACAAAAAGTAAGATCCTTTTCAAAAATAATTGTTGCAACGGATGATGTAAGAATTGAAGAACATGTAAAAAGTTTTGGAGGGGATGTTATGATGACCTCCGCTGAGCACCAATCGGGTACTGATCGTTGCGGTGAGGTGGTGCGAAAATTAAAAGAGAATTATGATGTGGTTGTAAATATTCAGGGCGATGAACCATTTATTCAACCTGAACAATTAGAAAAATTAATTGCAACATTTGATGATGTAAATACCCAAATTGCAACTCTGGCAATTAAATTAAAAAATAGTGAGGATATTTTTAATCCCAATATTGTAAAAGTTGTTTTTTCTGTTTCTCGCAATGCATTATATTTTTCCAGAAATCCGATTCCATTCAACCGAAATTCAGAAAAGCAAAATTGGAACACTACAACAAATTATTACAAACACCTCGGTATTTACGCATTCAGAAGTGATATACTGCGAAAAATTAATACTCTCCAACAAAGTACTCTCGAAAAAGCCGAATCCTTAGAACAATTGCGTTGGTTGGAAAATGAATTTAAGATAAAATTGGTGGAGACGGATATTGATACGATTGGAATTGATACATCGGAGGATCTTGAAAAAATGTTGTGAGGGTCTCACTCCTCGAAGTATGAACTTTAAGTCCACCAAATATTGCTGAAAACTTGATCACGGCTGAGTAACGTTTTTGATAGTTAATTTGATTTTAAGCAAAAAATGTGATAATTTAGTAGTCAAAACCCTATGTATGTATCTTTTTGCGAAATCACAAAGATCTCTTTTCTTACCAATTTTATTATTAGCGGTTTTATCCGGTGATTTCGTCCTTTCTTATTCCCAAATGCCACAATGGGATTGGGCGGTTCAAGTACATGGAAATAGTGAGGATCCTATAGGTTTTTTTGATGCCGATAATTTTGGAAATACTCTAATAGCCGGAGCACTTTATAGTCCTGCAATTACAATTGGTGATACACAATTAGTTAGAACCTCTGAATATATAACAGGTGACGGATATATAGCTGTTCTTAATAATGTAGGAAACCTAAAATGGGCACGAAAAATCTTTAATAGTGATAATGGACATGTACAGCCAGTCGATTTACGTTCTGCGGTGTTCGATGTGCACGGTAATATACTAATTACTGGCTGGTTCTTTAGCGGTGATTTGTATATCGACACAACCATATTAATGGGAGAGGAAAACACATCTATGGGGTTTATATTAAAATTTGATGTAAATGGTATTTTAATTTGGTCACATCTTTTTGAAGAAGGAGTAGATGCTACTGATATTGTTAGCGACATAAAAGGAGGATTTTATTTTTTAGGCAGAATGATTTGGTATTGTCCGCAAATGGATCTTGGTGATACTGTGTTGGTAAATATTGGGGCTCAAAATCAGGCTTTTATTGTGCATTACAATGATGCTCATATTGTTGATTGGGCAAAACTAATTGTAGGGTATAATAATTACATTGCAGGAGTTACCAATGATGCAGGAGATTTGTGTTTTAGGGGACAACTGGAAAATTATGGCGGCAGTATCGATTCGATCACACTAAATAATCCTCTGGACAATTATTTGCAGAATTTCTTCGGTGTTTGTAATAGCAGCGGGGAAGTATTATGGGCAAGAACGTTAAGTGATAACAATGAGGGTCTTAATTCCATTATTTTCAAAAATGATTTGGTAAATACCTTCGGTTCATTTTACGATTCGTGGATCATTATTGAAGAGGATACCATATTTAATACAACAGGCGCATATGTCACAAATTTTATGTCAACCTTTAACAATACCGGCGATTATATATCAACAACTTTATTGCCAACAGATATCCCTTATTCTTTTAGTGTATCAACCGGAGCTAATAATGGATTTAATTTGGGCTTTCAAATTTCAACGTCGGTTTGGAACGGTATTGATACGATGATAAACATATCAGGTACACCGGACCCAGGCGTGCTATATTTTGATTCAGAACTTAACAAAATTGGTGGCTTCTCACTGCCATTATTTTACAATGGTCCATATTGGCAGTTTAGCAATATACCTAGAACAATATATGACCCTTTTGGCAATCTGGTTTTTGTTTCATCCTTTGCGGGCGACACACTATTGTTTGGTGATGATGTATTAACAAATTACCAGCTTTCAAACCAAAGTGATTTTTATGTTGCAAAATCAAACGAATGCGATAATACGCTATTTGACATTTCCATTATAGGTGGAGTATTATATGCTATCGATGGGATTGCCTGGCAATGGTATTCGAATGATTATAAACTTAATGGCGCTGTTTTTCAACAATTTAATCCGCTTAGTACAGCCCAATATCGCGTGCGCGTTACACTGGATAATGGATGTTACGCATGGAGTAACCCGATATATTATAACCGCGAGGTAACAGATAATATTAATATATTCATATTCCCAAACCCTGCAAATGATTTCGTAAATATTGAAATAAGTGAACCTTTCGATGAACTCGCGATTTATTCTGTGCTTGGGCAAAAAATAACCTCGTGGGCCGGCGCAAATCAATTAAATATTACATTTAGCTATCCCACTCCCGGTTTATATTTTGCAGTTGTTACGAAAGGTGAAAAACAAAGCTGTATTAAATTAATCCTATTATGAAAACAAAAACTCAAAAGCCATTTCAGTTTACAATCCCACAATATACCTGCATGGCAATAGCCTTTCTTGCAATACAAAACATACAGGCCGAAGTAATATATACTGATGTTGATCCGGATATATTGCTGGATGATAATGGGGAAGTATCTGCTTTAGATATGGATTTGAATGGCACTATTGACTTCGCTTTTTTAAAAAATATTGGAGCGTATTATACCGATTGGGGGTCAGAATTAAAATACTTTACTGCTTTAAGATGCGGGCCTCAAATTATGGAAAATGAAGTTGCAGGAAGTTATTTTACTGTAGGTAGTGCAATGTATAGTTCCTATATTACAGAAAGACCATACGCTCTGCCGGAAAATTTTGATGTTGATATCATGCTTAGTTTTCAGAACGATGGATATCAGCTTATGGCCAAAAGAGTATTTAATGAAGACGGCGATCTCATAAACTATGGCGGAAATTGGTGGCCGGAAAAAACCAATGCTTACATCGGAGTGCATTTTATGGATGCAGATGAAAAATATCATTATGGTTGGATACGTGTTACAGTTTCAGATTCAACAGAAAATCTTATCATTCATGATTATGCATATGAACTTTCACCGGAAACCGGAATTAAAACAGGAAGCTTAATTAGCACATCTATTTCTTCAAATCCATCTAAAGAAAATATAAATATTTATTGCGATGGCAATGTTATCAATATTATTACATCACAATCAGGAAATTCCAATAACGTGTTATTTGAATTGTTTGATATTGCTGGTATAAGAATTCTTTCAAAGCAACTATTGCAAGATACTAATCAAATTCAAGCAAACTTACCATCAGGAACCTATTTAGCAAAGTGCACTGTAAATGGGAAAATTTCTACAAAAAAGATTGTATTATTTTAGTTTTTAAATCTGTAAAGTTTGATAATAAAATAATTATTTTAAGGGAAGGTTTTTTTGATCAGCCCTGAAAAAATTGCGAACCCTTTTTTCTTAGCCCGGATAGTAGCGAAAAGCCCACAGCGAGGCACGAGCGAGGACTTGTAGCGGATAGCCGGTGGGAGGGTGGGAAGAGGGAGAAGGTGAGTTGCTTCGGAATTTTGCTAGGATTAATATCCGCATTTTTTGCGGAGATTAATAGAGTTGGCAGTGGCAGTAGGTAGCTAGTAACATTGGGAGTTTAAGCTTCGCAGCAAATAGGGTATTAAAAAATAACATTCAAAAAATAATAATCGGATCGACATCCCTGAAATTCTTCATCACCAACTTACTTTATAAATAATATCGAATAAAGAACAGGGAATAAAGAACATTAATCGGATCCTAACCCTGAAAACCTTGCTAAACCTGTAAACTTTTGCAACCCAGAACACAGAACTCAGAACCCTGAACTCAGAACTCAGAACTTTACCAACATCATGTTAATAGACGCTCCGAAATTAATTCCCTACCTTTAAAGCCCGTTATGAAGAATGAACAATCTCGATATATCTTCGTTACGGGTGGCGTAACGTCTTCTCTTGGAAAAGGTATTTTTTCCGCATCACTGGCCAAACTTTTACAGGCCCGTGGTTTCAGAGTAACTATTCAAAAATTTGATCCCTATATCAATGTTGACCCGGGAACACTCAATCCTTATGAACATGGCGAATGTTATGTTACGGAAGATGGAGCAGAAACGGATCTGGATCTTGGCCACTACGAACGATTCCTGGGAATAGAAACTTCGCAGGCAAATAATGTTACCACAGGTGCAGTTTACCAAAATGTTATTAACCGTGAACGCGCCGGCGAATTTTTAGGGAAGACCGTGCAGGTTATTCCGCATATTACCGACGAAATTCAACGACGCATGTTATTGCTCGGCGAAAATGGCGAAAATGATATCGTGATCACCGAAATTGGCGGAACTGTGGGTGATATCGAATCACTACCTTATATAGAGGCAGTTCGTCAGTTGAAATGGAAATTGGGAGAAAAAAGATGTCTTATTATTCATCTTACTTTAATTCCATATCTAAGTTCGGCACAGGAATTAAAAACCAAACCCACACAACACTCTGTAAAAATGTTGCTGGAAAGTGGTATTCAGGCTGATATTTTAGTCTGCAGAACAGAACATCCTCTTTCAAAAGACATCAGAAGAAAACTCGCACTTTTTTGTAACGTGAATGTGAATTCTGTTATTGAGGCCATTGATGTAAAAACTATTTATGATGTTCCGCTGCACCTTTTAGAAGAAAATGCAGATGAAATTGTACTTGCTAAACTCAAACTACCGAAGAGGAATGACCCGGATCTCAAAAACTGGAAAATATTTTTATCCCGGTTAAAAAACCCGACAAATTCAGTTCGCATAGGTTTGGTGGGAAAATATGTGGAGCTGCAGGATGCTTATAAATCCATTTTGGAATCATTTATTCATGCCGGCGCTGCCAACGAGTGCAAGGTGGAAGTAATTTCCATTCAGAGTGAACATATCAATGAAAATAATGTGCGCGAAAAATTGGGTGAACTGCATGGAGTATTGGTTGCCCCCGGTTTTGGCGACAGAGGTATTGAAGGAAAAATTACGGCAATTCAGTTTGTTCGTGAACACAAAATTCCTTTTTTCGGTATTTGTCTTGGAATGCAATGCGCTGTTATTGAGTTTGGAAGAAATGTTTTGAAAATGAAGGGTGCACATTCCACCGAGATGAATGCAAAAACCAAATATCCTGTGATTGATATGATGGAGGAACAAAAACATGTCACCGAAAAAGGCGGAACCATGCGTTTGGGAAGTTACGATTGCCGTTTATTTAAAAAGACCAAAGCATTTGAAATTTACAAATCTCAAAATATCACCGAACGCCATCGTCATCGATATGAGTTCAATAACACCTATCTTAAAGATTATGAGGGAAAAGGAATGATTGCAGTAGGCATCAACCCTCAACAGAATCTGGTGGAAATAGTGGAAGTGAAGGATCATCCTTGGTTTATCGGAGTGCAGTTTCACCCGGAACTAAAGAGCAAGGTAGAAAATCCGCATCCATTGTTCGTTGCGTTTATCAAGGCTGCTATTGAGTATAAGGACAAGAAGTCGTTGAAATGATAGCCAATTGTATCATTGGGACCAAGTCATTGCGAGAAATTACGCAGTAATTTCGAAGCAATCTCCCCAAGGTTACCCAAAACACCCAAAGGCAATCACCTTAGCTGTTGAATACAATAATTATAAGAATAAGTCGTCTTGACCACAGAAGATGACTCAATTTCAAATTTTTCTTTGTCAATGGTCTATCAAACCCTAACTTTGCCCCTCAATTATTAAAATTCAATGGATCGTAATAACGTAATAGGTTTCGTACTACTGGGAATTCTTATTGTAGTATTTTTTGTGTTCCAGAGTCGCGATGCCAACCGCATAAGACTCGAACAAGCTAAAATTCAACATACTGAAGATTCTATCAAAAATGTTAAAAGGATAGCTGATTCCATTTATCTTGCAAACAATCCGGTTAAGGTGGATTCCGCTTCAAGTGCAGTTACAACTATTTCAGCATTGATACCGGATAGTCTTAGGAAAAACCTTTCAGCTGAAGCATTAATAAGATTGGAAGATTCTATTAAACTCAGCAAGAAAAATGTTTCCTTCGGTCCTTTCGCTGCAGTTATGCAAGGAACCGAAAAATTAGATTCCATAGAAAACGACTTCATTAAAATAGTATTTAATAACAAAGGGGGATCAATACAAAAAGCAATTCTAAAAAAATATAAAGATTATGATGGAGGAGCATTAGATGTTATTGGAGGAGATAAAAATCGTTTTAATTATAATTTTTATTACGACGATAATAAGGTAATTAATACGGAAGAATTATATTTTACTGCAAATAAGGCCGGAGATGGTAAATCAATAATCTTTACTGCCGATCTAGGCAACGGAAGTGCATTACAACAAATTTATTCCTTTACGGGAACAGATTATTTAATTGATTATAGTTTAAAACTTACTGAATTTCAGGAAATAATCCCGGGGCGTGATCCAATTATTATTCTCAATTGGAAGAATGAAATGCAGGAACAGGAAAAAAACATTAAATACGAGCGCCAATATTCAAAATTGTATTTCAGTACCGCAGATGGAGACGTTGATTATAAAAACACGAATGGAGAAATAAAATTTGAAGCTCCTATAAAATGGGTGAGTTGTCAACAACAATTTTTTAATAGTACACTTATAGCAAAAGATAAATTTGAAAATAAAGGTAAGATAGATGTTTATATGGATGAGGATTCATCCGATTATGTTAAACGCTGTAACACCGAATTATATATTACATTTAATAATAAAAGTTCGTTTGAATTTCCAATGCAATGGTATCTTGCTCCAAACGATTACCAGAATTTAAATGCTTTGGATATAGGACTGGAAACCATTATCCCAACTGGTTCCGGGTTTATCGGATGGATCAATACCTTTGCAATTATACCTTTATTTAATTGGCTCAGCAGTTTTATAGGCAATTATGGATTGATCATTTTATTAATGACGTTAATATTAAAACTTGCCTTAACTCCTCTTACTTATCGCTCTTATTTATCCATGGCAAAAATGCGGGTATTAAATCCGGAGGTTGCAGAAATAAGAGAAAAATATAAAGATGATCAGGCAAAATTAGGTCAGGAACAATTAAAATTATTCCGAAAGGCCGGGGTAAATCCTTTGGGGGGTTGTATACCAACTTTATTATCGATGCCAATTTTAATTGCAATGTTCCGATTATTTCCGGGAAGTATAGAATTGCGTCAACAATCCTTTTTATGGGCAGATGACCTTTCTTCTTATGATGATATTATCAGATGGAGTAACGATATTCCTTTTATCGGAAATCACATCAGTATTTTCTGTATACTTATGACCATTAGTTCTGTGATGTATATACGCATGAATATGCAAAATACAACACAGCTTACAGGTCCCATGAAAACCATTCAGTATATCACGCCTATATTTTTCTTTTTCTTCCTGAATAGTTCACCTGCCGGTTTAACTTACTATTATTTTGTGAGTAACCTCGTAACCTTCGGCCAACAATGGAGCATTAGAAAATTCTTTATTAATGACGATGAAATTCATCGACGAATTCAGGAAAACAAGGCGAAACCTGAAAAAGCGAAATCCGGTTTTGCAAAACGCCTGGAAGACGCAATGAGACAACAACAGGCAATGAAAAGCAATAAGGACCAGCAGACCAAAAAGAAGAAATAATCAGGACGCAATAATTTTCCGCGAAATCAGATATTTAGATCTCGTAGAAATCATTAATTTTGTTTGGCATTACTTAAGGAGAAATTGGTTCGAAGTTTGAATTATTAATTACTTTTAACTTTAAAACTTCAAAATGCCCTTGTCCGTCCAAACCCTGAAACAAAGGAATAATTTTATTCTGATCATTCTGGTTCTTCTTGCCATTTGTATTGCTATTGGCCTGAATAGAATTACAAGCGGTTTTTTAGGTGCCATTATTATCTACGTAATTTTCAGACCTCTCAACATTTACCTTCAGGAGAAAAGAAAGTGGAATAAAAGCCTTTCAACTGCGCTCATACTCATTTTATCGTTTGTTTGTCTGATCATTCCCATATTCTTTATTATCAAATTGATCACCGACAGGGTCATGTATTACGTAAATCATCCCGAAGAAACGGAGGTGATACTTCAGAATATTAATGCTTTCGCCGCTGAAAAACTCAACGACCCTGATCTGATCGCTAATACCGTTAAAAACTTAAAGGACCAGGCGGGGAGTTTCGTAACCTCTATCATTAACGGGGCTGCAAGCACTTTTATTCAGGTTATAGTTATGTATTTTACCCTGTATTTTACCATAAAATATTTCCGTGAATTTGAAAGAGGACTGGTGAATTATTTACCCTTTAAGAGGAATGATTCCCTCACTATTGGTTCTGAATTGCGAAACATGACCTATTCGAATATATTGGGACAAGGATTTATTGCAATTATACAAGGAACACTTTTAGGCTTAGGTTTTTGGATTTTTGGAATATCAGACCCCATTTTTTGGGGAGTGATAGGAATCTTTCTTTCCATGATCCCATTGTTCGGCGCTCCTATCATTTTTATTCCGGCAGGCATAATTGAGATATCCAATGGAAATATGGTGTCAGGCTTTGGAATTATTATTTATGGATACCTCATTGTAACAACGGTAGATAATTTTATTCGAATGGCCATCGGAAAGAAAATAGCCAATACACACCCATTAATTACCATTGTTGGCGTTGTGATAGGCATTCCTTTATTCGGAATACTCGGAATTTTATATGGTCCTTTATTACTTAGTTTATTTATTATCCTGCTAAAAATATTCAGGACGAACAGAGTTGAAATAAGTGTATTAGAGGGGGAGGAAGAATAAAAGAAATTTAATTTAGATCGCATAAATTCACCATTCAATTTTACCATATGAGCAATTTCGAAAAACCGAATGAACAGGAAGACAATATCAACGAAATGGTAGATGATGTAAAAGAATATATTAATTTACGTCTACAATTAATTCAATTAAATATTACTGAAAAAATATCCATAGCTCTTGCGAACTTAATTACGAATGGAGCAGCGATTATTTTCCTGGTTTTGTTTTTTATTTTTGGTTCATTTGCATTGTCGTACATGCTTGGAAATGCACTGCACAATACAGCAGCGGGATTTGGAGTATTGGCAGGATTTTATTTATTGGTCGCACTTCTTATACTTTGGATAGGCAAAGGATCTTTACGCAGAAAAATGATAAATTATTTCATCAATCAATTCAGCAATGATGAGCCAGAAACAAAACAGTAAACCGGAAATACGCACACTTGAGGATTTGCAGAAAGAGAAACTTATTCTCAGAGGAAGAATTAAAGAACAGGAAATATTGTTATCAACACACTACAAATCACTCAAAGAAAAGATCAAACCCGCGTTAAATATTGCAAACTTTTTATCCCGCAATAAATTATTAAATCTTATAAATCCAAAGGATACTGAGGGAGAAAAAAGTGGTTTGGCAAATACTGCAATTAAAATAATAATGGCTGCTGCAGCAAGTGGAGTTATTTTTAATAATAGTAAAAAGAATTTTATTAAATCTATTTTAGCATATGCCATGGATCAATCTGTAAAATATCTTGGACAAAAAGATATCGGCGAACACGTGGAAAAAATAAAAGAGTGGTTTTCGAAGAAGGAGAAAGATATTGATGATGAAGTTGATGAGTAATGAGTTCTGAGTTCGGGGTTCTGTGCTCGGGGTTCTGTTTTTCCATCCCAAGAGTGTCCCCACAGTGTTACCCAAAGTGAACGCTTTGGATTCGGAGGATGAATTTTCAGGCTGGGATCTTCAGAGGATAATTGTTCACCATAGTGCGTCCCCAAAGTGTTACCCGAAGGGAACGCTGTGGATTCGGAGGATGAATCTTCAGGCTGGGATCTTCAGAGGATAATTGTACACCCATAGTGTGTCCCCACAGTGTTACCCGAAGGGAACGCTGTGGATTCGGAGGATGAATTTTCAGGCTGGAATCTTCAGAGGATAATTGTTCATTTAAAAAAATACTTTCTCGAAAAATCAAACGCCTCTTTCCCTTCAAATACTTCTACAAAATGCGTAACAGGATACATCCCCTGCTCTCCGCTAGAATAATATTTCGCACTACTATGAGGATAATCCTCAGGTGTAATCATTAATCCTGCCTTTACAGGATTTAAATGCATGTAATTTAACTTCTGCAAAATGTAATTATAATTGTAACATTCCTTACAATCAAACGAATCCTCAAAAACTTTATGTTTAATCCTTTTTTTCTTTCGTAGTCTGAAAGTGAATTTTCTAATTGAATTATAATATTTTCATGACCTGATTTTTTTAATTTACTTACTATGGAATATGAAAATAATCTTTTTGCTTCGCCTATAACCTTATTAATTATCGGACTTTTTTTATTTAAATAAATAATAGCGTGCAAATGATTTGGCATTATAACATATCCTATGATTTGATCACCTCGCTTTACTAGAAAATCGAACCAAGAATATATTTTATCGTAAAAGCCGGTAATTTCGAATAAGGGTATCCAATTACAGTTGGTAAAGGTGCAGAAATAGCTTGTTTCTATGTCTGGTTGATGGGACCGAACAGTCATTGACCGAAGATATAAAACTAAAATTGATAATTTTCCTCCGAATGCCACAGAGTTCGCTGCGCGTAACTCTGTGGGGACACTTTTATAGTGGAAAATTCTTCCGCATTAATCCAGATGCAATGGATTAGCCGCTAAAATTTATTACACGACTATTTTCTGATTTGATAAATTTTTTCACTCCGAGTACATAGAGTTCACTATTTTCAATTATTAAACTCCAACCTTTCCCCTATTGCAGATTCAATTATCTTCCCATCATCATAAACAATATTTCCGTTTACAAATGTTGTCTTAATTTTCCCCTTAAAAGTTTTTCCTTCCAAAGCACTCCATCCGCATTTATACAATAAATTATCTTTAACTACTCTTTGTTCAGCGGTGAGATCAACTAAAACAAGATCAGCAAAATACCCCTCGCGAATAAATCCCCGATCAACAATATCGAAACAGGTTGCAACATTGTGGCTCATTTTTTCGACGATCTTTTCCAATGATATTTTCCCTTTGAAATAAAAATCGAGCATCATTAATAAACTGTGTTGTACCAATGGTCCACCTCCGGGACATTTGCGATATTTATTCGCCTTTTCTTCCAGCGTATGTGGTGCATGATCGGTTGCAATAACATCAAAATGATCGTTCAATAATGCTTCCAATAATAAAGGCTGATGTTTTTTATCCTTAATTGCAGGGTTCCATTTGATCCTGTTTCCTAATGTTGAATAATCATCCCCATTAAAAAATAAATGATGCACACAAACCTCAGCAGTTAATCGTTTATCCTTTAATGCGATTTTATTATCAAATAATTTTATCTCCTCCCCTGTGCTGATATGTAATATATGCAAACGAGTATTCCACTTTTTAGCCAGGGCTGCGGCAAAAGATGAGGATAAAAAACACGCTTCTTCATTTCTGATGATCGGATGGTAATAAACCGGAATATCCCCGCCGAATTTTTCCTCTGCCAATTCCAGATTGTGTAAAATTGTGGCTTCATCCTCACAATGTGTTGCAATTAGTGTGGGCGCATTTCTAAACAGGTTCTCCAAAGTATTTTTATCATCCACCAACATATTTCCGGTGGAAGAACCCATAAATATTTTAATTCCGCAAATTGTTTTGGGATCTGTTTTTAACACCTCTTCCACGTTGTCGTTGCTCACACCCATGTAAAAGGAATAATTTGCGATCGACCTTTCTGCTGCTAATAAATATCGCTGTTCTAATAATTCCTGAGTAAGCGAGGGAGGATTTACATTCGGCATATCCATAAAACTGGTTACCCCGCCTGCAACTGCTGCTCTGCTTTCTGTAAATATTTCGCCTTTGTGAGTCAGGCCCGGTTCCCTGAAATGTACCTGGTCATCTATAATTCCCGGTAATAAATGCAATCCCTCGGCATTTATTTCATTATAGTTTCCGGGAAGCTGAATATTGGAATCAATTTTCTGAATACGACCATCATCTAGTAATACATCCTGCAAAGAAGTTTTTCCTTCATTCACTACAGATGCATTTTTAATAATCGTTCTCATAAATTATTCTCCCTATTTTAATCAACCCAATCGGCAATAAATAAATTGGTATCTCTCGAGCCGCCGGTATTTCGGTTACTTGCAAAAACCAATTTTTTTCCATCATAACTAAACATCGGGAATGAATCAAATATGGTATCAAAAGTTATTTGTTCTAATCCTGTTCCATCCAGATTTATCATAAATAAATTAAAGGGAACACGTTTGGTGGTGTGGTTACTTGAAAAAATGATCTTGTTGCCTGAAGGATGAAAAAACGGAGCCCAATTCGCACCTCCAAGATCTGTAATTTGTTTTAATTCACTTCCGTCAGCGTTACAAATAAATAATTCCATTGCTGTTGGTTTAACAAATCCCTCTTTTAAAAGATCTTTATATTCCTTTTTTGCTTCCGGAGTATTTGGGCGGCTCGCACGGAAAATAATTTTACTTCCGTCAGGAGAAAAAAATGCTCCACCATCGTATCCCAAACCATTTGTAATTTGTTTTGGATCTTTTCCATCTAAAGTCATTGTCCAAAGTTCAAGGTCCCCGCTTCTGCTGCTGGTAAATAATATTTTATCGCCGTTTGGTGAAACCACAGCTTCTGCATCATAAAAATTATTGTCTGTTAATTGTTGAAGAATATTTCCATTAAGGTCGGAAATGTAAATTTCGTAACTGGAATGCACTCCCCATAAATACCCTTTGCTTTTATCAGGATCGGGCATGCAGGAATCCACCTTAAGATGTGTTGATGCATATAAAACCTTATCATTGCCCGGTAAAAAATAACTGCAGGTAGTCCTGCCCTTTCCGGTGCTTAAAAGACTGTATTCAAAACGGGAGTCATCCGTTGGTATTTTTCCGTAATAGATCTGATCGCAAGGCACATTTTCGTTTGCATTTCTGCGCTGAAAAACGATCATATCGCTGTTAAAACTGAAATATCCTTCAGCATTATCTCCACCAAAAGTGAGTTGCTTCATATTTTTAAGGTGTTTTTCCTGCGGATAAGCAAGAGTGTCCTTCTTTTCAATTGTTAATGTTGAGGATTCATTCTCCTCATTTTTTCCGGTTTTTTTACAACCAGAATTCAGATTTATTATTAATAATAATACCAGGGTTACTGAACTGATTTGTTTCATTTTTTAAATTTCTGCGGCAAAATTAATCACAACACTCGATTTAACTGCAACAACAACCCTTTAATATGTTTAAAAACGTAACTTTGCATTATGCTTTCAAAGAGGTGGATCATAGGTGGAGCGGTAGTTTTACTGCTGATTGGTGGCTTTTTCATACTTTCTGATAATAAGATATTTAACTTATCACAAGGTAAAGGAAGCGACATGGATTCGTTGGAAATGATGGAAAAACTTACACCTCAAATAGCAGATCTATCCAATCAATTAAAAAAATCTCCCGAAAATGCAGATCTGTATTTCCTGAGAGCCAACGAATATCTCGACTTTGGAAATGTTAAATACGCACTGTTCGACTATCAAAAAGCCTATCAGATGGATTCCACCAATGCCTCCTACGCATTAGGTTTGAGCGATTGTTTGTTCGAAGCGAACAATGCTGATGGCGCTATCGGCATTTTACAGGAATACCTCAAAACCGACCCGCAAAATATTGATATTTTAACCAATCTTGCATTGGATTATTTATTTCTCCCAAAACCGGAGTATAAAAAATCGCTGGATGCTTTTAATGCGGTTTTAAAATTGGATATTCAGAATGCCGATGCATATTTTTATAAGGGAATTATTTTTAAGGAAACCGGAGACACGGTGAGCGCGTTATCTAGTTTTCAGACAACCATTGAAGTGGATCCAGATTATTACAGTGCATATATGCAACTTGGAACTGCTTATGCCGATAAAAATGATCCTATTGCAATTAAATATTTAAACAATGCGATTGCGATAAACGATACAAGTACAGAGGCGTATTATGCTATTGCAAAATTTTATCAGGACAGAGGTGAAATATCAAAAGCGATATCCTACTATAATGATATGATCATTCGAAATCCGCAGGATGCCGATGCTATATACAATCTGGCTACCATATATTACGGTATCGATTCCATTGAAAAATCATATCGGATGTACGAACTTGCGATCAGACAGGCACCTGCAAAGGCAATGAGTTATTATGGAAAAGGGTTATGTGCAGAGGAATTGAAAAGAACGGATGAGGCTATATCTTTATATAATCAGGCCTTAAATTTGGACCCCGATCTGAAAATAGCAGAAGAAAGATTATTACAATTAAATGATAAATAGCAAATGATAAAGATCACATTTCCGGATGGAAACAGCAGAGAATTTAACGAAGGAGTCAATTCTTTAGAAATTGCCAAATCAATAAGTGAAGGATTGGCGAGAAAAGTTATTAGTGCAGAAGTAAATGGCGAGGTTTGGGACCTTACGCGCAGCATCCAAACAGACGCTTCCATAAAATTATTGACATGGGATGATGATAAAGGAAAAACAACCTTCTGGCACTCCAGTGCTCATTTAATGGCGGAGGCTTTGGAAGAATTATTTCCCGGAGTAAAATTTGGCATTGGCCCTGCTATCGACAGTGGATTTTATTATGATATTGATCTTGGCGGAAAAATTTTAACACAGGAAGATCTGCCACTTATTGAAAATAAAATGCGCGAACTTGCAAAGAAAAATTCTGTATTTGGAAGAAAGGAAGTTTCGAAAGCAGATGCAATTAAATTTTTTACGGAAAAAGGAGATGAATATAAACTTGAATTGATAAATGATCTTCAGGATGGTTCCATTACCTTTTATGAACAGGGAAATTTTGTTGATCTCTGTAAAGGACCTCATATTCCTGATACAGGAATAATTAAAGCGGTAAAACTTTTAAATATTGCGGGAGCGTATTGGAGAGGAAATGAAAAAAATAAAATGCTTACCCGTATTTATGGCATCACTTTTCCAAAACAAAGTGAACTTGATGCTCATTTATTGATGTTGGAGGAAGCCAAAAAACGCGACCACCGAAAGCTTGGGAAGGAGCTTGAGATTTATACAACTGATGATGCTGTTGGGCAAGGATTGATATTGTGGATGCCAAATGGTGCTGCTATTATCGAACAATTGGAAAAACTGGCGAAAAGAAAAGAAGACCAGGCGGGATATGTAAGAGTTAAAACTCCTCATATTGCAAAAGAGGAACTTTATTTAACAAGTGGTCACCTACCATATTATGCAGATAGTATGTATCCTCCCATGGAAATGGAAGGGGCAAAATATTATTTAAAGGCGATGAATTGCCCGCATCACCATAAAATATTTTCAGCATTACCAAGAAGTTATCGCGACCTGCCATTGCGTTTTGCAGAATATGGAATGTGTTATCGATATGAAGAAAGCGGCGCTTTGTTTGGATTAATGCGTGTTCGCGGAATGAACATGAACGATGCACATATTTATTGCACTGAAGAACAATTTGAAAAGGAATTCAAGGCAGTTAACGATATGTATCTTAATTATTTTAAGATATTCGGCATCGAAAAATATGTGATGCGATTCTCAACCCATGATCCTGCCAAACTGGGGCAGAAATACCTCGATAATCCGGAGTTGTGGAAAAAAACGGAGGACATGGTGCGCAAGGTGATGATCAATGCAGGAATTCCATTCGTGGAAATTCCCGATGAAGCAGCTTTTTACGGACCTAAAATAGATATACAAATTTATTCTGCTATCGGACGCGAATTCACTTTGGCAACCAACCAGGTGGATTTCGGGCAACCTTTGCGTTTTGGATTAACTTATATTGATAAGGATAATACCGCTAAAATGCCTTTGGTGATCCATCGCGCTCCATTGAGCACCCATGAGCGTTTTATCGGATTTTTGTTGGAACATTATGCCGGAAATTTCCCGATTTGGCTTGCACCGGTGCAAGTTGCCGTGCTCCCGATCAGCGATAAATACAACGATTATTGCGAAACCCTTATAAATGTTTTAAAAAATCACGAAATTCGCACCACCTTTGATACCAGAAGCGAAAAGATTGGCAGAAAAATAAGGGATGCAGAGATGAAAAAAATTCCTTGCATGCTTATTGTTGGAGAGAACGAAATGAACAATAATTCTGTTTCTTTGCGGAAACATGGTGAAGGCGACAAAGGCAGT
>JBGAWP010000075.1:10513-19702 GCA_044227505.1 Chitinophagales bacterium | reverse complement strand
AAAAAGGGTCTGTACAACCTTTAATACGGTCTTTTGCACAGGAGGAGATAGCAAATACCGATGTTACGGCGATGGCTATTACTAGAATTTTTTTCATATACGTGAATTATTGGTTTTAAATCCGATACTAAAGTAACAACTATTTCTGTATATACAAACATATTTACAAACAAATTTTACCCAAAGATTACATTCAATGCGATAGGGGAACCCGTATCTTTAGAAAAATTTTAGATCTATGCAGTTTAGAATATCGATCATCGCGCTGATATGTTTGAGTTTCAATTCGCTGAAAGCCCAGCCAACAATAGCTTTGGAGCCATTTGCAACCGGGTTTACTTATCCGGTTGATGTTACCAATGCAGGCGATGAGAGAATGTTTGTCGTGGAGAGAATTGGGTATATCAAGATCACCGATATGTTGGGAAATGTTTTTCCAAACGATTTTTTAGATATACACGAACAGGTTGAATCAGGGTATCAGGAACAAGGTCTTTTAGGATTGGCATTTCATCCCAACTATGCAACCAATGGATATTTTTATGTGAATTATATTGATCTGGATGGCAATACGGTTGTTTCCAGATTTACAGTGAGTGCAACAAATCCAGACAGCGCCGATACCGCATCTGAACTTATCATTTTTACTGCAGATCAGCCATTTACCAATCATAACGGGGGCTGTATAAAATTTGGTGATGACGGATACTTGTATATTGGTTTAGGTGATGGTGGATCAGCGGGAGATCCCGGCGACAGAGCACAAAACCCGGAGAATAAATTGGGAAAAATGCATCGGATCGATGTGGATGCAGCCACACCCTATGCAATTCCAGATGATAATCCATTTGCAACTGCAACGGATACCCTCCCGGAAATTTGGGCAATAGGTTACAGAAATCCATGGCGATTTAGTTTTGATAAATTAAATGGAAATATGTGGATAGGAGACGTTGGTCAAAATCTGCATGAAGAAATTGACCGCGAATTGGCAGGAAGTGGTGGTCATAATTATGGATGGAAATGTTATGAAGGATTTTCTGAATTTGATACGGATGAATGTGAAGCAGATTCCACTTATATTTTTCCGATCCTAGATTATCCGCATAATTATTCAACGGGTGGATTTAGTATTTCGGGTGGATTTGTTTATCGCGGAGCAGAATATCCTGGAATGTATGGTTATTATTTAGCCGCTGATTATGTTTCAGGAAATTGGTGGAGAGTAAATGCCGATGGTGGATTGCCATGGATATATTCCAGGATGGATGATATTCAAACCGATATTTCTTCTTTTGGTGAGGATATGAATGCAGAGATCTACTGTGCGGATTACGATGCGGGAATTATTTATCATATTACAGATGCATGTGGTGATTTTATGATCTCCACCACCGTTACCGATTATCAATGCGGAGTGAGTGATGGCGCTGTGGATCTCACAGTTACTGCCGGAGACGAACCCTATACATACGATTGGACAGATGGTTCCACCACGGAAGATGTTAGCGGACTTACGGCCGGAATGTATACCGTAATTGTTACCGATGACAGTGGCTGCGAAAGAAGTGAAAGAGTTACAATAAATGAAATTGCACCTTTTGTGGTAAATATTTCTGTTGCAGGAAATGTTTTAACTGCTGATGTTGGCGCAACGTGGCAGTGGTACTTAAATGGAATTGAAATTCCGGGTGCAAATGCAATATCTTATACAGCAACAGAGAATGGAAATTATTCGGTGTTAGCCACTGATGTAAATGGATGTAGTGTTTTGAGTGAAGAAATTAATATCATTTTAACTTCTTTATATGAAATAGAGAACATCAGTTCAATGATAGTATTTCCAAATCCTGTCAGTGAAAATCTAAATTTGGAATTTATGTTGAGCGGAAATGCAACCCCGGCAGTAATTACATTGTACGATATGCTTGGGAATAAAATGATTGTGAAAAGAAGTAATTTAAACAACGGGAAAAATTCTTTGGAAATTGATGTAACTTCATTTCCAACCGGTGTATATTATTTAAATTTACAAGCGGAAGGTGAAAATATTAACTTTAGTCTGATTAAAAATTAAACCGATTTTTTTTATTTTGGGAAATTCAATTATTATTAAAAAATAAAATACCCGATCCCGAAATTAAAATTCATTAGGAAAGAGCCCTGAATTCGGTCTGTTGCATTTGATTCATAATCGAATTCGTTATCGCCGATGTTGCGTTTCAGGTCGCCCTCTGCAAAAATTGAACTTTGAACTATCCACCCAAATTGTGTGCTGAAGTCGAATAATAATTTATCGGTAAATGCCCAGGTATTTCCAAAGGTATAGATCAAACCAAAAACACTTTCATCTAACTGATAATTGAGATCCTCAAACTCCGGAAGGATCAACGATACACCATCTTCAAAATAACGTAATAGCTCTGAGTCATAGGCGTCAGAAGACCACCCTCCCGTGGAACCACCAATCATTCCCACCATTAATTCAAATTTATTATAATTGCCAATAGGTGCAATTACACCTCTTCTTCCAAAGGGATAAAATTTTAAATAGAAACTCGCAAAATTTGCGTTGAGTTTCACATCTCCAAAATAACTCGCAACATCATACGGTGAAATATTTGAATTTAAATCAACTGTGTAATACGCATAGGGAATATTGGTAGTGATGTGTTTAACGGAACCACCTATTGCAACGATCTTACTGAGTGTATAATCCGTTGAAATATCAAATCGTGCATTTATTCCAATATTACTTACGGAAGAATTTCCTTCCTGATCCACTTCAAGATATCTTTTATTTAAAGCCGGCGATAAAGCTGTGGAGCCATATACCACCCACTTACTTCCCATATACCCGGGATTTTGTGTTATACCATTTATAACAAACAAAACAAAGATCAGATTAATTAAGAGGCCTTTCATTTTTTATGTTTTGTTTTTATTTGTTGAAGCATATAATAAATATTGCTGTTCTGACTTGATTCGTTATCATTCACCTTTGTTCTGTTGAAGAACTGCATATCTACCATGCCTGTTTTGCTGTTCACAACCAAAGTAAAATAAAAGGTGCTGAAATTTGGTTTGATCATATCGTAAATTAAAAATGGAGCTGCCGGATAAAATAAGCACAATACTATTTTTCCTCCAATATATCTCTCCTTTTCCCGGAATGCAATAATACCCATCCATGCAAAATTTTCAATATTATATTTAGTTGCAAGTTCGGCAAATTCATCATTCGTGGTATTTATCATATCCACTTCCTCATCCAGATGATCCAGTTTTTCGCTTATCCATCTGTTGAGCAAGGCGAGGTCGTTAAACGTTTCAGCGTCGTTGGGTTCTATGCCGTTGTGATCTACATATTCTACCTTCAGATCAAGTTTTTCTGCACTTGTAAATATTTTATCCTTTAATTCCAATCTTGCACTTTCTGCAGCTTCGTATTCTACCGGATTTTTGCTTCTTTCATCTATACTTACATAAACCGGATCTACTACCACGATCTCATTTAAACCTAAATTATATTCTATTTTATCATTTTTCGATTTATACTTGTAATCTTCCTTCACCTCTTCTTTATCTATATCAAAAAGATAAGTAAAAGAGGGATCTTCCATATAATCAACAAAAGCATATTTCCAATATGTGGTTTTAATTTGTTCTTTTTTTTCTATGGTTACAGGTAATTCTTTTTTTATTTTATCGTATTTGGTTTTTACTTTTTCAACCTTAGCTTCTTTCTCAATTACCGCCGTAACCGTATCTGCTTCCTCTAATTTGTTTTTAACTTCCAATGCCTTTACTCTTTGTGCATCATAAAAATCAGAAAGAAAACCATCATTTTTATTTACAAGTTCCTCGGCGAGCTGTTTGCAGATATCATGCATTTGTTTGTTTTCCGGCTCTGCAAGATGCGATTCCCATGCATGTTTCAAGGCGAGAACATTCAGGTCGTGTGCAGGGATCTTATACATAAAATAAAAAACCTGCTGGGAATTACCTTCCACTTTTTTATAATATTTATGCCAGTCGGGAGTGGCATCCGCATTATGATACATGCTTAATCCATAAAGCGCCTGTGTGATCACATTTTTAAGATATTGGTTGGTAGAATCTTCAAGCAATAATAAATAAGCCTGATAAATTGCATCCTCATATTCAATATCGCTCAAGTAGATCTCACAGCCCTGAAATCTGCATAATTTTTGAATATATCTGAATTTCTCTTCCCCAACAATAAATGTTTGTCTGCCTTCTTCCTTAATTTCTTTTGCGGCGATCAACATTGCATCTCTTCTTTTTTTAATGTTCGGATGCGTGCTTTCTTCATCATCATAATCTTCTTCAGCGGTAATAGCACTTACTGTATCAATAAAATATTCGTTGGGAAAATTATAAGATTCGTCATCAAAAAAAGTAGTGTCAAATTCAACTTCATCAAAAGGAAGATAAGAATATAAAAGTACATCAAATACACCCTGTGCATCCGCTATGCTGTAGTTTGTTTTTTTAAATAAATAAAGCCCAAGGTCATCAGCCTCACTTTCCAGATCTTTCGAATAACGAAACTTTTCCAGATCAACTTCTCCGGCTCCTAAACTTCTGTAAATTCCTGCCCCTCGTTCAATTCGTTGGTTCTCGACATAATTATTAATAGCGTGTTTTTTGATAAAGTGATTAAATTCATGGCACAAAATAAATACGATCTGCGCCTCATTTTCCACTTGAGCAAGTAAACCGCTGGTAACCAATACTATCCCATTGTCGGATGTAAATGCATTCACCTCGTTCGACAATAAGGTATAAATCCTGATTTTTTCGCCGGTTTCTTTATCATCTTCAAAAATGATATCCTTTAATTCGTTTAAATAATTAGTTACCGGATCACCGAAAATTACCCTGCCGCTGTGTAAAATATCATCCATTAAAAAATTGGATTCCAACAAAAAAGTTTCCTGATCTCGCCTTTCGCTGGAATTTCCCCAGGAAATATTTTCGCGGTCCTCCTGAAATTTTTCAGAAGAGAGTTTTGTAAAATCTTCCGGAACGGTTCCTGCCGACCGTAAACTCTTGAACTGTTGAAAATCAAGGGATTGTGCATTTATTGAATTAATAATGATAAAACATAAGAGGAAGGGGAGGAGTATTTTATTCATCAGATAAGAGTTTTCGAAAGCAATGATAATAAATTAAATTTAATCCGGGATATTTTGTACGGCCTTAAATCCGATTTTAAATCCCAAATGAAAAAGCGGAACTACCTGTGTGGAATTACTGCGCTCATATAAATTAAATTGATCGGAATGATAATTATAACCATAACTGTTTACAAGCGTATCCTTAAATCGCACCTGTAATCCGAATCCTAAAAAACCATTCAGTTCAAAAATATCTCTGGGTATTATATTATATCCTGCCTTCCACGATAGGCTGATGGCATGCATCGATTCTGTGATGTTAAACAGTTTCCCTTCCTCACTTTCATCTTCAAAATCCAGTTCATCAAAACTTAAAAATTTGTAGGCGACTTCCATCTGATTATAATCGGTTTTTAATGGATTCGGCCCTCGAGGAATTACCGATAACATGGAAAATTTGGCAAAGGGTCCGTAATAGTAAAAAATACCGGAGTTAAGCAGATTTTCATAGGTGTCGGCGGTATAAGAACCCTCTATATCGTTTATATAACCTGCATTAATGTCAAAGGCCCATTCTTCGCTGAACCTATATTGCAACCCCAGATTATATTCACCCACCAAAAAATTGAAAGGAAGGAGATAAATAAACAGTTTTTTATAGAGAAGAGTCTCAACCATAATTTATGCAAATCTATCAAAATGTCAGTAAAATTTCGTTTTTTGTCATGTTTTTTGGGGCTTATAACCCGTTATTTTTGCAAGGCATGACTATTGGAAGAGAAGATTCTGCCCTCGAGTTACCATTTGGTTAAAGAAAAAGGGTTTAACATATGAAAGAATTCGGATTTGACGATAATATATTTTCCCCGATGATGGATGATGATGTAGAGTTTATGCCTATTTTATCGTTGGAAGAAGATGATGATCAGGTAAAGATTGATTACCCTGAAACCATAGCAATAATGCCTTTGCGCAACACTGTTCTGTTTCCGGGAGTTGTATTGCCAATCACGGTAGGGAGAGAAAAATCTATAAAAGCTCTTCAAAATGCTTTTAAGGGGAATAAACTTATTGGCGTTTTGTCACAAATGGACGGCAGCATTGAAGATCCGGATATTTCTCAAATTCACAGAACCGGAACTATTGCCCGTGTGATCAAGCAGTTAAAAATGCCTGATGGAAGTACAACTGTGATAATTCAGGGAAAAAAAAGATTTGTAGTAAATGAATACACTACCGAAGAACCTTTTTTACAGGCAAAGATCACTTTGCTGGAAGATAAGATCCACAACGATAAAAAAGAATTTACTGCTGTAGTTTCCACTATAAAGGATCTTGCATCTAATATTATTAAAATATCTCCGAATATCCCGCAGGAAGCAACGGTGGTATTAAAAAATATTAATTCTCCGGTATTTCTCATTCATTTTGTTTCTTCCAATTTGCAAATTGATGTAGCTGATAAACAAAAATTATTGGAGACGGACGATCTGCATACACGCGCTCAATTAATTCTCGATCATTTGAACAATGAATTGCAAATGCTCGAGTTAAAAAATAAAATTCAGAATAAAGTGCGCACCGATCTGGATAAACAGCAGCGCGATTATTTTCTGAATCAGCAAATGCGTACAATTCAGGAAGAGCTTGGCGGAAATGCGCAGGAAGAAGAAGTAAAAAGATATAAATTAAGAGCAACGGAAAAAAAATGGAATAAGAACGTTCAGGATGTTTTTAATAAAGAAATTGAAAAATTACAACGGATAAATCCCAATGCTGCGGAATATGGTGTAATTACCAATTACATAGAAATGTTGCTGGAACTTCCGTGGAACGAATTTACAGAAGATAATTTCGACCTTAAAAATGCCAAAACAATAATGGATGAAGATCATTTTGGTTTGGATAAGGTAAAAGAAAGATTATTGGAATATCTCGCCGTTTTAAAATTAAAAGGGGATATGAAATCGCCGATATTATGTCTTGTTGGCCCTCCCGGTGTTGGTAAAACATCTCTGGGACAATCGCTGGCAAAGGCTTTGGGAAGAAAGTACGTGCGTATGAGTTTGGGAGGATTGCACGATGAAAGTGAAATTCGCGGGCATAGAAAAACATATATTGGTGCTATGCCGGGACGAGTGGTGCAATCAATAAAAAGAGTAAAATCTTCCAATCCCGTTTTTATTTTAGATGAAATTGATAAAGTTGGTACCGATTTCAGAGGCGATCCTTCCAGTGCATTATTGGAGGTGTTGGATCCGGAACAAAACAGCTCTTTTTACGATAATTATTTGGAATTGGAATACGATCTTTCCAAAGTATTATTCATTGCCACTGCAAATAATTTAAATACCATTCAACCTGCATTGCGCGATCGTATGGAAATTATTTATGTGAGCGGATACTCCGGTGAAGAAAAGGTACAGATCGCAAACAGACATCTTGTTCCGAAACAACGCAAAGAACACGGTTTAAAACAAAAGGATGTAACTATAAATGATGCAGCATTACAAAAAATAATTCAGGATTATACCCGTGAAAGCGGAGTGCGCGATCTAGATCGTCAGATAGCTTCGGTTATGCGTCGTGTTGCGAAATCTGTTGTAACAAAAGAAAAATACAATAAAGCAATTAAACCTGCCGACATTGAAAAAATATTAGGACCTACAAAATTTGATAAGGATTCTATTATTGAAATAAATCCTCCGGGTGTTGTTATCGGACTTGCATGGACTTCCGTTGGTGGTGATGTATTATTTATTGAAAGTTCGTTGAGCACCGGAAAAGGCACTTTACAACTCACCGGAAATCTGGGTGATGTAATGAAAGAAAGTGCATCCACAGCATTGAGTTATATTCGTTCGCATGCAACACAACTCGGAATTAAACCTGAAATTTTTGAAACAACAAATATTCACGTACACGTTCCCGAAGGAGCAATTCCAAAAGATGGTCCGAGTGCAGGTATTACAATGTTAACTTCATTAGTATCTGCATTTACAGGAAGAAGAGTAAAACAATATTTTGCCATGACCGGTGAAATTACCCTACGCGGAAAAGTATTACCCGTTGGAGGAATTAAAGAAAAAGTATTAGCCGCAAAACGCATGGGAATTAAAGAGATCATCATGTGCAAAAGAAAGGAAAGGTTGTAAAAAAAGGGGAACCTGCCTGACGCGGTCAGCAGGCAGGCGCGGATGACGCTGATTTGGCAGATTTAAACGGATAAAAAAAAGTTGGAATAAAAGGGATAGTGGTGAATGGTGAATGGTGAGTATGCTCCGGATTGAAATTTTACCTTCGCATGACGTAAATTTTTGCTCAATTGTAGAGACGAAATGCATTGCATCTCTACAATTGAACAAAAATTTACTTGCTAAATTGACGATCCCATGTTTATGCTCCCCGGATTTATGAAAGGAATTTACTCCAGTTTCAAAAAGTTAATAAGTTAACTCATTCTTTCAACCAGAACGTATTTCTCCAATCCCAACTCTCGCCACCCACTCACCACTTCCCACCCTACTCACCCAAACTCACCACTCACCACTCACCATTCACCATTCACTATCTTTGCAAAACAAAATTTTTCACACAATTTTACGTTTAGGGCAATAACCGGTTGAAAATGCGGATAGTTTTAGTAGGTCTTTTTACATTTTGTTTCTTTTCACTGCGCGCGCAGTTTGGCGGCAGTTATACCTATTCTTATTTGGGAATGTCGCCCTCAGCGAGGATAAGCGGGCTTTCGGGATTGAATATCAGCACCTTTGATCATGATGTTGCCTTTGTTTTTCAGAATCCGGCTTTGTTAAATCCTTTGATGGATAAAAGATTGAGTTTGAGTCATGCACTTACTCCCGGAGTTATAAACCAAGGGACGGTTGGATATGCCAAAACGCTGGAAAATAAAAATATTACCATGGGCGGAGGATTACTTTACCGCGCCTATGGAACTTTTAAACTGACCGAGGCAAACGGCGACCAATTGGGGACATTTAGCGGTGGAGAGTACGCAGCACAGTGGGGAGCATCCTATGGAGTG
>JBGAWP010000075.1:0-10503 GCA_044227505.1 Chitinophagales bacterium | reverse complement strand
GAATAAATTGCGATATGGTGTTAGTGTTAAAATGTTGTATTCGCAACTGGAATCCTATAATTCTTTTGGAATGGCAGCTGATCTGGGAGCAGTATATGTGGATACTGCGAGATTATTTACTGCGGCACTTGTTATGCGCAATGCGGGAACGCAATTCAAACCATTTACCGAAAATAATTATGAAGCATTGCCTTTTGAAATTGATTTTGCACTTTCCAAAAGATTAAAACATTTACCGCTGCGCATCAGTTTTACCATGCATGATCTGCAATCTTTTGATATTCGTTACGATGATCCGAATGCAGTTTCTGATGTAAATATTTTTGGAGCCGATTCAACATCCACTGAAAAGAAATATACAGTCGATAAAATTGCTCAACATCTAAATATTGCCGGAGAATTTTATTTCGGCAAAAATTTTATGCTTCGCGGAGGTTATGATCACATGACCAGAAAAGAAATGTCGATCGAAACAAGAAGAGGACTAACCGGTTTTGCACTTGGGTTCGGAATAAAAATAAAAAAATATTCCATCGATTACGGCCACGAATTTTATTCGCAGGCAGGAGGAACAAATCATATTACGATCGCGGCGAATTTGAATGAAATCTTTAAATAATTGAGAATTGAGAGTTGAGAATGGAGAATGGAACAGCCGAAAAAAAATTGACAATTGACAATTGACAATTGACAATGGAAGAACCCAGAACCGGAACATGTAGTGATCGACGAAGGAGATCTACTACATGTCAGAACCCAGAACAAAAAAATGAAAATCATTATCGCAATAGACGGTTACGCAGGTTGTGGGAAAAGCACTTTGGCAAAACAATTGGCGGAGGAATTGCACTATTTATTTTTAGATACTGGGGCAATGTATAGGGCAGTTACTTTGTATTTATTGGAAAATGATGTGGATTGGAAAAATGGGAATCTACTTAATGAAGCATTGGGGCAAATAAAAATCAATTTCCAATTTGATGCTTCGGGAAATAAATATTTTACTTTCTTGAATGGAAAGAATGTGGAAGAAGAAATTCGGGGAATTGAAGTTTCGAATAAGGTAAGTGAGGTTGCTGCAGTTTCGGCTGTCAGAAAATTTTTAGTTAAACAACAACAAGAGATCGGCAAACAAAAAGGAATTGTGATGGATGGAAGAGATATTGGCACCGTTGTTTTTCCAGAGGCTGAATTAAAAATATTTGTGACTGCAAAAATGGAAGTGCGTGTTCAACGTAGATTATTGGAATTGCAATCGAATGGAATTATGGTGAGTGAGGATGATATCAGAAATAATTTAGTAAAACGTGACCACGAGGAAACCACACGAACCGATAGCCCGCTAAAAAAAGCAGAGGATGCGATTGAATTGGATAATTCTGAATTATCGATGGAAGAACAATTACAATGGGCTTTGGCAAAAGTCAGAGATCTTCACCAATAAATTATTCAATTTATATTTTTGAAAACATCTCGCGTGCGATACTACCTTAAATCTATACAAGGAAACATTGTTTTCATATAAAAATAACCATCATATTTTGTCATCCATGCTTCTTTGGAATGTTCATGCAATTCCCCTTTCATTACGAATTTCTTGTTGTGGTCACCCTCAAAATTTTTAAAGTCAATAAATCCATAATTATAAGATTCATCAACCCAGCCTTCAAAGCTGCGTTTCTTGTTTTTGGTGTAATAAATACGGTTATCCGGTACTCTTCCTGTTGTGCCATTATAAGAAGTAAATCCGAGTACATAAGTTTGTTTTATTAATGCTGTATCTCTTGATAGATATCCTCCCATAGAAGTTTGCCCATAATACTTTTCCGTTTCATCCATGTATTGTTTTGAAATATGATAATTATGTGCCCAAATAATAATTTTTTCATTGGGATATTTTACCTCGTTAAGCCAGGTAATATTTTTTGCCATTTGCAAATCTCTAATTTGATAGTCTTTATCACCAATATCTATATCTTTAAATTCCCGGTTGGCAGCCAATAAATTATCCATTATTAATACCCAAAAATCATCCACTTTCAATGTGGTTAACATCTCTGTTCTTATTTGATTGAAATAGAATTCGCACTTGGAATACAAATTGGAATCTGCATAATGATTAGGCCAACCTGTAGTGGAATCAATCAATGGTAAAATTTCTGAATCATACTTTAAATCCCGTACAATTGGTAATTTATAATGGCGCATTACGCTATCTAATTTTTCACGGAGTAAATAATAGGAATGGTTCAGGAAAAGTTGGCTGTCGAAACCGGAAAGGTGTAATGGCTTTTCGGTAGAAAATGTCTCCGGAATGTAATTAAAAAACAATTCCTGACAACCATCGCAAGCTGTCCATAAAGGAAAGATATTACCCCTTATAAACGAATCAATATCATCAGAATTTTTGTTCAAATTTTCCCATCCCTCATTTAATGCAAAAAAATCACTTTCAAAAGCCAGTACATTAAAACCCTTTACTTCGTGCAAATATTTTATGAGCCAGGTTTTTGCAAGAAATGCCGCCGCATCACCGTGATCTTGTTCACCCAGCATAACGATCTTGGCATCTCCGATTGCATTGCCGAAAGCTTCAAGGTCGGTGAAATCACCTGTGTAAGGATCGATGTTATTTATTTTAACTGTATTCTCTTTCACGTACGCCCTAATAGAATTCTGTGACTCCAGTATGCAGGAAACCAAAAGGAAGAGGATGGTAGTGATATGTGTAATTTTAGACATGGCACAAATTTAAACCCTGGCTTTCGAAATATCTTAAAGAAACAATATAAAATTTGGACTGTTGAAGGTGGTTTTCAAATTCTATTAATGGTTCTGCAAAACAAAAATAAAATATTACATAAATAAATAAACCGTTCACAGGTCAGTAAGAAAAGTTGGGGAGTGAGTAATTATAGTTGATCTATTTGTATTAAATTAACACTTACTATTTTTAATTGTACTCACTAACCCTTAATTTATTAATTGAATAAATTCATATTATACGGCTCAAATTAAAACAAAGAATTTTGATCCTTAATATTAGTTTAGGGGGCTGAGGGCGGGCATCAGCAGGTGGCTTTAATGTCCCTTATGCGCCGCCACATCAAAACAAAAGCGCCAATGATAGTAGAATTTGAGCGAAAATAAGCGCCATCCGTCCGGCGGAAAAAATAATTTGATTATAGAGTTAATTCCAACGCGTAGAAGATAATTTTGGCATGGTATGGCGCCTTTTTCGCTCCGGGTGGCAAGCATTAGGGACATAAAGCTGCATGCTGCAGCCCCCGCCTGAATGAATTCGTCGGGCAGGCTTGACTTTTGGCGCCACCTTTTGGTCAAACAAAAGGTGGCAAAACCTGATGTAACTTCTATTAAACACTTGGAGCTGAATTTTGATTTCTTAATAATTTAATTACCCTTGTATATATAAAAATAATAATGAAATTTTTGATGCTACGCTGAAAATGAAGGTGTCCCCAGTTCATTTTTATCTTTCCATTTTGACTCATCGAATGTTGCATTTCACATTGCAGAACCTGCATTTCATACATTAGATCGTATTGTTCATGCAAAACTTCTAAAAATGAGCAATTCAAACGATACCTTTAAATAATAAAGTAAACCTATGAAATTTTTTGTCTTACTGTTTTGTCTGATTTTTAGTTTTGAGCTTTATTGCCAACCGGTATTACAACTCGAAGAATTTGCAACCGGCTTCATAAAACCAGTCGGATTAATTAATGCCGGCGATGAACGCGTATTTGTAATTTGTCAGGATGGCTTTTTGAGAATAATAAGACCTGATGGAATGGTTGAACCTATTCCTTTTTTAGATATTAACGACAGGGTAGAATCCATCTATAATGCACATGGTTTTTTGGGTGCAGTCTTTCATCCCAATTATGCCACGAACGGATATTTTTATGTGAATTATATTAATAACGATGAAAATTCTGTCATCTCCAGATTTTCTGTTGATCCGGTTGATCCAGATCTTGCAGATCCAACATCTGAAGAAATATTATTAATTGTAGAACAACCATATAGAGTTCATAAAGCCGGCGACATGCATTTTGGTCCCGATGGATATTTATATTTTCCTTTGGGAGATGGGGGAGTGGTTACAGATGGAGAACCCGGTGATCCGGATAATCGCGCACAAAATCCGCAAACGTATTTAGGAAAAATGTTGCGAATAGATGTTGACGGAGTTTTGCCTTATGAAATACCAACTACCAATCCTTTTTATGGAGCAACTGACACCTTAAATGAAATTTGGGCAATCGGTTTGCGCAATCCCTGGAGATTTTCTTTTGATAAATTGACGGGCGATATGTGGTTGCCGGATGTTGGTCATGATCTTTGGGAGGAAATTAATTTTGAGCCAGCCGGATCTGCCGGTGGGAATAATTATGGCTGGAGATGTTATGAATCGAATGCCGAATATAATTTTGATAGTTGTGATGCAGGAGTGGATTACACTTTTCCATTATTCGAATATCCGCACAACGATTCTACGGGTGGATATTCCGTAACCGGTGGATATGTTTACAGAGGTGATATGTTTCCAGGTATGCAGGGAATTTATTTTTGCTGCGATTATGTAACAGGTAATTTTTATACCTATAAATATGATGATGTAATGGGATGGATATCCAATATTTATCCTTCCTTATTATTTGGTGTGGTTTCTTTTGGAGAAGATAATGCAGGTGAATTATATTGTGTAGTGCGCGAAACGGGAATTATTTATAAATTGAAAGATCTTTGTCCGATAGTGAATGTAACAGAAACCATTATAAACGCCGATTGCGTGGAAGCAATGAATGGCAGTATTAATTTAATTGTTGATGGTGCAATAGAGCCTTATGAAATTAATTGGTCGACAGGAGATAGTACTTTATTAATTGATTCGTTAATAAATAGCAGTTATTTGGTAACAATTACCGATTCCCTTGGCTGTAAAACAAATGCCACATACGAAGTTTTATTAAATCCGGAACCCGTGATCATAATTACTTTGGATGCCGGTGAATTTTATGCAGGGGAAGGAGAAAGTTATCAGTGGTATTTTAATGGAGAAATTATTGATGGTGCAACGGAAGCGCATTATTATTCAAACGTTGGAGGTCTTTATTCTGTTGCCGTAACTTTTGAAAACGGATGTACTTTTTTTAGTGAAGATTTTGATTGGCTTGGTATTGCTATTGAAAGTTTTGAAAACAATAATGAATTAATAGTTTTTCCAAATCCAGTGGAGAATTTTATAAATATTGAAGCAGCGGATGATTTATCAAATTATGTTATTTATAATATGTCGGGACAATTAATGCAATCAGGTAAACTCAATAACCAATTAATAAATAGTGCAGATCTTCCCGGTGGAATTTATCGTTTAATTATTTTGTCGGATGAGAGTTTCAGAGCGGGAAATTTTGTTAAACTTTAAAATCGTTGCAGACCTCTGTTTCTCCTGGGTTTCAGAATATGGAGCGTTTTTTGCTTATTAGCGAAATCGTATATATTTTTATACTGTCAAATAAATCACACAGTTATGAAGAAGCACACACAGGTACTTCTCCTATTTTTATTGGGATTTTTATTCAGTGCAAATGCGCAGCGCATAAGCAGAACAACAACAGAAAGCGGAAATGTTTATCCGCTCATATCCGCAACGAATGTTGCATCCATGTTTACCATGACTTTGGGCGATTGGGAACGGGGAATGAAACTCATCACAAAAGTGCGCGATGATTTTGGTGATTTAGGAATTTCTTACACCTGCGAAGCCAAACCTGGCACTGACGATGGCTTTTGTTTCGTCACCAAAAAAACCGACGCCGTAGAGATCGTTTACAATATTGGTCCCAATAAATTACCGCTTTTCACCAAAATGATAACGGAATTGGAAAAGGATTATGTTAAGGAAGTGGATGGTTATAAGGTTTATAGGTTTGAGCATACGGATGCGATCGAGTATATTTTTTTGATAAAGGTTACGGCTGATACGGAGTATGTTAAAGTATACCTGAACACTCAGAATTGACACACTTAGGAGGGACACGGGATATAGGATACAGGACATATGACAGGACATAGGACAAGGGAAAAATGACATAGGAAAACAAACGGTGGGACTTGGATTGATTTGTGATTGGTAGTTGGAGTATTGGATTCGGAAGTTGGGTTCAAAGGATAGAAAAAAAGTGGAACCCGCCAATAGTCTGGCAGGCGCTGATGACGCGGATTGGGCGGATTTAAAAAGGATAAAAATTACTTTAGTCCCAGCGGGACGGCATATCGGTAGATAATAACAAAACAAAATTACACAAGTCCTGTAGGGACGAAATGAAAAAATATTTTGGAAACAATCTTATTTTTAATGATGCATTATAGTTAAAAAATGGTTGGTTTCAATATTCTAATTCACCATTTCTTAAACATGAAGATCTTTCTCCGTTTGAACATTTCCTATATGCCGTCCCTACAGGACTTGGGTGTACCGGTTTGGATAAATGCTACCGATATTTCGTCCCTAACGGGACTTCCTTCATTGGTGAAAAACACCAAACCACGGCGTGGGAGGACAAATTTGTAGGATTGGAACGTATTCCTCCGAAATAAACTATTTCAACCCCTTCAACAAATCGCAATGATTGTTTGATGATTAGAATAATTCAACCTCCGAACTAAACCCTGCAAACTCATTAAGCCTTCACTGAATCTTAATCCTTTAGGTCTATTTCCAAGTTTGAATCGGAGGCATTGAAAAGCCTTGAAGAACCGCCGCGCCCGCTTTCTAGCCGCGATTGTAGCGGAAAGCCCGGAGCGAGGAACGAGCGAGGACTTGCAGCGAAAAGCGCGTGGAGGTGAGGGAGGAATTGAGCCGGTATTTGCTTATTATCATTTTGTGTTTGGTGAGAAACCTCTGGTAGTGGTAGTCGCAGTCACAGTCGCAGTCACAGTTGCTTAAATTGGAGATTATTCCTCAGTATTAAACATTCAAATTTACGAAAAGCAAACTCCCCTATGGGGCTGGGGGCCAGTCACAGTCACAGTCACAGTCACAGTTTTGAATGCTGTTACCCCCTTTTTCAACCTTACCCCTCTTCCTTCCTTAGATCCTTAGATCCTTAGAACCTTTCCCCCCTGCCTGCCGGCAGGCAGGTTCGAATCTTCTCCCTTCTCCCTTCGATTCTTCGAATTATTTGCGTATCTTCGCACTCCCTTTGTTTTGCCGCTGAATGGCGGATTACAAAAGGTTCAGTTTCGGCTGAAATTTAAATTCACCTTTTTAAAAATTTTACCTTGGATAACCAAGAACTACCTGAGTTGGAAGACTCACAAAACACGGAAACTACTGACACTGTAGTTGAATCCGTAAAAGAAAATCCCGTAACCATCGAAAAAGAAGTAGCAGAAACAGTAGCGACTGCGCATGATGATTTTGATTGGAACGTGGATAAACGCAATCGTATTACTTATTCGAAAGACGAAAGCGACAAAATGGAAGTTACGTATGAGGGCACTTTTAAAACCCTTAACGATAACGAGATCATTAATGCAACAATTGTAGGATTAACCGATTCTGATGTAATTCTTAACGTTGGTTACAAAAGCGACGGACTTGTTTCAAAAACAGAGTTTCGCGACCTTGAGGAACTGAAAGTTGGAATGGAAGTGGAAGTGTATGTTGTAAGCAAAGAAGATGGTAAAGGTCAACTGAATTTGAGCCGCAAGAGCGCGAAAATGATGAAGGCCTGGGAGAAAATTGTGGATGCTTACAAAAATGAAGTTATTGTTACAGGTAACATCATCAGCAAAACCAAAGGCGGACTTATTGTGGAAGTATTTGGTATTGAAACATTTTTACCGGGTTCTCAAATTGATGTTAAACCGATCACGGATTATGACGGATATGTAGGCAAGAAAATGGAATTCAAAGTTGTGAAGATCAACGAGACCATTAAGAATGCTGTTGTATCTCATAAAGCCTTGATTGAAAGTGATATTGAAACGCAACGTCAGGAAATTATCGGTAAACTCGAGAAAGGTCAGGTGTTGGAAGGAACTATCAAAAACATTACTGATTTCGGTGCATTTATCGATCTTGGTGGCGTTGATGGTTTATTGTATATCACGGATATTTCATGGGGACGAATCAATCATCCGAATGAAGTATTGCAGATGAACCAGAAATTAAATGTGGTTGTACTCGATTTCGATGATAACAAAAAACGTATCTCTTTAGGTTTAAAACAACTTACTCCGCATCCTTGGGAAATTCTTGATCCTTCCATTGAAGTTGGCAGTATAGTAAAAGGAAAGATCGTAAATATTGAAGATTACGGTGCTTTCTTGGAAATACAGCCTGGTGTTGAAGGATTAATTCACGTTTCGGAAATTACCTGGAGCAATCAACCGATAAACAGTAAAGAATTCTTTACCGTTAATCAGGAATTTGAAGCTAAAGTGGTAACACTTGATCGCGAAGAACGCAAAATGTCGTTGTCGGTTAAACAAATGACCGAAGATCCGTGGAAGAGCGCTAAAGACAAATATCCTATCGGAAGTCGCCATAAAGGTTTAGTGAAAAACATCACTAACTACGGCGTATTTGTTGAGTTGGATGAAAATGTTGGCGGTATGGTTCACATCAGTGACCTGAGCTGGATCAAACGTTTAAATCACCCTGCAGAATATGTGAAGATCGGCGAAAATCTGGATGTTATCATCATGGAAATTGATGAGGAAAACAGAAAGATAAGTCTCGGCCACAAACAAATTGAAGAGGATCCTTGGGATACTTTTGAAAATGTATTCCCTGTTGGTTCTATTCACGAGGCAACTATTATTCGCAAAGATGATAAAGGTGCTGTTGTTTCTTTACCTTATGGTTTGGAAGGATATGCTCCGAATAAACATTTGGAAAAAGCGGATGGTACCACTGCAGCTGTTGAAGAAATGTTATCATTTAAAGTGATTGAATTTGATCGCAACGATAAGAGAATTCTTGTATCACATTCTAAATTCCTGAGAGATAATATGGATGAAGAACGTCGTGAACAGGATAAGACTCGTAAACGCGATGATAAAAAAGGAAAAACTCAGCTTAATAAAGTGCAAAAAGGTTTGGAAAAAACCACACTTGGCGAACTTGATGTTCTTTCACAATTGAAAGAGCAAATGGAACAAGATGAAAAAACATCTGCCAAAGCCGAGAAAAAAGCCAAGGAACCGAAAGCAGCTAAATCTGAACCTGTTAAAGAAGAATCCGCAGAGGAAACCGAAACAACAGAAGAAACTGATGAGACTGGAAAAGAGTAATTGGTTTTGATATTTAATTCAGATCCCGCCGGAGTTTTTCGGCGGGATTTTTTTTGGGTGAATGGTGAGTGGGGAGTGGTGAGGATGAAAGCCCGGGAGATTATGCTTCGAAGTGAACCGAGAACAACAATATCGAACCTGCCTGCCAACAGCGTCAGCGTCAGGCAGGTAAAGAACAAGGAATAAAGAACCTGTCTGCCGGCAGTCGCCAGGCAGGCATCAAACAATACACGTCCGGGTGATTATCCTCCGAATTGAACCCAGAACACAGAACACAGAACCCAGAACCCAGAACTCAGAACCCAGAACAACAATATCGAATAAAGAACAAGGAATAAAGAACCTGTCTGCCGGCAGTCGCCAGGCAGGCATCAAACAATACACGCCCGGGTGATTATCCTCCGTATTGAACTCAGAACACAGAACTCAGAACTGAAACATGTAGTGATCGACGCAGGAGATCTACTACATGTCAGAACAAACCTTGTTAACTTTACCCTAAACGAAAAATCGATGTCATCAAATTATTGGTTAATAAAATCAGAACCCGAAACATATGGTTGGGAAACATTTGCGAAGGAGAAAAAAACTGCGTGGACAGGAATTAGAAATTACGCTGCGAGGATTCATTTGCGGGCAATGAAGAAGGGTGACATCTGTTTATATTATCACAGTGGTGGAGAAAGTGCAGTGGTGGGAATTGCTACGGTAATTAAAGAAGCATATTTAGATCCCACCGCAACAGAAGGCGAATGGTATGCTGTGGATGTAAAAGCAGAAAAAAAATTAAAAAATCCTGTCACCCTCAAACAAATTAAAGCCGAAAAATCACTTGCAGAAATGCCACTGGTGCGAATAAGCAGATTATCTGTTTCGCCAGTATTGGAACAGGAATTTCTCAAAATCCTTGACATGTCGGGAACGGAGATTAAAATTGACAATTGACAATTTTTACTTTGATCCGGGATTGGAAATTTTAGTTCTTATTTCAAAGAATGGGTGGGCTAGAGAATTCTTAAGAATTGAGAGTTGAGAATTGAGAATTGGGGCTTTGATTTTGGATGGGAAATCTTTGCAATTGACAATTGACAATTTTTACTTTGATTTTGGATGGAAAATTTTAGTTCTTATTTCCTACTTCCTATTTCTAACTAAACACTACAAATAAAACGA
>JBGAWP010000074.1:0-19816 GCA_044227505.1 Chitinophagales bacterium | reverse complement strand
CCTTCGCAGGGCGTGAATTTTAGCTTAATTGTAGAGACGCAATGCATTGCGTCTCTACAATTAAGCTAAAATTCACTAGCAAGATTGACGTTCAAATGTTTATGCTTCCCAGTTTCACGATTCATTTGTCCGCCGTAGCTTTAGCGAAGGAGGACGCCTCACGCTTCACGAATTTTCCGTAACTTTCATCCTGATTAATTCGATTAAATCGTGAAAAAGGAACAACTTCATAAATTATCAAACTACTCCCTGTTTTCTTCTGCCTTTTTATTGTTAAGCAATGCCGCGAATACACAAGTAATTTATACCGATGTTGATCCTGATGAAACAGCATTTACGGATGAAGTTCAAATTGATATGGACAATGATGGAGATGTTGATTTTAAATTGGTTTTTAATGCGGAAACTGTTACTTCGTTTACATCAGCAGAATTAAAATTGCGAATTAATCCATTGGGTGATAATAAAGTTGCATTCAGTACACAAATTGTTCCTGTTACCTATTCCGGATTGCCCTGGGCAACCTATACGGGAGGAGCTACACAAATTGTATTTACTGTTGCCCCTTTAATTAATTCCGGAGACATAATTGACAGCGGATTAAATTTTTCACTTAACCTTGCCAGTTTATATCAGCGGTTAAATTTTAATATTTACAGCAGTTACGATCATCAGGCTATTGGCGGTGGAGATTGGGCAGGAGCTATAGATAAATTTGCGGGAATTCAATTGTATTTGGATGGTGCCCTGCATTACGGTTGGATGCGACTGAGCGTGAATATTTTAACCGGAATTACAATACATGATTATGCATATGAGTCCGTTGCAAATACACCGATCACTGCAGAATTAGTTTCTTATACACCAATTTGGAATGTAGTGGAGGATGCGGGAATTTCCGGAACAGGAGAAGACCTTCAATTTAATTTTACCGCACCCGGCGATGAAGAAGATATTAATATGTATCGCGTTATTTGTGTAAAAAAAGCAATTGCCGAAGACTTCACCATTGATATTGCAAATACACTTTTACCCGAGCAATATGTTGAAGTGATTCCTGATGGAAGTATTGAATACACAGCAGCATTTACAGCACTTTCACAAGATAGTGATGGGGATTTGATCACAGTAGGGCAACCCTATAAATTATTTATTTTAAATGTAATGGATCCCGCGGCAGGTTATGCAAATATGATCTCTAAAGAATCCGAATCTGTGGAATTAATTGATGCCGTTTCTTCCGTACTTAATAATGCGATTGCAGATATTGATGATCTTGGAAATGGATTGGATATTAAAGTTGCCTTCGATGAGCCGGAAACTATTCAAGGTATTTCTGAATACAGATTAATTATCGTTAAAAAAGATATAGCCGACGAATTTACTATGGCAGATGCGGAAATAGTTGCTGCTGAAAATTATATTTCCATTGCACCCGGTGAAATAAATTACACCATTTTCCTGAACGAATTTTCTACTGATTCGGAAGGAGATATTATTAATCCTGAAAAATATAAAAGTTTTATTTTAAGTGTAGCCGATGGAACGTCCGCGGCAATAAATGCATTATCTGAACCATCAGAAGTAATTACGATAGAAACACAAACATCCGTTGTTAATTCCATCACTTTAGAAGATATTGCAGAGACCGGAAATGGAGAGGATATTAAAATTTCATTTTCCATCCCAACATTAGAACAAACCATTGAAGAGTACAGAGTTTATCTGGTTGATTTTGCAACTGCTTTTGATTTCGATGTTACTGCTGCACAAGCAGTAGAATTGCCAAATTATTTTACAGTAATTCCCGATGGAAACGACGTGGTTTTAAATGGCAATGCTGCAACAACGGATACTGAAGGAAATTTGATCAGCTGGGGAGTTCCCTATTATGTTTATGTTTTATCAGTTGCAAGTGTTTATGGGATTGAAGACACCTTATCGCCGCAATCAAATCAGGTGATACTCAACTACCCCGTTATTGAGAATGTTGAAGTAATAAACAATGGTGATATTCAATTGTATCACAACAACAATGTGGTTTATCTTCAAATTAATTTCCCTGTTGAAAAAAATGCCACTTTCACAATATTCAATAACCTGGGTCAGAAAATTGTGGAATTAAAAATAAATCCAGGTATGAATGCTTTTCCTCTCGAGTTGGAAAACGGAATGTACTTTGGCGTTGTGCGTTCGGGAAAAAATATCATCTCTCAAAAATTACTGATAGCGGAGTAATTCAAGTTTTTACTGCTCATAACATGGATACACGTCGTTATTGCTAACTTTAGTATACACACATGCCGCACTGGTGTTTAAAGCCTGAAACATACGACACTAAAAGAACGGCAGCATTTTTGTTTATTTGCAAAACAATCTTTTAGAGGTTGTATCCGTTTTATCGGAGCCAGACTATGCGCAAACTTTTACTTTTGTTATCCATTTTCGTTACTGTATCGGGCTTTAGCCAAACTAAACCTATAGGAAGTACTAAGCGTATTCTCATTTTGCTGGACGGTAGCGGCAGTATGGTGGATCCCTGGAACAATACCAATAAATGGGAGGTTGCCAAAAAACTTGTGGTAAAAACCATTGACAGCATTCAAAAAGCCGAACCTGATGTGCAGATAGGTCTTCGGATCTTTGGTCACCAAAGTCCGCGGGTTGCTCATAATTGTGAGGATTCAAAACTGGAAGTGTCTATTTCTAAAAATTCTGCAACCACTATCAAAGCAAAATTAAATACGATCACTCCCCAGGGTTATACTCCAATTGCTTATTCACTTTTTCTAGCCGCTGGTGATTTTATTTCAACCGAAGGAACTAACTCCATTATTTTAATAACCGATGGAATTGAAAATTGTGAGGGAGATCCATGCGCAAGCACTGATATTTTAAAAGAAAAACGCATCACACTAAAACCATTCGTAATTGGTCTCGGATTAAAAGAAGACGATAAAAAGAATTTTGAATGTGTTGGAAGTTATTATGATGCGGGAAACGAAAAAGCTTTTTCTAATGCAATGAGTATCGTTATATCGCAGGCATTAAATATTACCACAACCCAGATCAACTTGATTGATGCATTTGGTTTGCCGACAGAAAAAAATATTGAGATAACATTTTACGATAGTTTTTCAGGAGAGGTGCGATATAATTACGTGCAAACTCCGGATGAAAAAAATCAACCGGATACCTTGTATTTAAATCCCGTTGGGAAATATAATATTGTTGTGCATTCAACACCTGAGGTAGAATTAAAAGATGTTGAATTAATTCCGGGAAAACATAATATAATTGGAGTGGATGTGCCACTCGGATCTTTGCAACTTGCGGAGGGCACCGGCACTACATTCAGTGAAAAACAATGTGTTGTAAGAAATAATGAAAGCGGAGAAATAATTTATGTGCAGAATTTTAATACTAAACACAAATATATTTCCGGCACTTATGATATTGATATCTTAACCTTGCCAAGGATACACTATGAAAATTATCAAATTAAAGGCGGAGTGGATAATAAAATAGAAATTCCACTTCCGGGAACACTCAATATTTCTTCCCCCGAAAATAAAATTTATAGTATTTATACACTAACAGATGGAAAGTTGGAAAAGATATACGAATCAACATTAATGGGCTCCGGAGCATCTGAAATGGTTCAATTGCTTCCGGGAGAATACAAAATATTCAGCAGGTCCAATCTGAAAAAAGCATCAGCAAATACAAAAGAGACAAATTTTACAATCAAAAGCAGTAAAACTGCATTAGTGAAATTATAAATTGAAAAAAAGAAATATATATCATCCAAAATTATTTTTAGTAATACTGATCTTATTGATCGGTACAAAATTGTTTGCGCAACCCGCACAGCCAACACGTGTGCTGTTTTTAGTAGATGCATCCAGAAGTATGTTACAGAATTGGGACAGAAATTCAAAAATGTACGCGGCGCATGCTGTAGTAAATGGCATTGCTGATAGTTTAAATGACATGCCGAACGTTCAAATGGCAATGCGGATTTATGGTCATCAGAGCCCTCAACCGGTAAATGATTGTGAGGACTCTAAATTAGAAATTGCATTTAAATCAAAAAATGCACTTGCAATAAATAACCGATTGGATGATATTCGCCCGCAGGGGGTTACACCAATTGCTTATTCCATTGAACAAACAATTTCGGATTTTGGTCCTGATGCAAAAAATTATCGCAATATTTTAATTCTCGTAAGCGATGGTTTTGAATCTTGCGGATTAAATCCCTGCGAAGTTGTTTTGCGATTAAAAAATGCGGGTATCATTACTAAATCCTATGTTATCGGAATAGGAATTGACGCAACGGAATATTCTCAGTTTTCCTGCATGGGTGAATTTTTAAATATTGAGTCAGAAATACAAACTGAATTTGTGATCAACACCACTATCGCAAAAATATTTAATTCTGTTTTTACGAGAGTGGATCTTTTGGATGTAAACAAGGATGCTACTGAAACAGATATGCTCATGACCTTTACGGATTCCGAAAACGGAAAGGCCCGATTTAATTATTACCACACCTTAAATCCTAAAGGGAACCCTGATACCATTACACTTGATCCTTCTTTAGGGTACGATCTTCAAATTCACACAACACCTGAAATTTGGAAAAAGAATATTGATCTCACCAAAGGGGAATTAAATATCATTACTGAACCTGCACCACAGGGTTTTTTGAAAGTATATGTGAAGGGCGAAACCTTTAAAGGGAGGATAAATTGTATCATCAAAAAGGAAAATAAGATCGTTATCGCTCAAACCTCCAACAACAGTCAAAAATTATTAATTGGTGAGTATGAACTTGAAATTTTAACTTTGCCGGTAATTAAGGTAAGCGGAGTTCAGGTTGAACAAGACAAAACCACAACAATTGAGATCTCGGCGCCCGGATATGTCACATTTAGCAAGAATGAACAGATAGCCGGAGCGATCTATGAAAATAAAGAGAATAAATTGGAGGAAGTTTACGAGCTGAGCGATACAAACTTAAAGGAAACACTGGCTTTGCAGCCCGGAAAATATACTGTTATCTACCGTTATCTGTCAAAAAAAGATATGGCTGCAACTAAAGAATATACCTTCGAGGTTGTTACCGGAACTGCACTTACCGTCAGACTCTAAAAATTGTACTAGTGATAAATGTAGATTACACCAATCAGAAAGATACACGTTCCGGATTCGGCGCAGGTATGACGGAATTAGGAAAATTGAACCCGGAAGTTGTGGCACTTTGTGCCGACCTGGTAGGTTCCCTGAAACTCGACGATTTCATCAAAAACCATCCCGAACGATTTTTTCAATGCGGAATTGCCGAGGCAAATATGACAGGAATTGCTGCAGGACTGACAGTTGGAGGTAAGATACCCTTCGCCTGTACCTTTGCCAATTTTGCTACAGGTCGCGTATACGACCAGATCCGTCAGTCGGTTGCCTATTCCAATAAAAATGTAAAGATCGCAGCTTCCCATGCAGGCGTTACTTTAGGGGAAGATGGTGCTACACACCAGATTCTGGAGGATATCGGTTTGATGCAAATGTTGCCAAATTTTGTTGTTATCAATCCATGTGATTACAATCAGACCAAAGCAGCAACAATTGCAGCAGCAGCGCATATCGGACCGGTTTATCTCCGATTCGGAAGACCAAAATGGCCCATTTTTTATCCAGCCACCGAAAAATTTGAAATTGGAAAAGCCTGGAAAATTCAGGATGGAAAAGACGTTTCCATTTTTGCAACTGGTCATCTCGTGATCAAGGCAATTGAAGCCGCAAAAATTTTGGAAGAAAAGGGATACTCGGTCGATTTAATTAATATTCATACCATTAAACCTTTAGATGTTGATGCAGTCATACAGTCTGTTGCTAAAACACGTTGTGTGGTAACTGCCGAAGAACACCAGATTATTGGTGGATTGGGAAGTGCAATTGCAAAAACTGTAAGTGAAAATACGCCTGCACCAATTGAATATGTAGGTGTTCACGATAAATTCGGCGAAAGCGGAACTGCAGAACAATTGCTCACAAAATACGGTATGAGCACACAGCACGTAGTGGATGCAGCATTAAAAGTGATGCAGAGGAAAGGTTGAGACAGGGGTCAGGGGTCAGGCGACAATGGTCAGGAGTCAGGAGTCAATAGGCAGGAGTCAGTAGGCTAAAGTCAATATTGATCTTTCCAAAGTCCTATGTCATTTTTCCCATGTCCTATGTCAAGTCCTATATCCTACGTCCTATGTCCTACGTCCTACATCCTATGTCCGATAAAGAGATCCTCCAACTATGTCTTCAAGAAAAAACGAGGGATCTCGGTTTCAAACATCTCGTATCGGTTTATTCTAAAAAAATTTACTGGCATGTTCGCCGTATGGTTTCAGATCACGATGATGCAAATGATGTGGTGCAGAATTGTTTTATAAAAGCCTGGAAAGGATTGCCAAATTTCAGGGAAGATAGTCAATTGTTTACCTGGTTGTATCGCATTGCAACCAATGAATCCATCACCTTTTTACAGGACCGGTACAGAAAAAATAACTCCGGTAAACCAATTGAGACCAATGTTTATGTTGGGTCTTTAAAAGAAGAGGTTTGGATGGATGGGGATACTTTGAAAGACAAATTGCAATCTGCAATAAACACCCTTCCGGCCAAACAAAAACAGGTGTTTATCATGCGTTATTTTGAGGAGATGAAATATGAGCAAATGGAGGAAATACTAGGTACATCAACTGGTGCGCTGAAAGCAAGTTTTCATCATGCAGTGAAGAAAATTGAGGTTATTTTGAAGGAGGGATTAAACCATGGGTGAGAAGGGAAGTCATATTGGTGAGTGGTGAGTGGTGAGTAGTGAGGAAGTCCACGATAGCCAGATGTATTCACCCCTGACTAATGACTATTGACGGTGAGTGGTGAGGAGGGAGTGGTGAGTAAATCTACTATAGCCGGATGTATTTACTCCTGACTAAGGACTATTGACTAATGACAAAATGAACGAAAACCAAAATATCAAAGACGAACTTCAGGAGCTGAAAAGTTCATTAAAGGATATGCCTAATGACGAAGGTTTAAATTTTCCTATTGGATATTTTGAGCAATTGGAATCTGATATTTTGGATAAAACCATTTATGCAGAAAGGGAAATAAAAAAGGATAAAAGAATTATTCACCTTACATGGTTAAAATATGTTTCCGGAATTGCAGCGGTATTTGTTTTGGTATTTATTGGATTCAAATTATTTGGAGATAAAACCGATAGTTTGGAAATGCAGTTGGCAAAAATGGATAAAACAGAGATCGATAATTTTATTGACGAACAAATAGCATCCATCAGCTCTGAAGAGCTACAAAATTATTTATTGCAGAATGTAGAGGATATTGAAACGGAATTATTATTTGAAACAGATTTTATTAGTGATGCATCAGCTGCAGAAAAAATTTCGGAGGATGTGAACGAACAAATCATGCAGGAAACATCATCCTCCCAAAAAAATGAAAATTTATTGGATGAGGAATTATTAAAACAATTGGATGATCAAACTATTCAGGATTATTTAAACGATGCTGCATTGTTTGAAGATCTGGGTTTATAACAAAATCAATTATTCACAAGAACAATTAATTAAAACCAACCAATATGAAAAAACTAACTATAATTCTCCTGTTTGGTGTATTTTCTGCAACGGCCTATTCACAAGGTCCGCCACCACCCATGTTTGATGAAGAAAAAATAGAACCATTGCGCATTGCATTTTTAACAAAATATCTGGAACTTACTTCAGAAGAAGCTCAAAAATTTTGGCCGGTCTACAATAAAATGCGCGATGAAATAAAAGTGGTAATGGATGCAGATAAGGCATTAAAAGATGGCAAAAGTATTAACGATATGAACGATGAAGAATTAAATAAATTCATCAATTCCCATCTCGAAAACGATCAAAAAATGCTCGACATCAAGAAAAAATATGCCGAAGAATTCAAAAAGGTTTTATCACTCCGAAAAGTTGCGCTACTAGCCGATGCAGAAAATGAATTCAAACGCCAGATGATCCAACACGCAACCGAAAAGCGCCAAGGTCCTCCCGGGAAAAATGAGGCAATGAAGAGTAGGTAAGATTCGAAGGGAGAAGATTCGAAGGGTAAGGAAGGAAGGGGAGGAAAGGAAAAAAATGATGGTATTAAAGGGAAAGAAAAAATGAAGATTGAAAAAAAGGGGAACCTGCCTGACGCGGTCAGCAGGCAGGCGCGGATGACGCGGATTGTGCGGATATAAAGGGGATAAATAAAGGAATTAAGAAAGAATCAGGACACATAACATTTTAATTAAAAAAATTTTATAACAAAGTAAAAGTTAGGGGTCGGTTGTAAAATTTACATGTAAAATCAATTGCCCCTTTTTTTCCTTTCCACGCCTTCCTTCCTTTTTTATTCCTTAGAACCTTCCCCCCTGCCTGCCGGCAGGCAGGTTCGATTCTTCGAATCTTCTCCCTTCGAATCTTCAAAGGCTTCACCTTCAAATCTTTTGTATACCTTTACCATAAATTATTAATAAATGCCTTACAACACCCAGCGGCCAAAAATGATACTTCGCGAATACGGTCGCCATATACAGATACTTGTGGAACATGCGTGCACGATTGAAGATGATGAAGTGCGCAACAAACTGGTGCAGGATATCATTGACCTTATGGGGACAATGAACCCGACTCTGCGCAATGTGGAAGATTTCCGTCATAAACTTTGGGATCACATCTACATGATGAGCGATTTCAAATTGAAGGCAAATTCTCCTTATCCAACTCCGGAGCGCGAGTTGTTGCGAAGAAAAAATATCAAACTCAAGTATCCTCGCCAAAAAATACGTTTTGCCCATTATGGGAAAAACGTAGAATCTTGTGTAAAAAAGGCTTCTAAAATGGAAGATCCGGCTATGAAACAGGAGTTTGCGCAGGTAATCGGAAATTATATGAAACTTGTTCATCAGAATTGGAATAATGAGGACGTGAACGATGAAACAATAAAACAAGATCTTCAAAGTTTGAGCGATAATCAGCTTCAGTTGCAGGAAAATACCGATCTGGATACTTTAACAAAATCCACCCGCCGCCAACCTCAGCAACAGCAACAAAACCGTCCGAATAAAAACTTTCAAAATCAGGGCGGAAGGAACTTTAAAAGGCCGGGACAAGGACAAAATCCAAATTATCAAAATTTCAAAAAGAACCGTTAATGGATGCATTTGAAATTGTAGGAGGCAAAAAGCTTAAAGGCGAACTTGTCCCTCAAGGTGCAAAAAACGAGGCACTTCAGGTAATTTGTGCTGTTTTGCTTACCGATCAAAAAGTAACAATTTCAAATATTCCCGACATACGCGATGTCAATTTTTTAATTGAACTACTCGCCGATATGGGTGTAAAAGTGGAGCGTCCTTCGCGTGACACTTGTATCTTTCAAGCCGACAATATCAATTTGGACTATATCAATAGCAACGATTTTATTGATAAAAGCAGAAAGATGCGCGGCTCCGTTATGGTAATGGGTCCGCTTTTAGCGCGTTTTAAACATGCAATACTTTCAAAACCCGGAGGAGATAAAATTGGCAGAAGGAGATTGGACACCCATATTATTGGATTCATGAAACTCGGTGCTCATTTTGACCAAAATACCGGTGCAATTAGTGCCCAAAGATTAAAGGGAGCTTATATGTTACTGGATGAAGCATCTGTGACAGGAACTGCAAATATTTTGATGGCTGCAGTTTTGGCTGAAGGAAGAACAACCATTTACAATGCGGCCTGCGAACCTTATGTACAGCAACTTTGCCATATGCTGGTGAGTATGGGCGCCAGAATAATCGGAATAGGGTCCAATTTATTATACATTGATGGTGTGGAAAAATTGGGCGGATGCGAACATCGTATTTTACCCGATATGATTGAAATTGGCAGTTTTATTGGCCTCGCCGCGATGACCCAAAGTGAGATCACAATAAAAAATGTGCACTACGATATGTTGGGTGTCATTCCTGAAATTTTTAGTCGATTAGGAATACAAATGGAGTTGCAGGGGGATAATATTTTTATACCTGAGCAAAAGAATTACGCTATCCAGAATTTTCTCGATGGTTCTATATTATCCATCGCCGATGCGCCATGGCCAGGGTTTACACCCGATCTTATCAGCATCATTTTAGTTGTTGCAACCCAGGCACAGGGTTCAGTATTGGTACATCAAAAAATGTTTGAAAGCCGATTGTTTTTTGTAGATAAATTAATTGAAATGGGTGCTCAGATCATTCTCTGTGATCCACACCGAGCAACCGTAATAGGGTTAGACAGAAAATTTAAATTGAAGGGTATTGAAATGAGTTCACCCGACATCAGGGCTGGTGTTGCGCTGCTCATTGCTGCGCTGTCGGCAGAAGGTAAAAGTACAATCCGCAATATTGAACAAATTGACCGGGGTTATCAGCAAATTGACAAACGATTACAAGCTATAGGTGCACAGATCACCAGAATTTAATTCTTCTTGCAACTGTTTTCTCTGCAATTCGGTCTTATAAATGTTGAAAACACGATGTTAAATTGATAATGATAATTTAACTTTGTACTTCAATTTTACAAAAGGGGAACCCCACATTCCCCTAGCCTATTTCACACATAATTGTAAAAGATATTGGATTAATTTATTATCCTGAATATTGAAAACATATTTCGCATTTGTATACCTATTTTTTGCACTTGTTGTAGGTGCCTGTACTGCCCAAAAAGCAGTAATAGGAACACGTGCCGGAGATATTGCACCTGAAATTACAGCAGTAGATCCAGGTGGCAATAGCCTGACCTTAAGCAGTCAGAGGGGAAAATATGTGTTGGTCGAATTTTGGGAGGCTGGAAACAGTCAGGCTCGGAAAAATCATTTTGAAATGGGTAGAATGTACCAAAAATATAGAGATGGGAACTTTGAAGATGGCAGTGGTTTCACCATTTTTAGTATTTCCATTGATAATGACAAAACAAAATGGTTGTCAGCAATAAGAGAAGATGTAATGGTATGGCCAATGCAAGTGATCGATACGAATTCCTGGAATGCAAAACCTTTATTTGATTATTCAGTGGCTTCCTTACCAAAATATTTTTTATTGAATGGGGAAGGAATAATCCTTCAACATAATATTATTATTTCCGATCTGGAATCCATTTTGAAAACATATTTAGAATAAAGAACTAAACCAATAAAAATGCAATCGACTCTTCGAAAACCATTTAACACACGCACAAACGTTTTTAAAATTTCTATTTGTTTTGCCATTGTATCAATTCTAAGCTTTACAAGTTGTTCAATTACGAATAGAGTTATTGGAACTGCAACTGGCGATGTTTCTCCAGAAATAATTGCCAAAAGTTCTGATGGAACAGATATTTCACTATCCGGACTTAAAGGATCCTATGTTTTGATAGAATTTTGGGAATCAGGTAATTCAGCAGCCAGGGCAAACCATTTTGAAATGCAACGACTGTATCAAAAATACAAAAGTGCCGAATTCGAAAAGGGAAATGGATTTTGTATTTACAGTCTATCATTGGATACCGACAAATCGAAATGGGCTAATGCAATAGCACAGGATAAAATTACCTGGCCTTGTCAGGCGTTGGATACCAGGTCGTGGAATGCGTCCGCTGCAATAAATTATCAAGTTGGCTTTCTACCTCAATATTTTCTAATCGACGGCAATGGCGTAATTGTCAAAAAGAATATCCTTATCAAAGACCTGGATAGTATTATTAAGGAAAATCTGGACAATAGATCCTCGTCTTTATAGTCATTTCTTTCATTTAATTAATGTCAATTTGGCAATGATTGCTCCGGTGGCAGTATTTTTGAACCCGAGGCTAGGCAGATACTTTCTGAAATATCAGGAAAGATTGTGCCATTACGTCAAATAAAACCATACTTATACTATGATCGATGAAAAGGATATATCCGAACAACTGAATGAGGAGAATAATAACGAACAGGTTTTACCGGTTGAGGGTGAGGTTATTGAGGAAACAGCTTCTTTTGTTAAGGAATTAGAAGAACAAAAGGATAAATATATCAGATTATTGGCGGAGTTTGAAAATTTTAAGCGCCGCACTTCCCGCGAAAGAATTGAATTGTTTAAAACTGCCGGCCAGGATGTGATCAAGGATCTTCTGCCTGCATTGGATGATATCGATCGCGCTGAACAAGTTGTAGCTGCAGCTAAGGATATTGATGCTGTAAAGGAAGGACTTAAACTGATAAGTGAAAAGGTGAAAAATATCATGTCGCAAAAAGGCCTCAAAGAAATTGAATGCAAAGGAATGGAGTTCAACACCGATATGATGGAGGCTATAACTGAAATTCCGGCACCTTCCGCTGATTTAAAAGGTAAAGTGGTAGATGTTTTGGAAAAGGGTTATACTTTAAATGAAAAAATAATCAGATATGCCAAGGTAGTTATTGGCAAATAATTTCACCTTCATCAAGATTCAAAAAATTATTAATCGATTTTAAATAAATGATCCTGTCCGGGAATTTTATATGGCAAAAAGAGACTTTTACGAAATATTGGGGGTGACGAAAAGCTCGTCGCCGGAGGAAATAAAAAAAGCCTACCGGAAAATGGCGTTGCAATATCACCCTGACAAGAATCCCGGAAATAAAGAATCGGAAGAAATGTTCAAGGAAGCTGCCGAAGCTTATGAAGTATTGAGTGATCCTCAGAAAAAGGCGCGATACGATCAATTTGGACATCAGGGTGTAGGTGGGGCAAACGGCGGTGCCGGGCATATGAACATGGACGATATTTTTAGTCAGTTCGGAGATGTATTCGGAGAATCCGTATTTGGAGATTTTTTTGGCGGTGGAGGAAGAAGACAGCAACAACAAAGACAAAGAGGAGTTCGTGGTTCCAATATTCGTATTAAAGTAAAACTCACGCTAAAAGAAATCGCGGAAGGAACCCGCAAAACAATTAAAGTAAAAAAATATGTTGTCTGCGATACTTGTCACGGTAGCGGAGCAAAAGATGCTTCCAGTGTAAGTACTTGTAAAACCTGTCAGGGTTCAGGATATGTGCGCAGAGTGCAAAATACCATACTTGGGCAAATGGCCACTACCCAAACTTGCCATACTTGTCATGGTTCAGGACAACAGGTTACAGCAAATTGTACAAAATGCCACGGTGCAGGAAGAATGTATGCCGAGGATACAATTAATATCGATATTCCTGCAGGTGTTCATGATGGTATTGAATTATCGATGAATGGAAAAGGAAACGCAGGAGAAAAAGGCGGACCGAATGGGGATCTTTTAATTTCCATTGAAGAAATTAAAGATGCAGAATTAAAACGCGAAGGAAATCACGTATTGTATAATTTATATATCAGTTTTGCTGATGCTGCTTTAGGAACAAAGGTGGAAATTCCAACTATTGACGGCAAGGTGCGCGTAAATATTCCGGAAGGAACGCAGGGCGGACATATCATGCGATTAAAAGGAAAAGGACTTCCCGCATTAAATAGTTATGGTAAAGGTGATCAGATAATTGAAGTGCATGTTTGGGTTCCAAAACATTTATCATCCGAAGAAAAGAAAATGCTCGAAAAACTTAAATCCTCCAAAAATTTCCAACCCGATGTTAATCAGAAGGAAAAGGGGTTTTTTGAGAAGATGAAAGGAATGTTCGAGTGACACGAGGCGCGTGACGTAGGATATACGACATAGGACATAGGACTGACGTAGGACAAGGGAAATCGGATATATGACGCCTTATCGAAGCATTAGATTTTATATTAAATCCACAAAATTTCAAGGGAAAAATTAATTTAAACGGTTTACTTTAAGTAAATCCTATTTCATATGTCCTATGTCGTATGTCCTCTTCACTCGCTAAGATCCATAAACCTATTATCATCTCTTCCTTCATTAATGACCTGAATTAATTCGTCGATAGAAATTAATTGTTGATCACCAGTGGTCATATTTTTCAGGGTGAGTTTATTTTCGTTTATTTCGTTGGAGCCGATCACAGCAGCGAGTGGAATTTTTTTATCGTCGGCGTATTTGAATTTTTTCTGCATTTTGGCATTCAGGTCGGGATATATTTCGCAGCGGATATTTTCTTTTCTTAAAAGAGATGCATAATTCATACAAATTTTTTCTCCTTCTGTATCAAATGGAATGAATAATAATTGTGTGGTTTTTAATGCAGATTCCGGGAATAAATTTAATTCGGAAATTACATCGTATATTCTGTCAAGACCAAAAGAAATTCCCACCCCACTCATATTGGGCAATCCGAAAATTCCGGTAAGATCATCATAACGGCCTCCACCTAATATACTTCCAATTTTTACATCATTGGAAATTACTTCATATATGGTTCCGGTGTAATAACTTAATCCGCGGGCTAATTTAAGATCGAATTCTATTTTAACGCCTTGATTTTCAACCCCTTTAATTTTTCCGAAGAGTTCTTTTATTTCTGTAATTCCTTTTGTGCCATTTTCTGCAGTAAATATTTTTTCTAGAAATTCAATTTTTTTATCTGCAGTGCCAGAAAGATCGAGAATTGTCTTTATTTTATTTATTTGTTCGCTTGTGAATCCTTGTTCATTTAATTCTTTTTCTACACCATCGCTTCCTATCTTATCTAATTTGTCGATAATATTTATTAGAATAAGATTTTTTTCCGTTTCGCCGATATATTCATTTAATCCGTCTAAAATTTTTCGGTTATTTAAACGAATGGTAACACTCAGATTTAATTTTTCAAAAACATCCCTTATGATCATTACCAATTCAGCATCAATGAGCAGACTATTGCTTCCTATTGCATCGGCATCACATTGATAAAACTCTCTGTATCTGCCTTTTTGAGGCCTGTCGGCGCGCCATACAGGTTGAATCTGATATCTTTTAAAAGGGAATGTAATTTCATTTTGATTCATCACCACATATCGTGCAAAAGGAACGGTGAGGTCGTAACGCAATCCTTTTTCTGAGATATCAGCTGTTAATTTATTGCTGTTTTTTTCGTTGAGCGCAACTGCATCAGCATCCTTCAAATAATCACCGCTGTTTAATATTTTGAATAATAATTTATCTCCTTCAGCACCATATTTCCCCATTAAAGTAGAAAGATTTTCCATCACCGGAGTTTCCAAAGGTTGAAAACCATATAATTCGTACACATTTTTAATGGTATCGATTATATAATTTCTTTTGGCAACTTCTTCAGGTCCAAAATCACGGGTTCCTTTTGGGATGGATGGTTTTTCTTTACTCACAGATTCTTTTTTTATTTTATTATAAATTGATGCAAGCAATACTTTTTGATGTACCAATGTGCTAATGTACCAATGTGGCTAAGCCAGAGCCATTTCGTTTCCATTTTAATCGGTGTTTATCATGATGGTACAAATTTACCAATAATTATAGTTAAGTCACAGTCATTTATTAATCAGATGCAGCTGATGTTATAAATGAGCTCATCCGGATACTAAACTTTCCCTTGAGATTTATGGTACCTGTTCATTGGAACATTGATACATTTTTTCGCCTGTTCATTGGTACATTATATTTGGCTGTTCATTGGTACATTAGCACATTGGTACATTTTTTTTCATTTTAGTATGATTCGTTCGCACGCCTCATCCAGCATCTCAAACACAACCGAATATAACTCATCATCATAATAAGGATCTGGGACAGTCGTATTTTTCCCCGGTTCAACTAGATTCATGATCAGTTCCACTTTGTTTTTATCATCTTCATTTACAGCCATGTTAACTACATCGCGATAGTTAGAGCTATCCATAACATAAATTCGATCGAATTTTGTAAAATGGTCGGGAATAAATTTTTGCGCCTTTTGTTTGCTGATATCAATGCCATTAATTTTCGCAATTTTTTGCGATCTCGGATCAGGTGCTTCTCCGATATGCCAGCTTCCGGTGCCGGCGCTTTCCACTTCCCAATCGAGGCCGGCTTCTTTTATTTTATGCCTTAATATTCCTTCTGCAAGAGGACTCCGGCAGATGTTTCCCAGGCAGACCATTATTATTTTCATGGCTTAAAATTATAACAAGAAATGGAGATGTTAAGCATCTTCTTGCGTGAGTAATGAGTTATGAGTAATGAGTTTGATCCTCTACGCATTTACACCTTTAAGTCTATAACAAAATTTGTCTAAAAAATAATCAATAAATATATTCTAGCCATTCGAAGCAACAGTTTTTTGGCCGGCTAAATTATCAATTGTCAATTAAAAAAAGTGTATTCAAAATAATGCTCAACACTAAATCCATCCTCCATCGTTATCATATTTTTCAACAATCCATTTTCGTGATAAAAATAGGTAGTAATGAAAACCGGCGTTGCATCCTCTGCAGTATCGTAATATACCTTCATTCTGGCAAGTTGATTTTTATCATTGTAGGTATATACCATTCGATTGTAAAACTCACCGTTCATACTGAATAATTCTTCTTTTAATCGTTTTTTTGCATCCCAGGTATAGGTGGTGATATCTGTTTCCACCATAACCATTTTATCCAGAGAATTGCCTTCTGCATCCACTTCAAACCTTGCGGATTTTCCAATGCGCTTGATTATATTTCCTTCTTTATCATATTCATAGCTGTTTTCTCTTGCCTCTGCGCTGGCAAAAATAGATGCTATTAATTTGTCTTTTTTGTTATATTCAAATCCGTGTGTCATGGGGTAGAGATCATATCCAAACATAGTTATAATTCTTATTCTTCCATCGGGAAAATAAGTGTATTCATCCATCATTGTATCAATGGGCTCGTCATCATAAGCGGGTTCGCCATTATCGAAAGTTGTGCGGATTAGCCAGCCATCTTCCGTAAATTCAGAAACAGAAACCGTTGTTGTAATACTATCTTCATCACGCATTATTTGTGTTTGCGTTTTTACTTTATTCTTTTTATAGATATCAAATTCAGCGGAATTAAAACCAATATCTCCTGGTTTGAATTGACCGAAAATGGAACCATTAATTAATATTCCTGATAGTAATAAAATGAATGCGATCTTGTTCATGATATGTTATTTTGATTGATAAAGTTATAACTAATTTTTTTAGCAAGCTCCTCCATACTCGGCGGCACGGGAACCCGTAATTCATCGTAGGTGGAGCCGTTACGGGTTTTCCAGTGAATTTTAAACTCCAGTATTTTAGGGATCTCAGATTCTTTAAATTTAACTGAGGATGTCATCCTGTCTTCGGAAAATAAAATAAAGGTAAATTCATTCAGTCGGACAAATCGTTCGGTTATGAGGACTTGTTTTTTACGCCTTATACTTTGAATTTTTTTTAGTCCCATCGAACGTCTTATCAGTACAATAAACATGCCCGCAAAAAAGCAGGTGATCAATGCCGTAGTCCAGCTCGAATTGCGGTTTAATACCAGTGTAATTGTACCCAGTAAAATAAATCCAACCAATAGATAAGCATTATCCTGATTGCGATATTTTTTTTCATTTTTAATAAATTGTTGCCAGGTGTTTTCGTCAATATCCCAGCTACCAATAATTTCGGAACCAGTAGCGGTTTTTACATTTTCTGCATTTGTAATGTATTGATTGGAAGATTCCAATCCTTTTAATTCTTTTTCAAACGCCTCTTTTTTTCTTGCTGAAATAAAAGCCTGTATGCCTCCTGTAATGAGCAATAGACCGGATAAGGAAAGTAATATAAATACAAGGCTGAAATAATCAAATTTCATGGAAAATAAACCGGAAATACCGATCGGTACAATAATAACTCCCATTACAATTGCTATGGAACCCTGAAAGTATCCAAAGGAAATGGATTGTTTTTCATCGATCATATGTTACAAATTACGCTAATTGACATACCTTCGCAAACAATGCAAATTACAGATCACAAAGATACAATTGTTGCCATAAGTACTGCACCCGGAATTGGTGCAATTGCGGTTATCCGATTGTCGGGAGAGGAGGCTATAAAAATAGCGGATGAAATTTTTATAGGAAAGAAGCTTACAGATGTTCCATCGCATACTTTGCATTTTGGGGTTATAGAAAAAAATGGTTATAAGATTGATGAGGTTGTTATAGGTATTTTCAAAAATCCGAGATCGTATACAGGGGAAGATATTATTGAGATTTCCTGTCACGGTTCCCCATTTATACAGCAGCAAATTTTAAACTTAATAATTTCTAAAGGTGCCCGTTTGGCGAAACCCGGAGAGTTTACCATGCGCGCATTTTTAAATGGTAAAATGGACCTGAGTCAGGCTGAAGCTGTTGGAGATCTTATAAATGCAGAAACGCTCGCCGCACATGATATTGCATTAAAACAAATGCGGGGAGGATTTGGTGAGGAATTAAAAAAATTGCGTTACGAATTAATTCATTTTGCATCCATGGTAGAACTGGAATTGGATTTCAGTGAAGAAGATGTGGAGTTTGCCGAACGCCGGCATATGCAATTATTAATTGAAAAGATAAATACAATTTTAAATGGATTGATCAAATCATTTGAATTAGGCAATGTAATTAAAAATGGAATTAACACAGTTATTGCAGGAAGGCCAAATGCAGGAAAGTCCACTTTATTAAATGCCTTATTAAATGAAGAACGCGCAATTGTAAGTGAAATTGCAGGCACCACACGCGACACCATCGAAGAAGAATTAAATATAAATGGAATTATTTTCCGTTTGATCGACACCGCCGGAATACGCGAAGCAAAGGATGAAATAGAAAAAATGGGTGTTGCAAAAACAATGGAAAAAATCGCATCCTCCACCTTATTAATTTATGTTTTTGATGTAAACACCATGAGTTTGCAAGATGTAAAAAATGATCTCGAATCTTTAATTTCCTCCGGCGATAAAATGTTATTGGTTGCAAATAAGATCGACACTCCCGAAGGAGGAAAATTACTCGCCAACTTTTTCGAACTCGAACCCGACGCCTACATCTCCTCCCTCCAAAAAACCAACATCGAAGAACTCAAAACCCTCATGTATAAAAAGATCGTCGCCGACGACCTCAACATCGGCAACATCATCGTCACCAACGCCCGCCACCTCGAAGCCCTACAAAAAACGCGCTCTTCACTCGATGAAGTGCTTAATGCCATCAATAGTGAGATCAGCGGCGAGTTGACGGCTTTGCATATTCGTTATGCGTTAAATGCCCTAGGAGAGATAACAGGGGAGATAACGAATGATGATTTGTTGGAGGATATTTTTAGGAATTTTTGTATTGGAAAGTAACCTATATGAAGAATTCCTGTATTAAACCCAACAAACACTACTAATATATGCATTTCAGAGTATTTCAATCGAATTCAAATACAATTTTTTTTCGCAATATTCCATTGAAAATTGGCTCCACAAAAGCTCTAAACTGAATGTTAGTAATTTTTTTTGTATTTTTTTGGGGTTTCAATCAACTGTGATTATATTTGGACATTATTTGTCAAGACTTAATTTTTCTATGAGGAATTTGGAAAGTATCGGAAATGAAATCAGAAAGTTGCGGGAAGAGGCAGGGATACCACTTCGAAAACTTGCTGCATCTCTCGATGTTGATCAATCCACATTAAGTAAAATTGAGCGAAATGAACGCAAGCCGAATACAAAAATGATTGAGCAGATTGCCAAAATATTTAAGACAGATAAAGACTCTCTTCTTGTCACTTATTATAGTGACATTATTGCTTATGAAATACTGGAAGAAAATTCCTTTTCTCAAATTCTAC
>JBGAWP010000073.1:0-19887 GCA_044227505.1 Chitinophagales bacterium | reverse complement strand
CATTTACAGTATTACTGAGTGAGTATTATGTGCCCGATACTTATGTTTATCTTGTATATGGTGATGATGTAAACTACGGAACCCGCATTAAAACCAATTACAATGGAGAATTTGAGTTCAATTTCCTCTACCCCGGCGATTATACTATTTATACCTACTCCATTGACTCTGCAGCAATTGTAAATTTTGCAGTGGACCCGCCAAATATGGCAGTAATTAAGGAAGTATTTATAGGGGAGAAAAAAAGTAATACAGATATTGGAGATCTATTAATATATCAGTAAAAATAGTATATGAAAAAAATCATTCTAATATTATTCATACTTTGTTTACACACAATGTCTGATGCGCAGTCAGGTGTTGAAAGGGGCGCACGTACTCAATATATAGAGACTTCTGAACTTAAAAATGACACCCTTCAAACTACAAAACGCATTTATCAGGAATTTGATAAAAAAGGCAATTTATTAATGGAAATATTATTGAATTCTGACAGTACCATTAAGTCGAAAGAGACCTTCACCTACAATAGAAAAGGTGCGGAAGTTGAAAACATTAAATATGACGGGTCAGGGAAATTGGTTTGGAAAGCAGTTACAGATTATAATAAATTTAACGATAAAAAGGAAGTAGTGGTATTTGACTCAGAAAATATTGTGTTGGAAAAAACATTATTTAATTACGATCTTTTTGGTCGTAAAACGGAGGAGAGGTCTGTTGATAGGAATGGAACGCAGCTTAGAAGAATCACCTACAACTATGACATAAAGGGTGCTTTAATTGAACGCACCACTTACGATGAGAAGGATAAAATAATCGCAGAAAAAAAATACATTTATACTTATTGACCGGCTGTGAAAAAAACATTAACCTCCATTTTATTTTCGGTTATACTAACAATCGCGGTTGGGCAACAAAATGATGCGGTTGGAACTATTGCTATACAAATTGAAAAAAAGATCACCCCATCTTTCTCTACATCATTATATCATCAAATTGCATTAAATGAAAACTATTCGGAATTGGGATATGCAATTTTTGATCTTGGTTTAAATTATCGTTTGAATTCAAATTTTACTGTAGGAATTAATTATAGAATTTTATCTTTGCGAAATCTGGAAAATAATTACGACCAGCGACAATTTTTATACGGTGACATTGCGTGGTCAAAAAACAAGGGTGATTTTACTCTAAATATCCGTACCAGATATCTTACAAAATATTATGGAACACATTTTGTGGAAAATGAAAATTTCAAGGCGAATAAACATTACCTTCGAAACAAAGTTTTACTAAAATACGAGTTGAATTACACTTATTCGGTTTTTGTTTCCACTGAACAAATTTACAGACTCGACAATCTTTATAAAACTGAGCTGTGGAGATATTCCGGAGGATTAAATTATCGCATCAACACCCGCAACAGACTTCAACTTAGCTTCTCGATATCAAAGCAGATAAATAAAAAGGCCCCGGACAGGAATTATACTACTGGCCTTACATATTATTATAAATTCTAAATTTGTGGCATGAAACAAAGAATAATTTACGCATATATTGCGATAGGTTTGTTATTTATGGTCAGCTGTAAAGACAAAACCGCAGTTTTACCCAATACAACCAATGCAAAAGAATTTGCACTAGCCATACATGGTGGTGCTGGTGCGATGCCGAAAGGAAGTTATACTGCTGAGCAAGAGGCAGCTTTTAATGCCAAATTAAAGGAAGCCGCGCAATTGGGTTATGATATGCTTGCAAGAGGTGACAGCGCAATGGATGTTGTAGAGGCCGTAATTACCATTTTGGAGGATTCCCCTTTATTTAACGCGGGACAAGGATCTGTATTTACAAATAATGGTAAAATTAAAATGGATGCTTGTGTAATGAATGGAAGAAATCTGGATGCAGGTTCTGTAAATAATGTTCAACATATTAAAAATCCCATTAAAGCTGCGCGAATGGTAATGGACTCGTCGAAGTATATTATGTTCAGCAGCGCCGGAGCTGAACGATTTGCTGAAATCCATGGGCTTGAATTAGTAGATGTTTCCTATTTCTATACCCAACATCAATATACAAGATGGAAAGGAATGAAAGACAGCACAGAATCAAAATATATAAAATATGTGGATTCTGTTATGGCGTTGCAAAAAACTCCTGTAGTATTGAATAATATCGAAGAAAAATATGGCACAGTAGGTTGCGTTGTGAAAGATAAATACGGAAATCTTGCAGCAGGTACTTCTACCGGTGGATTGATGAATAAAAAATATAATCGCATTGGAGATTCACCTGTTGTGGGAGCAGGCACGTACGCAGATAACAGAACCTGTGCTATAAGCTGCACCGGAACCGGAGAAGATTTTATTAAAACCGTGGCGGCTAAAACTGTTGCGGATATGATGGAATTTAAAGGGCTCACAGTTGACCAGGCAGCAAATGAAATGATACATGTGCGGTTTAAAGAAATTACCGGCGACGGCGGTATGATCGCGATTGATAAACAAGGCAATATCAGCTTTCAATATAATACTGACGGCATGTTCAGAGCTAAAGTAGATAATGAAGGGAAAATTGAAACTTTTATCTATAATGAATAAACTAATTTGTATTTATATACTTCTTATTGCAATTTATTCCTGTGACACAAATTCAGGTAATACAATTAATGTAGCTGGGATAAAAACTACTTATATTTTAAGATCGGGCTCCGAAATAAAACACAAGGAAGAACATTTCGATTCACTTGGGAACTGCATTAAAGAAATATATTTTGGGAGCAGACCCGGTGATACTGTTAGTATTGTAGAAAACACCTATGCTGTTGCATTATTGCTTCAAAGTATAGAAAAAAACCGTTTGGGAGAAATTCAGCAAACAACAATTAATCATTATGATAATACTTATCTGAAAGAGAAAATTATTATAAGGAAAGATGACACTATGCTGATCCAAAATTTTATTTATCACGCCAATGGGAATTTAAAAAGGGAGATCACACAATTTCCGCAAGGGAAAACAACTCCGGTTATTTCAATAAGAAATTATGATCTCAAAGGCAACCCGGAAACAACATATGATCAGATATATGAAGATAGTTCGATGATAGTTCTCGGCCGTTATGAAATGACTTCCTTCAATAATACCTACGATACAAGTTCAAATCGATTATTAAAAGTTGTTGCCACAAAATTATTGGGTTATTATGAAATGGCGGATACACTTTATATTACTTCATTTAATCATGATTCTTTAGGAAGGCTGATCAAACAGAATAATTTATTAAAACCAAGTAATGAAGTTCCGGACAGTATCCAATTTGAATACACTGATAATGGTCTGATACTTTATAAAATATCCTATTATTCAAGTGGAGATATTACCGGGCATAATAATATCGATAGTACATTTTATCTTTATAATAAAAAAGATCAATTAATTGGCGAACAAAACACTAATGGATTGAATTACAGATATGAATACAAATAATTCTATAAAATATTATCTTATCAAAGTAATATTTCCATCTTCAAATTGACCTCCATCCATATTTTCATATTTTACTGTATAAACATAAGTTCCAACAGGTTGCATCTTATTTCCAAATGTTCCATCCCAGGGTGCATCAATATCATTGGTTTCATACACTAATTGTCCCCAGCGATTATATATCTGAAGTAGCGTTAAATCTATTTCGCAAGTTGGTATCAACCTGAATTTATCGTTTATTCCATCTTCATTTGGCGAAAAAGCATTAGGAGCAATTATATTACAGTTACATTGTTGTTCCGTAACAAATGTAGTGTCTGAAAATATTCCGCAATTATTACTGTCTACTGCCCAATAAACACCGGGGATGGTAACTAACATTATATTTCCAATTGATCCATCATTCCAGATCGCATTTTCATTTCCGGAATCAAGAATTAATTCATCACCTGAACATAAGATTGCTGTTGGAGGTAAATTAATTAGTTGTGCTGATGGTAAAACGGTGATAAGATCATCCATACTTATTGTATCAGATCCAATATCGTTTGTAACAATTAATGTCACATTAAAACTTCCCTCTGTATTATAACAAATCATTGGTTCAGCATCGGTGGAAGTGTTTGGTGTACCTCCCTCAAAACTCCAGCTATAACTTGTTGCACCGGTGCCTGAATAAGTAAACGGAATACATAAATCAGCGCAAATAGTATCCTCCTCAATTGCAAATTCTGCGATCGGACCTATTGCCGTAGTATCGCAAAATTTTACGATCCAAAGATCGTCAGTTAAAAACTCGTAGGCAGGCTGTGATTTATATCCCACCGCAGAAGAATATGTTTGTGTTCCGAATAAATAACATCCATCGTTGAGTTCTAATCCTAAACCGATCTCATCATGACCTCCATTTAATAAAGTTTTATCCCATAATACGATTCCATTGATATCTGTTTTTATCGACCACATTTGTTCTTCCCCCAAATTATCTTCTGATTTTTCCCCACTGATTGGTGAATAGGAATTACCTGTAAATAAATATCCGCCATCAGAAGTTTGCAGAATATTTCCGAATTCATCTTCAAAATTTATTCCGCCATAAACATTATCCCATAATATATTTCCATCAGCATCAATTTTAACGATCCAGAAATCGGAGGTATTTCCATAGGTAAGATCGTTATAGGCATCATCGGTTTTATCACCACCATCATCTGATCTGGAATATCCACCAAGTAAAACATTATTATCAGAATCCACGATCATATCATAAAATTTTTCTTCCAGGTTTCCACCGTATTTTTTATCCCAGATATAATTTCCATTCGCATCTGTTTTTACGACCCAATAATCACCAAGTCCAGCCTGAGGAGCAGTTTTATCACCATTAATTCCCGAACCTGAATGACCACCAATCATTAATGAACCATCTGCCAATTCCACAAGCCCATCCAATTGTTCATATTCCGTACCCCCATATCTTTTATCCCATAATTTATTTCCGGAAGCATCTGTTTTCACGATCCAGTAATCGTATTCAAATGCACCAATATCCCATGCCGTTTCCGTTTTATCACCACTAATTCCACCTTCAGTATAACCTCCTAAAACAAATCCTCCATCCTGTGTTTGAATTATTTCGGTAAAATAATCAGCAGAATTAGTTCCAAACCTTTTATCCCACAATTTAGTACCTGCAGCATCAATTTTGATCATCCAATAATCATAATATCCCCAACATGCCTGAGAGCGCTCACCTGAAATACCGGAACTGGAAACTCCTGCCAGAATTATGCTGCCATCTGAGAGAGGAATCATATCAATTCCAATTTCCTGTTGTGTACCACCGTATCTGTAATCCCAAATTTTAACACCGAATTCATCCAGCTTCATGATCCAGAAATCTCCGGAATTTACGCCTGGAAATGCCTCATAAGCATCCTGCGATTTATCACCTTCTGCATCTGAACTAGATTCACCGAATAAAATAATTTCACCGGAAGGATATTGATACATTTTATGTAATTCTTCATATTCGTCGCCTCCGTACCTGTAATCAAATTCCTTTTCTGTGGGTGCCTGGGCAACTAAATAAGTATAACCAAGAATAAAAAATTGAAAAAATAAAAATTTGCGTTGCATAATATTGAAATAAATGATGTTCAAGTTTTATATTTATCAATCCACCTTAATTAATTGAAGTGTTTTTGAAAATGAATTATTGGATAGATGAGCTGTATATATTCCTGGAATTAGTTCTTCGCCAATGGCGATAGATTCAGTTCCAGCCAAAATATTTTGCGAGAAAACCTGTTTACCTGTTATATCATAAATATTTAATACCGCTTCCTCTGAAATATTTACAAAATGTAATATTGTAGTTTCAGAAAATGGATTTGGCATTGCTTCCAAATTCATTACAATTTCCGGACTTCCATCTTGTTTACAAGTGATTGCTGTAACATTAATTACATTGGAGGTTTTTGTGCAACCGTTCGCATTTGTAACTACAACTTTATATGCGCCTGAAGATTTTGCATAATATGTTGCTGATGTTGCCCCAACAATATTTGGATTTCCTTTTTTCCACTGGTAAGTGAGTCCTGCTCCTGTATTGGCATTTAATGCAACACTATCACCGGTGCAAATAGTTGTTGCTCCAGCTGCAGTAACAACAGCTTCAGGAAGTGGAGTACAATATTTAACTGTGGTAAAATCAAAATTTGTATTACCTGTTCCTTTGCTATATCCCGTTATATATAAATATCCGTTGTTATCTAAAATGGCTTGTTTTCCAACATCTTCACCCAATCCTGTGCCGTTATATTTTAGGGTAAGTAATTTTGTTCCCGCTGTATTATAATTCATTGCGATATAATCAGAAATATTTGTGGCATTTCCCGTTTTACCGGCGGTATAAATATTTCCTGTTGCATCAGTAACAACACTATATCCCTCATCATTAAATGCACCGCCACTCGTATATCTTTTTGCCCAGTTTTGTGTTCCTGTTGCAGCATTATATCTGATTAAGGCAATATCATTTAATGATGTGGTTCCTGCACTGCTACCTGTTACATAAACATCCGTTGCTGTTGCAGAAATGCCGAATGCGATATCAATTGCATCTCCTGTTCCATTGTAATTTTTTTTCCAAAGCTGGGTGAGCAAAGTATCGTATTTGATAGTAACATAATCATCAAAATTCCCGCTTACAAATTCAGATCCTGTTACATAAATGTAGGAACCAATTGCGAACATACTTTCTCCTGCATCATTTCCACCGCTTGTTCCTGCGAATGTCGCCTGAGCAACTAATGCTCCGAAATTGTTGTACTTTATTGTTACGATGTCATTATTCGTGCCGTTAAAACTTTCGCCTGTTACAAATATGTTATTTCCTGATAATACCAATTTATTCGGCTTATCATTTGCATTTCCAACGCCATTAAATCTTGAAACCCATTGTTGTAAACCAAGTGCATTATATTTTATTGTGATATAATCGTAATTTGTAATTAATGGAGAAGGATCTCCATCACTATATCCTGTTACATAAATATCACCAATAGCGGAAACTCCAATGGAAACAAGTTTATCTAATTGATTTGCCGCATAATTATAAATTGCCGACCACTGTAATACACCGGAAGTATTATATTTTAACACTACACAATCATCATAGGTACCTGCTCCATTGCTGTAACCGGCTACATAAACGTTACCCGAAATATCAGTTGTAATTGCGAGACCTTCATCGTTTTCGTCGGTACCATTAAATGTGCGCGACCATAATGTTACTCCTGCAGAACTTACTTTTTGTACGAATATATCGCGTTGTGCTCCTGCTGAAATAGTATATCCGGTAATAAATAAATTATTGGAAGCATCGGTTGCAATAGCATTCGCTTTGTCGGTAAAATCACCTTTGCCATTAAATGTTTTTGCAAACTGAAATACTCCTGTACTATTATATTTAATTAAGGTTGCATCTTTTTGGGTAGCTGTAAAATTTACCCCTCCGCTTATCCATACATTTCCCGTTGCATCAACTAAAATATTGGAAGGGATGTCCTCAGAATTTGCGATTGTACCGTCATAATATTTTATCCATTGTTGAACTCCAAGTGAATTATATTTAACGGTCATAAATTCATAATTCAAAGCTGCTCCACCGGAAGCATCACTTTTTCCGGCAACATATACGTTACCTGAAATATCAATAAAAAGATCAGATGGAACATCTTCCTGTAAAACCGGATTACCTGTAACTGTATTCCATTGAAGAAGACCTGCAGAATTATATTTTATTGTTCTGAAATTATAATCTGTAGAACCACCACCTATAATATCACTTTGACCTGTTACATAAATATTTGCTGAGGCATCTGCTTTTATTGTAGAAATTCTATCATTATCACCACCATCAAATATTTTAGCCCATTGTTGAACACCGGTGTTATTATATTTTAGTGTTACATAATCATCATCACTTGCATTAAATCGAATTCCCCCAACATAGATATTACCCGATGCATCCCTGACAATTGCCTGACCTCTGTCGTCGCCACCAGGCCCATTATATATTGCTGACCAGTTTGTTGTTCCCGCAGAAGAATAACTTATAGTAATAATATCCTCATTTAACCCATTATCAGTTCTTCCTGTTATTACACATCCTCCACTATTATCTGCAACAATTCCTGCGGCTCTGTCGGTTAAACCTGCATCATAACGAACAGCCCACTGCTGAACTCCGGCTGAATTATATTTTAATGTGATTATATCATCAATATTCGCAGCATCGTGATCACTTCTTCCGGAAATAAATATATTATTGGAAGCATCGATTGACATTCCTGCCGGAAATTCATCTTCATTTGCAGTTGCATAATTATATCGTGCTGACCATAATAAAGTGCCTGAAGAATTATATTGAATTGTTAGGATATCATTTTTAGTTGAAGTGGAACCACCATCAGAATAACCCGTAACAGTTATGTTTCCTGCAGCATCAATTACAATGAAATTAGCTTCATCGTCGAGGTTAGATAAATAATTATATTTTCTTGTCCATAATGTATCCCCTGATGCATTGAGTTTCGCGGTTAAAAAATCTTTTCCTGTTCCCGGATTAACAGTGTATCCCGTAAGATAAAAGTTGCCGAGCGCATCAGTAGTTGCGCTGTTATAACGGTCTGAATTATCTCCCGCTCCATTTAAACGGTTTTTCCATAAAGCAGTTTGAGCAGATGTTTCCAAGGTGATCAGGGTTAAGATCACCAATAGGAAAATGGGTGTTTTTACATTGTTTGGTAGGTAGTTTGCGCGCATAAAAAGTTATTAATTGAATTTTAAGATCAGTTTTACGGATATATGTTTATACATCCAACGTAAAGATGCAACGGGCAAAAAGGCTTAGAAAACACAGTTTTGGCCGTTTTCCAAGTTAAAGAGGGGTATTTAGTAAGAATTTGACCTTACCTGAAGCTGTTTTTACTGCTGAAACTCAGTATTATCAAGCCTTTCAGCTTACATTACCGGAGACATTTTAAAGCATTTTTCAACAAAAAGGAGCATAAAAAAACCTCTCAGGCTGCCGGCCAAAGAGGTTAAAGTTCAAGTATGAAAAGAAAAGAGATACTAAACTGCAAAACTTTCTCCACATCCGCAAGTTCTGCCTGCATTTGGGTTGATAAATTGAAAGCCTTTTCCGTTTAGTCCGTCGGAATAATCTAATGTAGTATCACATAAATAGAGAAAACTTTTGAGGTCGGTAACTAATTTTTCACCTCTATCCTCAAATAATTGGTCGCCGGGTTTTTCTTCGTTATCAAAATCCATTTTATAACTCAAACCACTGCATCCACCTCCTACAACGCTAATGCGAATAAAGTAGTCTTGCCCTAATCCCGCCTGGGATTTGAGGTCTTCTACTTTTTCTTTTGCAAGTTCGCTGATGAAAATCATGATATAGTATTTAGTATATAGTATTTAGTAGTTAAATTAGTCAACCTGGAAATTATAGTATTAGTATTTAGTATATAGTATTTAGTAGTTAGATCAGTCAACCTGGAAATTATCGTATTTATTAAACCTTATTGATATAATTTTAATTCGACAAAAATTAACCGCTCAGCAGGATTTATCTATATACTAAATACTATATACTAAATACTCTTTAGTGAACAATTTTATCTTCCAAAACCAACGCCTCAAGACCATTCTTTATCCTGTAATCCTGGATCGCTGCTTTTATTGCATCTTCTGCTAAAACAGAACAGTGAATTTTAACCGGAGGTAAGGCCAGCTCTTCCACGATGTCCATATTGTCGATTGTTAAAGCCTCATCGATCGTTTTTCCTTTCAGCCATTCTGTTGCTAAAGAAGAAGAAGCGATAGCACTACCGCAACCAAAGGTTTTAAATTTAGCGTCGATGATCTTTTGTGTTTCCGGATCAACTTCGATCTGCAAACGCATAACATCACCACACTCAGGAGCTCCAACTAATCCGGTGCCCACTTCTTTTTTCTTATTGTCGAGTGTTCCTACATTTTTAGGATTCTCGTAGTGATCTATTACTTTTTTTGAATATGCCATAACTTTAATTTAGTGAGTGGTCAATGGTGAGTGGTGAGGAAAGCTCACTTCGCCATGATACTCGGATTTATATTTTTACTTTTTCGTTGTCCTGAAACTTCGTTTTCGTGAATCGTGAGGCGTGAAGCGTGAGTTTGATCTTACTGTGATCAAAACTCATTACTCATAACTCATTACTCATTTATCATCTTAACAAATTTTTCGTTCAATAATTCATAAAACCTTCACATTGGCTAATTTGCTAATCAGCCGCGGCTGATCAATGCGCTGCCCATTCAATTGTGCTGAGATCAATTCCATCTTTAAACATTTCCCAAAGCGGACTCATTTCTCTCAATTTCAGCACAGCTGTTCTAACGTGTTCTATGGTGTAATCAATCTGCTCGTCGGTTGTAAATCTTCCAAGAGAAAAACGGATGCTGGAATGTGCCAGGTCATCCCCTAAACCCAGGGCTTTTAACACATAACTTGGCTCAAGTGATGCACTTGTGCAGGCAGATCCGCTGCTCACCGCAATATTTTGGTTGAATGCCATCATTAAACCCTCTCCTTCCACATATTTGAAAGAAATATTGGTGATATGTGGCAAACGGCTTTCGCGGTTTCCATTCACATACGATTCTTCGATTTTCATGAGTTCTGTCTCCAGACGATCGCGCATTTTGCTTAGTCTTGCAGCATCTGCATCCATTTCCAGCATAGCCAATTCAGCAGCTTTTCCGAACCCAACGATGCCGGGTACATTTAAGGTACCGCTGCGCATTCCGCGTTCGTGACCTCCACCGTCCATTTGGGCAGTAACTTTTACCCTAGGGTTCTTTCTGCGCACGTAGAGGGCACCAACACCCTTCGGACCGTACATTTTGTGAGCGGTAAAGGCCATAAGGTCAATACCATCGCGCTCTACATCAATAGAAATTTTACCTGCTGCCTGTGTGGCATCGGTAAACAATAAAGCACCCTTTTTATGGGCAATTTCAGCAATTTTTTTAATGGGGTGGATGGTGCCTATCTCATTGTTGGCATACATTACAGCCACTAAAATAGTTTTATCTGTAATTACACTTTCCAGCTCGTTCAGGTCGATATTTCCTTCGCTGTCGGTTTTGAGGTAGGTAACTTCTGCACCTTGTTTTTCGAGGTGTTTACAAGTATCCAAAACTGCTTTGTGCTCCGTAGTAACTGTAACTATATGGTTACCTTTCCTGGAATACATATCGAAAACCCCTTTAATGGCGAGATTATCAGCCTCTGTAGCACCGGAAGTAAGGATTATTTCCTTATCAGATGCATTAATAAGTTTTGCAATTTGTTCACGAGCCTTATCCACCGCACCTTCCGCTTCCCATCCAAAAGGGTGATTGCGACTAGCTGCATTGCCAAAGTGTTCGTAAAAGTAAGGCACCATGGTATCAACAACACGAGGGTCGGCGGGCGTGGTAGCACTATTATCTAAGTATATCGGTAGTTTGAGCATATTTGTTATTTAGACTAATTCTAAAACACAAAGCTATATCAAAAGTTCGGGTTTTGGTAAATTTTTTGGGCGTAAATGCATATTGAGTGCATGGTACCTCCTAATTTTGAGATATGAAAAAGATAGAACACATCGGAATTGCAGTCAAGAACCTGGAAGCTGCCAATATTTTATTCGCGAAATTATTTGGCAAACAACATTATAAAATAGAGGGTGTGGAAAGAGAAGGTGTGCAAACTTCTTTTTTTATGATGGGAGAAACAAAGGTGGAATTATTACAAGCAACGAACGATGAATCGGCAATTGAAAAATTTATTGAAAAACGCGGCGAAGGAATTCATCACATCGCATTTGCCGTTGACGATATTTATGCAGAAATGAAACGCATGGAAGCAGAAGGATTTATTTTATTAAACAAAGAACCTTTACCGGGTGCCGATAATAAATTAATTTGTTTTTTGCATCCGAAAAGTACGGGGGGGATTTTGGTGGAGTTATGCATGGAGAGAGGAGAGAGGAGTGAGGAGTGAGGAGTTTAAATTTCTTCGAAATTTTATTTGATTCCACTGTTTGTTTTCATGATACTTGATTCTTGATTCTTGATACCATAAGTAGGAGTTTAAATTTCTTGCGAAATTTTATGTTATTACAATGTTTGTTTTCCTGATTCTTGATACCTGATTCTTGATACCATAAGAAGGAGTTTAAATTTCTTGCGAAATTTTTTGGTTTACTGTAAGTGACTCGCGAAGAGTGAGATCCTCACAATTTCTTTCGAATTTTCAGTATATAAAATCGTTTGTTTTCCTCCTAAATAATAATTACTATCAAATTACTTCGATTTTGAAAGAGAAAATAAAATTTACAATTTAAATCGAACTAAGTCCTATATCAGCCTTACCTTGTCCTTTGTCAAATCCCGTGTCCAGTGTCCTGTGTCTCTATTAACCGTTTAACCATGCATTTCTCAATTTAACTTGTTCAGGTGTTGCGTTTTTGTCTATTACTAAATTGCGTGGTTTTTCTACTTCCACCTCCATTGCATTGCCTTTTAATTTTACTTTTTTGAGTTTTCCGTTTTTCATTTTGCGTTCGGCAATTATTATTACTTTATCTCCGGGTTTTGTTTGCGATTTCCAGAGGTCTATTGTGGTGTTACCATTGCCTGCCGTTAATGACATTCCGTTTATACTTAATAAACGATCGCCCACCTGATAACCCATATCTTTTGCAAATGCGTTTGATCCCTCAAGATCATTTATCACAATTTTGCTTTCTTCCGGGGTAATATCATAATTTAAGGACACATTTCCCAGTGTTATAATCTTCATATATTCAATGGGAGAAGTAATAATTCCCGCATAAGCAAAATATTTATCATATGGAATGGGCTTATTTCCCTCCACATAATTTGCAAAAAATTTACCGATCTCCGGATAGGTCATTTTGGTAATTTTATCAAACAATTCATCATCATCGAATGCTTTATTAATTCCATATTCTTTTCCAAGATCACGCATGAGTTCCTGGGTACCATATTTGCCTTTGCTTAACCTACGTAATTCTATGTCGAGGCACATATTAATTAATGCGCCCTTTTGATATACATTTGTATATTCCTCCTTATATTGTTCAAGACAATTTTCACTCATAGTTGTAAAGGCAAGTGTATCGTTATAATATGCTGTTGAAGTTTCAATTTTTCCTTGCATTCTCAATAAAAATTCTTCCTGGGATATCAGTCCTGCTTTAACCTGTGCATGATGCGCCGCATACTCCGTTTGTCCTTCATATAACCATAAATGTTTGCTCATATTAGGTTCAATGAAATTAAAATCCGCAATTTCTTCTGAATGGATATTTAAAGGCGTTACGATATGAAAAAATTCGTGAGCACATACATCCCTCAATGTTTCGGCAATATCGGCAATGGGCATTTCGGGTAAAAAATACACGCTTGAATTTTTGTGTTCGAGTGCTCCCATTCCTCCGCTCACTCCTGCGGTGTCGGTGAAATAAAAAAGAAATGCATATTTATCTACAGGTAATTTTCCTCCGAGATACTCCCCTTGTGCTTCCAATATTTCGCTTACATTATCCATAATTTGTTGCGCGGTAATTATTTTATTTGGGGAATAAACTCCAATTAAAACTTCTGCGCCACCTACCATTTTCATCGCAGTATCAGCAACAGCATATAATATCGGCGAATCGGCCAAATGATCGTAATTATTTAAATGATAAGTATCAGACCATAGATCATTTTTTTCCGTTTTTAAAGGTGTTGCACCATAAAATGATTCCGGTTTTTTAATGATGAGTTCATAATCATTTTCTTTCATGCCTTCCATATATCCGATAAATCCGAAGGTATTGATCATAAAATTATGATCGGAAATATTTGTTCCTGCAGGTTCAAATATTGCGTTATCCATCGTCATATCGTAAGAATCATCCACCCAATATTCAATTTTGTCCAATTGTGTTGCATTAAATATTTTATATTGATTAACATCAACAGGTTCAAATTTTAATTTATTGCCTTTTTTATCAAAGGCTTTAAATTCGAAAATAAATCTGCCAAAATCGTAAATGGAATAAGTTCCCGGAACAATTTTCGGAAGGCAATACACGATGGTTTCTGAAGAAATATCCGGAACATCCAGGGTTACCTTTACACGGTCATTTTCCACCTTTGTAAGGTCGATGGTTGCAATGTAATTTGTATTATTTTGCTGTGGTTCATCCCCAAAAACAAAACCGGGAATCATAAGCAGTAACAAACCAAAAATATTCTTCATAATCTTCTTTTTAGATATATCGCAAAATAAAAAGGAATGTTACTTAACAGATGTTAACGTTAAGACAGATTAACATGTAAAAGTAAAATTTAACAAGAGATGGTAGCCCAGAAATTCGAACTGTTACATTTCGACCGCAATTCCATTATTTATAAACAATGGGAAATTGTACTTCTATACCTCCAAACCCTTTGTAATATCTGGCTAAACCAGGGATCATTGAACCTTCAAAATCAAAAATGAGGCCTGAATCGGAAAAGGATTTAATTGTATTATCAATAAGAAAGGTCATTGCCTGTTTTTCTTTACCGATATCAGTTGAAACTGCTGATAAAAAAATCAAGTGCCCATTGCTTTTAATGAAAAAGGCAAGCGCTAACAGTTCGTTATTTTCATCAGATACACCACTTATAAAACCTTTATTAATACTCAAAAGCATTTCCATTAATTTTTGCAACCTGTTCTGATCGGAATCACTTTGTGTACCTCTTAATTCTTTGCCTAAGAACTTTTTTCTATACCTGATCAATTCAGCAGGCATGATATCCCGTGTATTTTGCAATTTATAATTTACTGCTTTTTTTAAATTGCGTTTTGTATTGGTGGTATATGATTGAATCAATTCAGTGTAAGGTTTATCCAATACAATATGGTGTGTGACCTTGTGTTTTACTTTTAAAAAGGATTCTAATGCGGGGTTTTGGGCATTGAGGTGTAAATTAATTTTACGGAAATGGGATGGTATTGCATTGATAAAATAATGCAATTGGTTTTGATGCTCCGGTTTAGTAAAAAACAATCCCAATTGCTGCACGAAAAACGGTTGATATACCTGTTTGAATACTACTCTGTTTTTAAATGGAAGCGGAAACACGGCTTCGTAATCATCAAGAATCAGGGCATCCCAATTCTCCTCTGCCGCAATATTTAAATATCGGAAATATGCATAGGGCAACGCATTTATTGCATTTTCGATACAATTATCCCATTTTTTTTGATCTATGTCTTTATGTCGTAAATAGTGGATCAAAACGTATGTTTTGGCAAATATATGGTCTTTAGCAGCATCTGTAATTCATTACATTGTCAATTTCATCGAATAACGGTGTTAATTTTGCAGTAAGATGCTTCATATTATAGAAAACAACAAAAAGGAAAGGGCGATACTGATCGGACTTGTTACCCAAAATCAAACTTTGGAACAACTGAATGAGTATTTTGACGAATTGGAATTTCTTGCAGAAACAGCAGGGGCAATAACCATTGAAAAATTTTATCAGAAATTACCGCATCCCGACATGAAAACTTATGTTGGCAAGGGCAAGCTGCAGGAAATAGTAGATTTTGTTGCAGCCAATGAAATTGATCTGGTAATTCTTGATGATGAAATTTCACCGTCCCAACTGAGAAATATTGAAGCGGAGGTAAAAATTAAGGTAGTGGATCGCAGTATGCTCATTCTCGACATTTTTGCAACAAGAGCTCAAACCGTTCAGGCAAAAACACAGGTTGAACTTGCGCAAACACAATATATGTTGCCGCGATTAAAAGGATTGTGGTCGCATTTGGACAGGATTAAAGGTGGTATCGGAATGAGGGGTTCGGGTGAAAAAGAAATTGAGACCGACAGAAGGGTTGCCCAACAAAAGATCGCTTTGCTTAAGGAGAAACTTCTAAAAATTGGATTACAAAACGAAACACAACGCAAAAATCGCGGCGACCTGATCAGGGTTGCACTGGTGGGATATACCAACGTTGGCAAATCTACCATCATGAATTTGCTGAGTAAAAGTGAGGTGTTCGCAGAAAATAAATTATTTGCAACGTTGGATACCACGGTAAGAAAAATTGTGCTCGACAGAACTCCTTTTTTATTGAGTGATACTGTTGGTTTTATCAGAAAACTTCCCCATCATTTAATTGAAAGTTTTAAATCAACATTAGATGAAGTGCGCGAAAGTGATATTTTATTACATGTAGTTGATATTTCGCATCCTGCGTTTGAAGATCAGATAAAGGTGGTAAATGAAACATTAAAAGAATTAAATGCCTCTGAAAAACCAAGCATTTTAATTTTTAATAAAATGGATCTTTACGAGAAAAATAATTTTGATAAATATCTCCAAAGTGATGTGAAACAAGATATACTCAACGACCTCAAAAAATCGTGGATGAGCAAATCCAATTATCACTGTGTTTTTATTTCTGCAACGGAAAAAAATAATGTCGGGGAATTGAGGGTGTTGCTTACGGATCTTGTGAAAGAGCAGTATCAGATTAGGTATCCCTATAAAACGGAGTTTTTTTAATGAGTTATGAGTGATGAGTAATGAGCCTGCCTGCCGACAGCGCAGCGGCAGGCAGGTTTGACCCTCGTGGGCTGGATAATTTTACTTCTGACTGATGATTATTCACTTGGGTGAGTAGTGAGTTGGGAGTGGTGAGTTTGATCCACGTAGGCTGTATGTTTTTACTCTTTAATAATAACACTTGACATTCGTCAATCGTGAGGCGTGAAGCGTGAGGTTGACTCTTGTAAGCCGAATGTTTTTACTCCTTACTAATGACTCTTGACAAATTAGTGAGTGGTGAGTAGTGAGTGGTGAGAATGGGACTAGTAGGCTGTATGTTTTTACTCTTTAATAATAACACTTGACATTCGTCAATCGTGAGGCGTGAAGCGTGAGTTTGACTCTTGTAAACCGAATGATTTTACTCGTGACTAATGACGCTTGACGTTGGGTGAATAGTGAGTGGTGAGTAGTGAGTTTACTCCTACTTTGCCGGATCTTTTTACTCCTGGCTAATGACGCTTAACAAATTTCGTCAATCGTGATTCCGGTACATTTCCAATCAAAATCGGACGCCCCTTTTTTCCCTTTACCAACTCTTCCTTCCTTAGACCCTTAGAACCTTCCCCCCTGCCTGCCGGCAGGCAGGTTCGACTCTTCAAATCTTCTCCCCCTGCCCGACGCGGTCAGCAGGCGGGTTCGAATCTTAATTACTCGCCCAGGTAATTATCATTCTTCCATCTTCCCTTCTGTATTGTTCCATTCTTGAAATAATAGGTGCCAATACCATCTCTTTTGTTGTTTTTATATTCGCCTTCGTATTTATCGCCGTCGGCTGTGATCATTATTCCATAACCATTGTAGGCACCATTTTTAAAATCTCCGGTGTATTGTGTTCCATTTGCAAAAGTGAAAACACCTTTTCCATTCATGGTATTGTCTATATAATCACCTACATATTTATCTCCTGTACTATAGATATAAGTTCCTCTTCCTTCATACTTTCCATTTTTAAAATCTCCGGTATAATTATCGCCTGAAGGCATAGTGTAAATTCCTGAACCATGAAAACTATTATCAATAAAATCACCGGTATATTTTTCCCCGGTATTATAGATCAAAACTCCTTTGCCATTGTATTTATCATTTTTGAATTCACCGGTGTATTTGCTTCCATTGGCAAAAGTGTAAACACCTTTTCCTTCTTTGTTATTATTTACAAAGGTTCCTGTATAAGTATCACCATTTGCATCTTTATACACGCCTTTCCCATCTAATTTACCTGCACTGAATTCACCAACATAAGAACCACCATCGGCATAAACCAAGGTGCCTTTTCCCTCGTAATAATCATTTTTAAATTTACCGGTGTATTTTTCTCCACTTGCGAAAGTGTAAACACCAGTTCCGTTGCGCAATCCCTTTTTATATTTACCGGTATAAATACTTCCGTCTTCCCATTTAAAAGTTCCGATACCTTTTTCGCAATTTCCCTGTATACATCCTGTCTGGGCATTTAAGGTAAATGCGGATAAAATAAATAAAATTCCGGTTACTATGTTTTTAAGATTTTTCATATTCAATATTTTAAATTTTTGTTTAGTAATTTTTTTAGTAAGCATATAAAGAAAATGCAGATGCAAAAGTATTGATCTCTTTTTTAATGCGCAATTTTAAATCCATATCATCGGCATTCATAATTATCTGATCTATCCAGTCAACAAATTGTTCCATGTCCTTTTCTTTCATTCCACGCGTGGTTACCGCCGGTGTTCCAATGCGAATTCCTGAAGTAACGAAAGGTGATTTATCGTCAAACGGAACCATGTTTTTATTTACGGTAATATTTGCTTCGCCTAAAACCGCCTCTGCTTTTTTACCGGAAATATTTTTACTGCGAAGATCTATCAGCATTAAATGATTATCGGTTCCACCGGAAATAATTTTATATCCACGGCTCACGAATGCATTCGCCATTGCCTGAGCATTTGCAATTACCTGTTTACAATAATTTTTATAATCAGTAGTAAGATCTTCGCCAAATGCAATTGCTTTTGCTGCTATCACATGTTCCAAAGGACCGCCCTGGGTTCCGGGAAAAACTGCAGAATCCATAATGGTGCTCATCATTTTCGTTTCCCCTTTTGGCGTTTTTTGTCCCCATGGATTTTCAAAATCTTTTCCGATCATGATCATTCCACCTCTAGGACCACGCAATGTTTTATGTGTTGTAGTAGTAACAATATGACAGTGCGGTATTGGATCGTTCAACAATTTTGTAGCGATAAGACCGGCAGGATGTGAAATATCGGCCATTAAAATTGCTCCGATACTATCCGCAATTGCCCTGAATCGCGCATAATCCCAATCGCGTGCATAAGCACTTGCACCTGCAATGATGAGTTTAGGTTTTTCGCGTTGTGCGATCTCCTCCACTTTATTCATATCAATTAAACCGGTTTCCTCTTCCACAGAATAAAAAACTGGTTTGTATAATTTACCCGAAAAATTCACCGGACTTCCGTGCGTTAGATGTCCGCCATGCGACAAATTAAATCCGAGCAGGGTATCCCCGGCATTGATACATCCAAGCATAACTGCTGCATTTGCCTGTGCTCCGCTATGAGGTTGCACATTTGCATAATCGGCACCGAACAATTGTTTTGCCCTGTCGATGGCAAGTTGTTCTGCTTCATCTACAAACTCACATCCACCGTAATATCTTTTTCCGGGATAACCTTCCGCATATTTATTGGTTAAACAGCTTCCCATAGCTTCCATAACCTGTTTGCTGACAAAATTTTCGCTGGCTATTAATTCTATGCCTTCTGTCTGGCGATGGAGTTCCTTTTGGATGATATCAAATATTTGTGTATCTCGATGCATAAATTGAAATTGAAGGCAAATATATGGGAAAAATTGTCAGGATAGATTCGATAGGATTTGGAAGATCATGAGCACCTCAATTATCAAATACTTCGGGTCACATTCATTTTCTGGGGAGTAATATTCTATTCAAATGGAATTACATGCTCTCTAATAGTTTAAATATTTATTCAAAAATCTAAATCCAGATCCGGGTGGTCGATTACGGTTGCATCAAATTTGCTACTAATGACTTAACCAAAAGGTAGCGCCAATCCGCCGCGGCGGACACCATGCAGCTTTGTGTCCCTAATGCTTGCCACCCGGAGCGAAAAAGGCGCCACACTTAAGTTTTTATTCCTTGTT
>JBGAWP010000072.1:0-19896 GCA_044227505.1 Chitinophagales bacterium | reverse complement strand
ATATACAAATCGTTTAAATTGGGAAAAAAATTATCTGGAAGAAAACAATAAGAAACTTTTAGTGGACAATAAACTGGTGCCAATGGATACACTAATTGACACCTGGGCAACTCCATATGAATTTTGGTTATTATCAACCTCACAAAATAATGTATCAGCGTCAATAATTTTTACTGATTCAATAGCACCATTTTATTATTGGCTTCCGGAAAATAAAAAATTTTTTACAAAGCCAACACAGTCTTATCCATATGAAGAATTTGATTCCAATTATTTTATATTTGAAGACACCTCACGATATACTGTCAGAACCCCTGATTAATTGGTCCATCACCCTCCCACCCTATTCAACCCAGCCTTTGCCAAACCATTTAAACTGGTAGTATATTCTTTATTTGGCATATCAATACAAAGTTGGTAGTAATACTTTGCTTTAGAAAAATCTTTTTCCTTTTCGTAAATGGTTCCAAGCTGGAGAGCTGAATTAGCTGCGTAAAAATAGGGAAGGTCCTCTCCTGTTTTTATGGTTGCGAGATAAAACCCTTTTGCTTTATCGGGCTGACCGGCAGCATGCCAGATTCGTCCGGCACGATAGGTAAATTCTGCCTTGTCGCGTTCTTCTTTAAAATCATCCACACTTTTCCCCTCTAATTGTTGTAACGCTTCTTTATAATATCCACCGTCGAATAATACGCGTGATTTTAATAAAATTACATTTGGCACATGTTTACTCTCTGCTTCGTATAAAGCTTGTTTATCATCATCTATCAGATCGTCGCCTCGCGTTCTTACATAATACATGTATTCCCAGTATTTATCTTTATTTCCCTGCAATAAAGAATTCCATGCCATTTTCTGGTAAGCTTCCTTGATATAATTTTTTCCTTTGTAATTCTGTATGAATTTTTCAAAATAGGATGACGCATCTGATTCCAGTTTTCTTGTTTTAGCGAGTCCCAACATAAAATCGAGATAATGGTAGTTTAAATATTCGCTCCCGGAAGGTCTTCCTTTTAAAATCCCGATTGCAACATCATTTCTGCCCGTGCGCATGGCAATACTGGAAACAAAAAACACATTCAGCAAATTTGTTTTTGTATCCATATCCTTTACAATATTCCATGCAGCAACATCATCTCTGCCAAGATATAATATCAAAAACGCATAATATAAATATACCTCCCGCTCAAAAATAAATTCGTTGGTTTTGGAATAATCAATTACAGATTTTAATTCTTTTAATCCCTGATCAATGGTGCCGTCCATGCCCAACATATTCACACCCCATTTATATTGGTCTGGTATAGCTCCTACAATGGCATGCAACATACCCAAACTCTTTTTATTGGCAACAAAATCAGGAAATTTTTTTTGATTTTCTTCCAGTAATAAATATGCCTTGCGCACCTCTGTAAATGCACCAAGATATTCCTCAAATTTTAATTTGGCAAAGGCCCATTGAATAATAACTTCGGCCTGACAATATAAATAATAGGGTGAATTTTTATCCCCTGTTTCCAGCTTATCAAGCCGGATAGATTTATTAGGTTCCAACTTATCGAATTCGGCTTCATTTTCGTTAATATAGGTAGTAAGCCAATCGATATAATTTTCAACATAATAGGGAATAAGGTTGGTGGGATTTTCTTTTTTTTCCTGCTCCAGTAAAACACGTCCTTTGGCAAATCGCAATTCCTGGATGTAGGTGTATGCTTCAATACACCGTTTATTAAAATCGTATTTCTGTGCCACAGTAATGTGCACAATAAAAAAAGCCATAAAGAAAATAATTGCTTTTTTCTTCATGGCCTAAAATTATTAAATAGAAATTAATTTAATCTTTTGAATCCAAAATGGTATCATCAACCAAAATACGACCACAGTGTTCGCAGATGATGATCTTTTTAGCTTGTTTGATCTCTGCCTGACGCTGAGGAGGAACCACAGCATAACATCCACCACATGAATTTCTTGCAACTGAAACCACAGCAAGACCATTGCGATAAGAGCTTCTGATTCGGTAATATGCACCTAATAATCTGCTTTCCAGGTCTTTTTCTGCTTTAGTGGCTTTTTTTGCCAATTCCGCTTCTTCCTTCTCTGTTTCTTCAATTATACGCTCTAATTCTTCTTTCTTTTTCTTTAGGTCTTTCTTTTTAACATCAAAGGCAGCTTTTGCATCTTCAATGGCAATTGCCTTTGCTTCCTTGCCAACGGTGGCCTCTCTGATCTTCTTTTCGCCCAACTCGATATCCAGCTTATTTAATTCGATCTCTTTGGTAAGTGCATCAAATTCGCGGCTGTTCTTAACTGCATTTTGCTGCGTTTCGTATTTTTTGTTCTGCGATTTGGCATTGCTGATCGTGTTTTTCCGGTTGGAAATATCAAGCTCAATGTCCTTCATCTCTGCCTCAAGCTTGTGCATACGGGTTTCTAGCCCTGCAATTTCATCTTCCAGATCACTTACCTCCATTGGGAGTTCTCCCTTCAGGATAGTGATATCGTCGATCTTGGAATGGATTTTCTGGAGTTTCCAGAGTGATTGGAGGTTTTCCTTAACGGTCAAGTCCTTTACTGCTGCCATAGTTTATAGGTAGTTAACAGGATTAGTATTAATTTTTGAAAAATGAACCGCAAAGGTAGGGAATTTTTTCGTCAATACAGCACAGAGCATATCTATTGTGTATTGTTCGCTTTCATAATGGCCGATATCTGCTATCAAGATCTTGTTATCTGCATCGAAAAACTGGTGATATTTGAAGTCGGCACTGATGAAAATATCAGCTCCTGCCGCAATGGCATCTGACAACAAAAAACTACCGGCGCCGCCACAAACAACCACTTTTGATATGGGTTTTTGCAATAAAGCCGTATGTCTCAGTGTTCCACATTGCATGGTAGTTTTAACTAATTGGAGAAAATCACCTTCCGAAATCGGTTGTTTTAGAGTTCCGATCATCCCTGCGCCAATATTTTGATGAAAATTATCCAGACTGTAGATATCGTAAGCCACTTCTTCATATGGATGACCTTTAAACAATGCAGAAAGCACTTTTTGTTCCAGGAATGAAGGAAAAATAACCTCAATTCGCGTTTCCTGCTCCAAATGGAGCTCTCCTTTGCGTCCGACATAGGGTGTAGATAGTTCGTTCCCCCTGAAAGTTCCCGTGCCCTCCAGGTTAAAACTGCAATTGTCGTAATTTCCGATTTCTCCGGCTCCGGTATTAAAAATAGCAGTCCTGACATCACCGGCATTTTCTACTGGAGCAAAAGTGACCAGCTTTTTTAAAAATCCTCGTTTTGGGGTTAAAACCTTACAATTTTGGAGACCGAGTTTTTCGGCGATCATACTATTCACCCCATCGCGAATATTATCGAGATTTGTGTGGATGGCATAAATAGCAATATTGTTTTTAATTGCCTTAATTATGGTTCTTTCGATATAATTATTGCCGTTTAATTTTTTTAATCCGGTAAAAATAATTGGATGATGTGCAATTATTAAATTACATTTTAATTGAATTGCTTCCTCAACAACTGCCTCCAATGAATCGAGGCAAACGAGTATTCCTGTAACGGAATCATTTTTATTTCCAATTATTAATCCGGAGTTGTCATAATTTTCTTGCAGAGATAAGGGTGCAAGTGATTCGAGATAGTTTGTAATTTCAGAAATTAACATGCAACGAAGGTAGGTAATATGTTTTGCAGATAAAAGATTTTTCCAGCAAGATATGGTGGAGGGGTTTCCCGCAGAGGACGCAGACCTGCCTGCCAACTGCGTCAGCGTCAGGCAGGGGGGCAGAGGAAGCAGTGGTTGCGCAACGTGCTGTACAAATTGTAATATATATTTTATCAGAAGTTACCGAAGCATATGTGATTTTTGGAAACTTAAATTTTTTATAAAATTTCATTATAAAAACGGCTGTTTATTCGTGCATTCGTGGCGACATTTTTTTTAAATAATATGGATGAAAAGGTTGCCACGAATGCACGAATGAACAGCCACTAAAAAATTTATCATTTTCTAATCTTGAAATTCTTTTTTATCTTTTTAAATCCGCTCAATCCGCGTCAACAGCGCCTGCTGACCGCGTCAGGCAGGTTCCCCTTTTTTTCATTCCTTCATTTTTAATTCTCTCATCCTTCCCTTCAGACCTACCAGGTTAAAAAAAAACCTGGTAGGTCGACGGGTGTTCATTCTTTCATTCCTTTACCTTACAACAATCCATTACTTCACCTGCTATGTCAAAATGGGGACTTAGGTAGGGTATACCCAAATTTAATCCACGAAGAATTAAAAGGGATGCAATTAAAATACTGAAAAGGGGTAGATATTTACGAATTAAAATACGTTTATGAATTCCAAGGTAATTTCCAAAGGCTGCAAAAGAATACATCAGCGGTAAAGTTCCTAAACCAAATAACATCATATAAATTCCACCCGACCAAATTTCGCCGGATGCAACAGCACCTGCAAGTGCGAGATAAACCAAACCACAAGGTAAAAGGCCGTTCAAAAAACCTAAGGATGCAATTCCGTAAAAACTTTTTGAGGAAAATGCCTTACTGATTTTCTGTTTAATAAAATTTGTATATCTGGTTAAAAAAGGGAAATTGTTTTTGTGAGACAGATATTGAATAACGATTAAAATAATAATTAAAACACCCATTAATATTGAACTCCATTGTTGCAGTCCTGCATACGAAAAACTCAGCCCAATTGTACCAAAAATCACTCCCAATAAAAAATAAGCAAAAACTCGGGAGAGATTATAAACCAGTGCATTAAATAAAGTATTTCCTGTATTCTGCGTGTTGAAAGATAAGGCAAGTGGTCCGCACATACCTGCACAATGCAAACTTCCGAATAATCCGGTAATAAAAGCCGTTACAAATAAGGATATCACAAAACGATATTTTTTTCGAGATAATACTTTTTATTTTCCTTTTCCCATTTGATCTTCAGCGTATAAAATCCTTTCGCGAAGGTGCTTTTATTAAACTGTTGTATGCCTATTGAATCCAACTGCAAAGGGAATTTGTGATCGTATTCCGAATCTGAAGCTTTATAAAAATACACCTCACCACTTGTTCCTGAATAAAAATCAGATGGAAATTTAATATTTACAAAATCTCCCTCCGATTTAATAAAAATGGAATCCCTGAAAGGTTTCGCATTATTGGAGGCATCAATTTGTTGTTGGAATATTAATTCCTCTGCGTAATAATCCGTAGTTACCAGGTCGGTCTTCTGGCGAAAACTCATGATAACCATGAAGGTCATTAATCCGGCAAAACCCAAATACAGAAATAAAACTTTTTTTCCCCAGTTCATAATGTTATTTTTTTGCAACGGGCCCAAAAAAGGACGTTGTTACGGTTCTTAATAATTTTTCATCACTATATACTCCAATTTCAAGGTCCATTTCCATGGAATGTATCTGACTTCTATCCAAAATGATAAAAAATGTGCCTTCAGCCAATGTTTCTTTTTCAATAGCGAGTTCTTTACCTATCATTTGTATTTCGCCGTCAATATTTTCCAATTTTAAATGAATAGGAAATGCCTCATGCGTTTTATTGGCTACTTTGATGTTGTACAAATTAGTAATTTGAAGTGAATCACGTTTTTGATAGAGTTGTCCGGATGCACGGGTTATAGTTGCAGTTACATCTTTCCTTGTAACAAGCATGGTTGTCAGAACGGATACTAATATTAATAACACCAAAGAATATGCTTTCATTCTTGGTGTGAATTTTATTTTTTCGCCTGTTACTATATTATTTTCAGAAGTATATCTGATCAGTCCACGTGGTTTTTCAATTTTATCCATGATGGAATCACAAGCATCAATACAAGCAGTGCAATTGATACATTCCAATTGTGTTCCATTGCGAATATCAATACCGGTCGGACAAACACGAACGCACAAACCACAATCGATACAATCGCCATTCGATGATGTAGTTTCACCTTTATGGTGATGTCCGCGTGGTTCACCGCGTTTATAATCATAAGCAACAATAATGGAAAATTTATCCAGTAATACACCTTGCAATCTTCCGTACGGACAAGCAAAAGTGCAAACCTGTTCGCGTAAAAATGCGAATACACCATAAAATGCGGTTGTAAAGATCACCATCATCACCAATCCCCCACCATTTTGTGAAAGGGGTTCAGTCATAATTTCATACAATCTGTCCACACCAACTATATACGATAAAAAAGTATTTCCTACTAAAAAGGAAAATGCGAAAAATATCAGATGTTTAAAGGTTTTTTTTACAATTTTTTCACGGGTAAGAGGTCCTTTATTTAATTTGCGTTGATGTTCTGCAGTTCCTTCGATCCAGTATTCCAGTTTGCGGAAAACCATTTCCATAAATACTGTTTGAGGACAAACCCATCCACAAAACAATCTTCCATATAAAACTGTGAAGAAAATAATAAACACCAGAAATGTCACCATTCCTAAAGCAAAAAGAAAAAAATCCTGTGGCCAGAATATTACTCCGAATAAAATAAATTTACTATCGGGAATATTAAATAGAAATAGCGGTTCGCCATGAATTTTAATAAATGGCAGTGTAAAAAAAACAACCAGATAAATTAAACTTACAAGTGTCCGCCATTTATAAAATCTACCTGCCGGCTTACTGGCGTACACCCATTTCCTATGCCCTTCATCATCAGCTGTTGTGATAGTATCACGAAACGATTTATGTTCTTCCATAATAAATTTCTTTTGTGCATGCCTGCGTGAGGAGGGAGGAGTAAGGAGAGAGGAGAGAGGAGAGAGGAGAAAGGAGTTCAAATTTCTTGCGAAATTTTATAAAATTCCACCGTTTGTTTTCCTACTTCCTATGTCCTATGTCCTACTTCCTATGTCCTACTTCCCCGCTACTTTCAACGTATCTGCCACTCCTAAACTATCAATTACAACCGCACCCGAATCAGCCGGAACTGCAGCACCTTCAGTATATAAATTACCTTGTGGAGCCTTTGGATTTGGCGGGTTAGTTCCATACAATGATTTAATATAGTTGGAAACTTCAAACATTTGTTTTGCTGTTAATATTTCTTTCCAGCTCGCCATACCTTTAGCAGGCACACCTTCTGAAATTGTTCTGAAAACATCATTTATTTTACCACCGTGTATCCAATAATCATCGGTAAAATTTGGTCCTACATTTCCTTCACCGAAATTACCGTGACAAGTAACACAATATTGTGTGAATGTATTTTTTCCATTCGCCAAAACGGAGGCATCGGTAGATAATATAACCGAATTCTCATCATAATTTGCCGAAGCACTTTCCAAATATGCAGCGAGTTCTATTTTTGCTTCTTCCACTTCTCTTATATATTCTTCCTCTTGTGTTAATCCGTTACCTATATCGTATCTCCATAAATACACGATAGCAAAAATGATCGTGAAATAAAAGATATATTGTAACCAAGGTGGCATACTGTTATCCAATTCCTGAATTCCATCATATTCATGGTCTGATAAGATCATTTCTTCTTCTCGTTCGATAGGCACCTTATAATTCCATTTTGACCAAGTGCGTGCAAGCCATGTTTCATATTTTACACCCGGAGCAGCAAGTGCTTTTTCTTTGCGTGAAAGTTGCACCAACATTAAGGTTAAATATGCTATTGTACATATTTCAATAGCTATTAAAATATATAGGGGAAGATATACACTTGTCCAGATACTTTCCTTCGCTGTTTCAACCACAGCAGTATTTGCAGCCTGCGCCATTACTTCATGCGGAAAAAATAATGATCCTGCACCTATTAATAATAAGATCATGTTTGCAGAAGGTTTATTCTTTTCATCAAGTTTTTTCTTGCCGCTCCAGATCACTACTTCCGCAAGTGCATAAATTACATAGAATAAAATTGCTGCAACAGCAATTAATATCCAAAATGTAGTATCATCCATAAACCATTTCTTATCCGGAGTTGCTGGGGCAAGTGCCCAAACCGGTGATGCAAATAACAAGGCAACAATGGCTAAAAATATTTTATTTTTTAATATCGTATTTTTCATCACGATCATTTTTAAGAATGATTTAATTTGTTTTATTATTATCGAGAGGAATATTTCGCAGTTCCTCAATTTCTGTTTTATCCATACGCCTTACTCTCAGGAATAAGACCAGAAAAAAAACAAAGAACATCAGCAGTGAAATTATCGGGTAGATACTCACTCCTTGTATATTTGATAAATAATGCATGAAATTCATATTACTTATTTTTGGGTTTGTTGTTGAGATGTGGTTTCTGTATTTATATCTTTCCCTAATCTTTGCAAATAAGCAATAAGGGCAACTATTTCCATATTGCTTTCAGTTTCAATTCCGTCTTTGCGTAAACTTTCTGCTATCATATTTGCCTGTATCATCAGATCTTCATTAGCGATCTGGTCATAACCTTCAGCATAAGGAACACCTAATTTTTGCATTACTCTTATTTTAGCAGCAGTGGTAGTTGTATCCAATTCATTTACATGCATCCATTTATAGGAAGGCATTATACTGCCCGACGAAACGGACTGCGGATCCAACATATGCATATAATGCCAGCTATCCGGTTTTTTCAATACACCAACTCCTTCACGTGCAAGATCAGGTCCAGTTCTTTTTGATCCCCATTGGAATGGATGATCATAAACAAACTCTCCTGCCTTGGAATATTCTCCGTAACGCACTACTTCATCCCGGAACGGACGAACCATTTGCGAATGGCACACATAACATCCTTCTCTTACATAAATATCTCTACCCTGTAATTCGAGTGGCGTATAAGGTTGCACACTCGCAATGGTAGGAACATTAGATTTTACTAAAAATGTAGGAATTAATTCCACTATACCACCGATCAATACAACCACTAATGCTAACACCATCATTTGAACAGGTCTTCTTTCAATTGCACGATGCCAGAATTCCCCTTTATGCACTTTTATAACTTTCGGCATTTCCGCAACTTCCACATCCTCATTATTTGCGAACTGTCCTTGTTTAGCAGTTTTAATTAAATTGTATGTCATTATAATTACACCAATTAAATAAAGAGTACCTCCTATTGAACGAAGTGCATACATTCCTTTTAATTGCGTACTGGTCTCTAAGAACGAATATGTTAATTGTCCCTCCGGATTAAAATCTTTCCACATTAATGCTTGTGTAAATCCTCCCCAATACATTGGAACGGCATAAATTAATATACCGAGCGTTCCGATCCAGAAGTGAAAATTTGCAAGTGATTTTGAATATAATTGTGTTTTCCACATGCGTGGTATCAACCAATATAAAATACCAAATGTGAGAAATCCATTCCAACCCAATGCACCAATATGCACGTGTGCAACAATCCAGTCGGTAAAGTGTCCGATGGCATTTACATTTTTAAGTGATAAAAGCGGTCCTTCTAAAGTGGACATACCATAACAGGTTACTGCCACCACCATAAATTTTAAAACAACATCATCGCGCACTTTATCCCATGCACCCCTCAACGTTAATAATCCATTTACCATACCCCCCCAGGAAGGTGCAATGAGCATAATGGAAAATGCTGTTCCGAGTGTTTGTGCCCAATGTGGCAATGCGGTATATAATAAATGGTGAGGTCCTGCCCAGATATATAAAAATATTAATGTCCAGAAATGTATGATCGATAATTTATAAGAATAAACCGGTCTGTTTGCTGCCTTAGGTAAAAAATAATACATCAATCCTAAATATGGAGTGGTAAGAAAAAACGCAACTGCATTATGTCCGTACCACCACTGCACCAATGCATCCTGCACACCCGCATACATCGAATAACTTTTTGTAAGTGATATCGGAATTTCCATGGAGTTAACAATGTGTAACATTGCAACGGTAACGAATGTGGCAATATAAAACCAGATACCAACATAAATATGTCGTTCTCTTCTTTTAATAATGGTGCCCATCATATTAATACCGAAAGCAACCCACATTAATGCGATTAATATATCCAATGGCCATTCTAATTCTGCATATTCTTTAGAGGTGGTATATCCCATCGAAAGCGATACTGCTGCCAATACAATAATTAATTGCCATCCCCAAAAATGAATTTTGCCCAAGAGGTCGCTGAACATGCGTGTTTTACATAATCGCTGAAGGGAGTAATATACTCCCATAAATATCCCGTTTCCTACAAATGCGAAAATCACTGCATTCGTATGTATTGGTCGGTCACGACTGAAGGTAAGTTGTGGTATTCCCAAATTTAATTGTGGGAAAACCAATTCCAGTGCGATCCATAATCCAACAGACATTCCGATCAATCCCCAGAATACCGTTGCAATTGCAAATTGTTTTACAATCTTGTTGTCGTAACTAACCTTTACGAGATCCATAATTTATTTTTTTGTTTTAGTTGTGGAATTAGGTTTATCAATTATTTTTTCATCATCAAATAAAATACGCACACCGGGAGTGTAATCATCTTCAAATTGCCCCGTTCTAACCGACCAGATAAATGCAAAAAGGAATCCGCCAGCAACTAAAACACCCGCACCAATAAGTAGAATTATTACTTCCATAATCGACCGCTAAGTTGAGACAGGCAGGTTTTTTGTCGAATGATATTATTCAGAGTAAAAGGTGATTAAAATCACCCGTAAAAGCTTGGAAATACAACGCAATGGATTTTAAAATATAAAAAAAGGAAGCTCAAACTGCATCCTTCTCCCTAACAGCACATTCAAGTCGAGTGGGATCTCATCAATTACCAAATTGACAATTATCAAATTAACAAATGTTTTCCCCCTCACCGCGCCCCTGCCCCACGATGCAACTCCGCGGATTTGGGCTTTGTAGGATTTCTGCAATTACCAAATCAGCCGCGGCTGATTACCAAATTAACAAATGCCCACGCGGTCAAGGCTAGAAATAAACTTTCGCAATTCTTACGAGGCTGTTCAAAGCACAACTGCAACCATATTCTTATACTTACCCAAACAATCCAATAACATAAAAATTTTCGTATATGATCCCGTGCAGTCAGCAAACACCATACAAGCCAAACGAGAGAGCACTTCCATACTTCTCCTGCTTATTGTATTTCTATCCTTGCTGCGACCCGTTTCTCCGTTTATAGCGGATGGAATCGGACATACCTTTTTCAGTGAAACCCACCATTCAAAATTGCATCAAAACGGATTTGATCACATTGATGCCGATCTGCAAAAGTTGGCGGCAACCGATCAAAGTGAAACCGGCAAAGTACCTGTTTCCACCTTTTCGATTGAAACTGCATTTACTTTTATTACAGAAATACCGCAGTTATTAGGCTTTCAAAATAGTTCAATAATTATATATCAGCACCCCTTAGGGAGTCTTAGAGAACAATCTGCCAAACCTGAAATTCAACCTCCGGATCTCACGTTGGTTTCTTTGTCCCGGTACGCTTCTTAGTTTTATGTAATAGCATAACGAAAGGTTAGAAAAGCAGACAAAGAAATATTCTAAAAATATTTTTCAAACTGTAATACAATTATTACAGTCTGATTATTCTCATTTCTATTTTTTAAAACCACTTTGTTATGAAACTTTTTTACCAGTATAAATTAATTTTATTAATTACGCTTATATCAATTACTCATATTCTAAGCGCTCACAACGGAACCATTCAGGGTTATGTGAACGACAGTGAAAACTCTGCCCCTATTGAAGGTGCATTGATCGAATTAGTGGAAACAAAAACTACCACCATTACCAACCAATTTGGTTTATATACTTTTACTGATCTTTCGGAAGGAAACTATACTATCTCCATCAGTTCGCTCGGATTCAAGACAGTAACCGAAAGTGTTAGTGTAAATAATACACGAACTACAGAAATTAGATCGATACTGGAACAAACACCTATCGAATTAACCGCAGTAACCATTCAAAATAAAAATCAAGGTGGAAATAATACGGTTACTGCTTTAGACATAAAATTAAGACCCACAGAAAATGCGCAGGATATTCTGCGCCTCGTACCCGGATTATTTATTGCACAACACGCCGGTGGTGGAAAAGCAGAACAAATATTTTTACGTGGATTTGATATTGATCACGGAACTGATATTAGTGTGAATGTAGATGGTATTCCGGTTAATATGGTTAGTCACGCACACGGTCAGGGTTATGCCGATCTGCATTTTGTAATTCCGGAAACCATTAATTCTTTCGATTTCGAAAAAGGTCCGTATAATGCGCAATATGGCGATTTTACCACTGCAGCTTTTGTCAATTTTAAAACTGCAAATACCATTGAAAAAAGTTTGTTAAAAGTAAGTGCAGGGCAATTTAATACGGCTCGCACTTTATTAATGCTCGACCTGCTAAATAATGACAACCAACAATCAGCATATATAGCTGGTGAATATTATATTTCTGATGGTCCTTTTACCAGTCCCCAGGATTTAGTGCGATTGAATTTATTTGGGAAATACCATACGAAAATAAGTGATGATAAAATTCTATCCATTACGCTATCCACTTTTAAAAGTCAGTGGAATGCTTCCGGCCAAATTCCATTACGTGCTATCGAATCTGGCGAGATCGAAAGATTCGGTGCCATTGATGATACCGAAGGTGGTTTTACAGGCAGAACAAATGTAAATTTTGAATTTACCAAACTCCTCAGCAATAAAGGCAGTTTCAAAAATCAGTTTTATTACAGTCGCTACAACTTTGAATTATACTCCAATTTTACATTCTTCTTGGACGACAGTATCAATGGTGATATGATAAAACAAAAAGAAAAACGCAATATATATGGTTATAATAGTATTTACAATAATGACGGAATAATTGGTTCCATAAAAGTAAATTCGAAAATAGGTTTTGGATTGCGTTACGATCAGGTTATGGAAAATGAATTATCGCGTGTAAAAAACAGAACAATTTTATTGGATCGTTTAGCATATGGAAATATTTATCAGACCAATGCGAATATTTTTATTAGTGAAACGTTTCAGTTCTCCAAAAAATTATCCATAAATGCATCTGCAAGAATCGACTTCTTTAATTTTAGTTATGATGATCTTATGGATAGCATATATAATTATTCAAGTGTGGATGATAATATTGTTACTTATAAATTAAATTTTGATTATCAATTAAGCCAAAATGTATTGGTATACCTACACAACGGAAAGGGATTTCACTCCAACGATACCAGAGTTGTTACTGCCCAAAATGCAATACAGACGCTACCTGCAGCTTATGGTTCTGATTTGGGGATAAAGTTTAAACCTTATAAAAATCTGATACTCAATCCCGCAGTTTGGATCTTATATCTCGATCAGGAATTTGTTTATGTTGGTGATGCCGCAGCGGTGGAAGCCGGTGGAAAAACTTTGCGCAAAGGTTTTGATCTGAGTGCGAGATTACAAATTACCAATTGGTTGTTTTTAGATGGTGATATTAATTACACTTTAGCAGAAGCCATAGGTGAACCTGAAAATGCAAATTTTATTCCGCTTGCTCCTGATCTTACATCTATTGGAGGTATCACATTTAAATTAAAATCCGGAATTAACGGAAGTTTCCGTTATCGCTACATGGATGACCGACCTGCAAATGAAGACGGATCTGTAATTGCAGAAGGATATTTGGTGAATGATGTTGTAATTAATTACACGCAGAAAAAATATGAATTTGGTATCGAAATTCAGAACTTATTTAATGTTGAATGGAATGAGGCGCAATTTGATACCGAATCGAGATTACAATTTGAACCGGAGGCGGTGAGTGAGTTGCATTTTACACCGGGAACGCCGTTTTTTGTGAAGGGGAGTTTGAGTTATTTCTTTTAAAATTTTGGAGAAGCGGACGCTTTGATGAACTGTGTACCTGCCATTTACAAATGAGTGATGAGTGATGAGCAATGAGTTTACTTCGATTAGGGAGGAAAATTTGATTTCTCTCTTTAAGTACATTTCGGAGGATAAAATATTCGGTGATCGACTGCCATACTCATTACTCATAACTCATTGCGAGAATCGTCAATCGTGAATCGTGAGTACATTCCTGCGAGCATTGAAACTTTTCGTTTTTGACCTCAAACTTAGGGCCGGATTGTGGCTTTCTCACTACTCCCTACTCACCACTCACCCAGTATCAGGAGTCATTATACAGGAGTAAATACATCCGGCTTTCGAGGATCACTCTCATTACTCATTACTCATAACTCATTATTCATTTCTCCCAAACAGCCTCACCGCCACCAACGTTGTCATTCCTGTTGTGAATGACACAATGGTAATAGTACTGAGTGGCATTAGAATAGCTGCGACAACAGGTGATAACAAGCCCTGCAGAGCAAAATAAAGACCCACTATATTATATAATATCGAAAGAATAAAACTTCCTATTATTATTTGTTTGCTGCGTTTTGCGAAGGAAAATAATTTATGAAGATTTATAAGTTGATCTGCATCCAATACTATATCACTTGCCGGTGTGAAATTTAATCCCTGGGAGACCGCGACTCCGGTATCGCTTTGCTGTAAGGCCCCTGCATCGTTTAATCCATCACCTAACATCATAACATTATTATGGTGTTGACGCAAATTTTTAATAAATTTTAATTTGTCGTGTGGTGATTGATTAAAAAATAAATGATCCTTTTCAAAATAATTGCTCAGTATGTTTATATCTCCATCGTTATCTCCACTCAGGACATATATTTTATACTTTGAGTTTAATTTATTGATCAAAGGTTCTAATCCGGAACGATATTTATTTTGAAAATTAAATTTTCCAACAACCATTTCGTTTATGGAAATATAGGAAACGCCGCGATCAGCTTCTCCAACTTTTTTTACTCCATTGAATCGGGCTGAACCGATCTTTATTTTTTGACCATTCACAATTCCCTGCGCTCCTTTTCCTATTACCTCATCAAAATTTGTGACAGAAAAAACTGCATTTCTTCCGAAATAATTTTTTATTGCTTTACTATATGGATGCACCGATTGTGCAGCAAGAGAAACGATCATATCCATTTCTTCAGATGTTAATATCTCCCCTTCAAATACCGTAGATGCTGTATCTGATTTGGTTAGTGTTCCGGTTTTGTCAAAAACAAGTGTGTTTACTTTTGTCAGTTTTTCGATTACAAATGCATTTTTTAAATAAATTCCGAATTTCCCGAAATAGCGAATGGCATTGCCATTTGTAAAAGTCGCCGACAATAATAATGCACAGGGACAAGCTACGATCATTGGCGTTATCAAGGCATCCATGGCACGATGTGCATCACCATGAATCAACCAATAAATAAATGCCATTGCTGACACCACTAAAACGATTACAGCAAAATATCGTCCTAAAACATGTACAAATGATTGTTTGTCACTCGCTTTATCATTACTATCCGCATTATTCCACAATTGTGTGAGATAACTTTGTGAAACTTCTTTTATCACTTTTAATTTAATCGCTGCACCAATTTGTTTTCCACCAGCGTAAATAAGCTCGCTGATATTTTTTGTAACGGGTTCTGCTTCACCGGTAACAAAACTGTAATCAATATTACCTTTTCCGTTTACCAATATCGCATCAGCAGGTATTAGTTCATGATTCCGCACCAATAAAATATCTCCTTCTTTCACTTCCGAAAGAGGCATCTGCTCTTCCTTATCATCTTTAATTACAGAAACAGACAACGGAAAGTAGGATTTATAATTTCTGTCGAAGGATATGGTTTTATAGGTCATATTCTGAAAATATCTTCCCACCAGCATAAAAAAAACAATGCCAGTCATGGAGTCGAAATATCCCGCTTCGTTTTCAATAAATACAGCGTATAAACTTCGCCCAAAGGTTAAGATAATTGCCAATGCGATGGGAACATCAATGTTTAAGAATTTATTTTTCAGACTTTTTAAAGAAGAAATATAAAATTCACTAGCGCAATAAAAAAATACGGGCAACGCCAGAAATAGCGATAAATATCTAAGTGTAAGATTGAGATTTGCATCCTGCACCTCTCCTCCTGCAAAATATTCGGGAAATGCCATTAACATGATATTTCCAAAAGCAAAACCTGCAATACCAATTTTTATTAAAGCGGTTCTGTTATTGGTTTTAGCATCTTGTTTTTCTACATCCTGTAAACTTAACAGCGGTTCATATCCTACGGCATCCAATAATTCGGCAACTTTGCTTAATTGAATTTCATTTTCATCATAAATGATACTTATTTCCTTTTTCGGAAAATCAACTCTCGATTGAATTATTGCAGTGTTTAATTTATGTAAATGTTCCAATAACCAAATACAGGAACTGCAATGCATTACCGGTAAATAAAAGGTAACATGTGTTTGTTGCCCATCTGTAAATTTAATGAACGAATTCTTTGTTTCAGTTCTGTCGAGTACGGCATATTTATTAATTACAACTTTATTTCTTTGTGTAATTCCGGGGTGTTTTGAAATATCGTAATAGTTACAGAGATCATTTTCATTTAATATTTCATACACGGTTTTACAACCGAAACAACAGAAATATTTATCCTCAATATGAAATTCCTCATCAGGGCACACATCACCACAGTGGTAACAATTAATTTTTGCAGATACAGGTTTTGCAATAGGCATGATTGCCGCCAAAGTTAAGCGGGGTGAATATTGCAGAATATGACTTAAATCACCGGATGGAGATAGCAAAGATCATTTAATAGGAAGCGGGAAGTAGGAAGTAGGAAGTAGGAAGTAGGAAATAAGTGTGGAAATTTGCAAAATTTCGCAAGAAATTTAAACTCCTTACTCCTCTCTCCTCTCTCCTTTATTTAAGGATTCACGAAAAAATCAATGAAGTATACTAATTCTGCAGTAATATTTTTTACCGTTAATTTCGGTGGTGATGGTATACATACCGGATGGAAGTTCACTAAGGTCAACGGAACCTGAATTTGCATGGACAGATCGTGTTGCAGCTAAATGTCCGGAATTATTGTATATCCATAAATTAATATTATCAGTTAAATCCGGTATTTCAAATTGAACATTACCGGCAGAAATAGAAGGATAAATATTAAATTGTGCAGGATCAAAATCTATAATATCCACTCCATCATTATCCGTTATCTTTACAATTATATCAGGAATACTAAATGCTGTATAATTTGTATCACTGGAAGTTATGGTACACTCTATAATTCCGATATGTAAACCTTCATAAAATGGATCGTCGTAAATAAATACATCAACTGTTCTTACAATCAACGCACTATCATCTCTGAATTTATGTGAAACGAGATTGCCATGTCCTTTTCCAAGATCTAATTGATCGTCAGGTTGAAAATTAATGGTAACCGTTGAAGTAGGTATACTTGTAAGAACTACATTAAAAAATAAAATGCTATCGCCTTCTGTTCCAGCCATTGAAGTAGTATCCTCAATTACAATTCCTGGTAATAGGTCATTATCAAAAATTATAATATCAAATGGATCCAATGAAAACAAAGAATAATCAGGATCAGTAGTAATTATTTCAAAACTTACAGCACCCGAGTGTGTTCCTTCATATACTACATCATCATAAGCTTTTACAATTGCGATGTGCGGGTTCAGTGCAGTTCCATTTGGTGGAAATATCAGTTGTAACGGTTCTCCCGGAGCACCGGCCAGTCGGAGTTGCAGGTCAGGAATTACATTAATAAAAACCGTATCTTCCGGAACTGAAGCCAAATAAATTTCAACCGGAATTTCTCCGTCACCTTCTATAACTTCTAAAGTTGCCGGAATAGAAAAATGTATTTCCGGCGTGCTGTCGTTATCATGAATGGCATAAATTACATCATCAATTATCAGATCAGTATAATTCGTATCTAAGGAAATAATGGCGAATTGAATTAAACCCGAATGCAACCCTTCAAATTCTGTATCATCATAAGCTCGAATGGAAACACCTTCAAAATTCAACGCTGATGCATTTGGTTCAAATATCAATTCAACTGCTTCTCCCGGAATTCCGGTAATTCGCATTTGATCATCAGGGTCTATCATTATTTTTACAGTATCTGATGGAATGGATTTTAATGCAAAAAGCATATCAACTCCGGTGAGTCCTTCGGTTAAAAAAGTATCCAAATTAATTACTGCATTTATTCCCGGAACACTATCATTATCATAAATAACATAGGTTAGGTCAGGGATGAAAAATCCGGCATAAATCACATCAGAAGTTGTAATGGTATAATGAACGGTACCGCTGTGCAATTCTTCATATATTGCATCATCCGCTGCACGAATATTAACACCATCCAAACTGAGACTTGATGCATTTGGTGGAAAAATTAAATTAACTGCTTCACCGGGAGTTCCTGTAATACGCATCTGATCATCTGGATCAATTGTGATTATTACTGTGTCGGTTGGAATTGAATTCATAGAAAACAATAATTCAACTCCGGTTAAACCTTCCGTTAAAAATGTGTCGGCATCCACAACATAATTTATACCCGGCATAAGATCATTATCCTCAATTAAATATTGGAGATCATTCATCACAAGATCCGTAAATCCGGAACCGACAGAATCGATAATAAAGGTGATATTTCCATAATGCCAATCTTCAAAAATGATATCATCCACAGGTTTAACCTTTATCTCCTGTGGCAAAAGCGCCATTGGATACGGTGCGAATTTGATAGTAACAGGAACTCCGGCACCAAGTCCCAGATTTAATTGAGCGTCCGGAATTGCGGTAACTGTCACTGTATCAGCAGGAATACTGTCAAGAGCAATAGTAAGAGAGGAAAAAATTGCAGTGAAATCTTCTCTCAGGGTATCAGGGGATGAAACTACTATAAATTCGGGTATAGTATCATCTGCTAAAGGCATTGGGTAAAAACGTTTGCCTGCGTAATTATTCGCCGGAGCAGAAAAAATGATGAATGGTAACAAAATGAGCAGTATAAAAAAAAGGACCACCCGCCAATCTATCTTCAACTTCCTGAAAAATGTCATGAGGTTCTGATTATTCCCTAAAATTACTAGCGATTCCATTGGATTAATGCTCTTTTTTAGCAAAGTTCATGTTTTTTAGTGTGAATCACCCAATCTGATTAGTAAAGCGTGCTAATAAGGAACGATAATTGTGGACTTATGACATTTACTTTACATAAAATATCTAATTTTACACAGGGAAAATCCGTTAAATAACCATGCAAATTAAGATTCGAATATTGCTCTTGTCATTCCTATGCTATTTTGTAACCGTACAAAGTTTTGCACAAACACAAACAATAGAACAGGAAGAAAAGGATGCGGAGGCTGAAGATTTTTCTGAAAAAAAATGGAAGGACAGGATCATTGTAGGTGGAAACGTGAGTGCTCAGTTTGGGAATGCCACTTTTATTGAAGTTTCCCCTTTAGTCGGCTACCGAATTACAGAGGATCTTACTTCAGGAGTAGGTTTCACCTATCAATATTTAAGTGAGAATTATAATGTTTACAATTTCTACGATTATAAGGCAACAGTAATGGGTGCCCGCATATTTTCGCAATATGACCTGATATTCGGAATTTTTGCACATGCCGAATATGAATATTCCTGGTATAAATTCACATTTGAAGATGTAACTCTCGGTGAATATGCCGGTGCTGTTCCAGCGTTTTTTGTGGGAGGAGGTTATAATTATCAGATTAGTAACAATGCACGTTTCCAAATAATGGCTTTATACGATGTGTTGCACTCTGCGGAATCGATCTATATCAATCCCTGGTCAATAAGGATGGGGTTTAATATTGGGTTATAACATGTAATAGATCTCCTGCGTCGATCACTACATGTTTCAGTTCTGAGTTCTGGGTTCTGAGTTCCGGGTTCGGAGTTCTGAGTTCC
>JBGAWP010000071.1:0-19943 GCA_044227505.1 Chitinophagales bacterium | reverse complement strand
AGGATTCGCAAATTTAAATGCTACAGGAGGAACAACTTATGTTTGGTCACCTGATACATGGTTGTCTGATGTAAATGTTTCAGATCCTACAACCTATGCAGAAGATACCATTGTTTATTATGTTACAGGCACCGATGCCAATGGATGTGTTGCTGTTGATTCTGTTACCATTTTTGTTTTAGAGGATATGGATATTATTTCACCGTCGGCATTCACCCCGAATGGAGATGGATTGAATGACTATTACCATCCATTGTTTATTGGAATGGGTGAGATAACAGGTTATAGTATTTACAACAGATGGGGAAGTTTGATTTTTGAAAGCTCCGATCTTCATCTTGGATGGGATGGAACCTACCGATCACAGGATCAGGAAGTTGGTACTTATTTGGTAAATATCAGGGGCATTAATAAATATGGGGAAATTATAAATAAAACGATTACACTTGCATTGTTGCGTTAAAATATATTTATTTCGTTGTATTTAATTCGATTAATTTGTCACCATAAATTTTGTGTTGTATTTATATTTATCGCTTATAACCTCAGTTAAATAAATACCCACAGGTAAATTTATATCAAGATCAATTCCCGGCGAAAAATAATTTTCAAAGAATTGTTGATGAACGCGAATTCCTAATTCATTAAATATAGTAACTGTTATTTGCCCTGAAATTGATTCAGGTAATAAAATAGTAAATTCGTGTTCAACCGGATTAGGAAAAATTTTAATCCGATCAATTGAATTTTGGTAATACGAAATTCTGGTTGTATCAACTCCGCAATCAACCCATAAAGGTCCATCGTTATACCACACACTGGAAACAGGATTTGTTTCCATAAAGGTTTTTACCATGGCTGCTTCAATACCAAATCCATAGGAAGAATCAATTAGGTGAAATCCCGCTCCTGTGGAATCTGTCCTGAATTGATCGCATGACCATGTTAATCCATCATAAGTGCGGGGATTTACTCCATCTGCCCAAAAATAGGGTCCCCATCCGATCCATGCACTTTTAATATTCGGTCCTTCATATGCCAATGCAGGATCGCCGCTAATTTGTTTTTGAATTAATTGTTTAATTACAAGATTGGCCCAATAACCCTTTGGCTCCCCATATGCATTGTAACGTTTATGCTCGGGATCCATATATCCTGTATAGTGAATTCCGGAAAGATAAACTTGTTTTAAATTCGGGAAAGAATCTTTTAATACCTGCATTAAGGTAATATATTTTGACATTACCGAATTATAGTACGTTGTAAAATCATTGCTGGAATCGCTGTCGCTTTGTTGTAAGATCCACAATACTTGTACTTGTGCGTAGGTATCTTCTTTTAAAATCATTCTGTCTTTCAAAGCATACCAAAATGATGGATTAATTGTATCTATCATATCATCCAGATCTTTTCCCGCAGTAAACATTCCTCTTGCAGTAACGCAAGCACTCATGCCTTCATTATCATATTTTTTTATAGTGTCGACATAGGCATTAAAAAGATTGGATGCAACAGAGGCACCTAATCCTAAAAACAACACTTCCCCGCTCATATAATCTATATTGCCCAGTGTATCCAGCGGTTTCATGTTCTTAGAAATATTGACTCCCTTTTTTTTATGCGGACCATTTAAAATATTAATCCCTCCTTTATAAAGACCACCCTGAATACCATTGTAAAAAGTATTGCCCATATCTGTAAGTGGAATTAATCCTGTTGAATCCTGATCGCAATTAATAGATGGGTCAACATCAATAATGATATCCCAATCTTCAGTTTGTGCGGTAAGCGAAAAAATGCTTAGCGATAAAAAAATAAGAAATATACTTTTGTGCATGTGAGGAATTATTGGGTGAAATAATTATCAGGTTTTAATATATAGTAATCCAAACCCGAATAGCTAATCTCGATTTCAAAGATAATAAAAAAATCCCCACCCCAAAGGGCAGGGATTTTGAACCTGCAATTTTATTATACTATTTTATAATCACTACATTTTCATTTAATTTAATCTCTTTTGTTTCTACTGTCACTATATAAATACCAGAAGCAATTTCCCCAGAAAGATCAATATTCCAATTTAATTCACCCTGATTTAAAACAGTTTTTGTGGAATAAATGGTATTTCCTGTCATATCTTTCACTAAAACAATAATCGATTCTGAATTTGATATTCCTGAAGAAAATGCAATATTAATTTCATTTTTTGCCGGATTTGGGAAAATATGCATACTTGAAACTGATGATGTTTCTGCCTCTTTGCATTGGTTTATTACAGTAACAGCTTCCGCAGTTCGGGTACATCCCGCGGCATTTGTTATCATACAGGAATAATCACCAACTTCTGTAGCAAGATAGTCCCAGTTGGTAGCTCCAACAATTTCATCTCCATTTAAAAACCATTGGTAAACATTATCATCAGCATAACTTGCTTTTAATAAAATTGGAGACATCATACATAAATTTAATCCGTCGGGATACATGATATTTGCGTTAGGGCTTTCAACAACTGCAACTGCCTGCACCTCTGATAAACCTGAAGAACATGTGCCAAGTAACCCTTCCACCTGATAATACGCAGGCTTGTTTGTTGTGTAATCAATATCATTTGCTCCGGTTAGAGGAACACCATTCTTGTACCATTGGTAGGAGTCAAACCCGGGTGTTGCAGAAAGTGTAACTTCATCAGGTTTGCACAAAGTGATAATTCCCGTTGGAGAAATGGCTATGGAAAGATCTATTCCTTCATCTGTCAATCCATTGCAGTTATCGTCAATTCCATTACAAGATTCCGGCGCATCAGGATAAATACTTGATATTGCATCATTACAATCGGTATTATCCGATACATATCCGGTTGGAGCACCATCGCAGGTTGAAACTGCAGAAGCTGCGTCACCGAATCCATCACCATCAGCATCAGCATACCAGGTATCATACACAAGATCTTCGTCTATTGCACCATTACAATTATCATCCAACCCATTACATATTTCTGAAGCTGCAGGATTTATTGCGGCATTAGCATCATTGCAATCTGTATTATCAGCTACATAACCATCAGGAACCGTGCAAGCCATAGTTGTGGAAGCATCATCTCCATAGGTATCACCATCGGCATCTGCAAACCATATTGTGCCGGTTCCGTCATCTATTAATCCGTTGCAATTGTCGTCAATTCCATTACAAATCTCGAAAGCGCCGGGATTAATTGCAGCATCTGTATCGTTGCAATCAACATCAATTGTATATCCATCACCATCTTCATCAGCAAGAGAAACTGAACCTGAAACAACGATATTTTTAAGAGTGGATTCGCCATTTAAAGCACTATAGGCGCTAAATCCAATCACTCTTACCAGCATTGAATTTACAGTGGAAAAATCCGGAAGATCCCATGACAGGTTTGTGCCCCCTAAACAATTACTGCTTTCTACAAAAAAATCAGTTCCACTGTTTGTCCAACTTGTTCCACCATCCAGTGAATAAGCTATTCTCCACATTGTAGGACCTTTAGGGTTCCTGCGAATGTCGACTGATATGTTTGTCACATTTATTTGATATCCAGCATCTGCTCCGACAGAAAACTGAATGCTTGGTCGACCATTTCCATAAATTGTGGATTTAGAATGTTCATGTGATACGAAGCCGGTGGGACAGGAAAATTCCTCAAGCGTTCCGTTTACTCTTAACAAATTAGTTCCCGTAGCATTTAGTGCTACGCTGGCATAATTACCTGCCGGATCATCAACATAAGTGAATAATTGTGCATTTGCCGTAGTTAAAACAGCGACTAACATCGTGGTTAGTATCAGGTAGATCTTTTTCATCAATTTTATTTTTATGGATAAATGTCATTTAAATAAAGACGCTGCAATTTAGGTAATGCTCTATATTTAACAACAAAAAAGATAAAAGTGCATGTCACAATAAATCACTAATTAACTAATATTATATAATTGATTGTCAATTAGTTACAATTTTTTTTTACTCTATATAGTTGCTTATTATGTGGGTAGTATTTCAATATATTCGTAATCTGCAATTGGCAATTTATGGCAGTCAATAAAACATGCTGAAAGATGACAAAAAATAAGTATTTACGCTTTACATTTGGGTTTGCTTAATATCCATCGGCAAGAATTATATTTTAAAATACTAATATGAAAAACAGGTTTACGAAATTATTATTTTCAGGAATGTTTATTTTGGGAGGAAACCTACTCGTAGCACAGGTAAAGGAGGTTTGCGGTACCGATCTGGAAAGAAAGAAACTGATTGAATTATATCCTGAAATTCTAGATAGGGAAGCCGATTTCGAAAAACGGGCAGCAGAGCGTTTAACTTCCATAATGCGCATTGAAGGCGAGACAATAATAATTCCTGTGGTTTTTCATATTATACATGATTATAATGGCGAAAATATCAGCGATGAACAGGTTTATGATGCGATTGAGCATATTAATGCTGATTTCAGGAAAACGAATACAGATTTTGCTGCAACAATACCTGAATTTCAGGACATCGCCGCGGATTGTAATATTGAGTTCAGGCTTGCACAGAAAGAGTTAAGCAGCACCTGTACAAATGGGATCGACCGTATAGCATCATTGCGCACCTATACAGGTTCGGATGCAGCGAAATTAGGTGGATGGCAATCGGGTAAATATTTAAATATATGGGTAGTTAAAGATCTTCAAAATGGCGCAGCTGCCTATGCATATTATCCAGGTAGTATTGCAGGAATAATGTATACAGTTGATGGTATCATTTGTCGTCAGGATTACGTTGGAACCATTGGTACAGCAGGATCTTATGCAGCTCATGTATTGTCGCATGAAATTGGGCATTACCTTAACCTGCAACATGTTTGGGGAAACAGTAATAGCCCGGGAGTAGCTTGCGGTGACGATCAGGTGCCTGATACACCAATGACAGAGGGATGGACCTCATGTAATTTAGCTGGAAATACCTGTTCAGGCAGCGTTGACAATGTGCAAAATCACATGGAATACTCTTATTGCAGCACCATGTTCACTGAAGGACAAAAGGCGAGGATATATGCAACTTTAGAAGCTGAAGATGCCATGCGCAATAATTTATGGACGGAAGAAAATAAAATTCTTACCGGTACCAATGATGGTTATATCAGTGGCTTATGTACTCCAAAAGCCGATTTTCATACACCTGATCGCCTCACTTGCAAGGGCAATTCCATTACTTTTTATGATGTTAGTTTTAATGCAGAAGTGGATAGCAGAGTGTGGACATTTGAAGGTGGAATTCCTGAAACTTCAACAGAAATTAATCCTGTGGTTCAATATAATGATGTTGGATGGCATTCGGTTACACTAAGTGTTACAAATGCTTCAGGTACAAACACAAAAGTATTTGATGATTATTTATATGTATCCAATTCTGTTCCTGAATTAGATGAAAATTATTTTGGAGATTTTAATTCTGAAGAAGAAGTAAATTCAAACTGGATATTATATAATAAATACCCGGATGACAGAGAATGGTTATGGAGATCTACCAACGGATATTGGAATACCGGATGTATTTGGTTAAACAGTCGTTTTGGTCCTGATCTCGAAACGGATGTTGCTATTTCACCATCATTTGATCTTTCACTCGGACTGACAGATAATTTATTTTTCAAATACAGCACAACTTCATTTGGTACAACATCTGCTGATTATACAATGGCATTAAAAGTTTATTACAGCACAAATTGTGGAGATAGTTGGATTTATATGAATAAGGTTACAGGTCAGGATCTGATAAGCAGTTATGGTGGATCTTCCGATTTTTATCCAAATTATCCCGACCAGTGGGCATCAGCCCAATTTAATTTACCGGAAGCGTGTAAAACGAATAATGTTAAATTCAAATTAGAATTTAATTATAATCCCTATGTAAATAATATTTTTATTGACGATTTTAATTTCTTTTCCGGTGTTTTGAGCTCTCCGTTGCAGGAAGAACTAATAGCATTAAAATTAGCGCCAAATCCAACAGCGAGTAATTCAGAAACAATATTATATTACAGTTTAAAGAATCAGGAAAACCTGCACATATCCATAGTTGACTTGTTTGGCAAAACTATTGCCGTGGTTGATCTTGGTAGCCAAAACGCAGGGAGTCATCAATATGTTTTTAATCCATCGGATCATGGTATTTCAAAAGGATGTTACATCATTAAAATTGGAAATGGACAATTTTCAGCATCAGAAAAATTGTTTGTTTTTTAATATCAATTGCAAATAAAAAAAGAGGAATTTTAAATATGAAATTCCTCTTTTTTTATTTACGTTAAAATTATTTATTAAACAGCAGTAGTGCGTTGGAGTAATCTATAGTGCATTTATATTTCATTAAAATATCTCCCCCTAAAATAGCATACACAGGGTCAAGTCCGGCTGATGTGTAAGCAGAATTTACCATTTCCAGATCTAATAAAGCGAACTCAATGGGTTTAATAGATCGGGAACCGATTTTTAGTCTTTTAAATTTTATAAATTCACTGTTTTGAATATTTGCACCTAATCCGGTTGTTTGGTGTTCTGTTTTTTTGATCGGTTGATCTTTAAAATGTTTCTCAGTAAATGATTTATCTACCACACTTTTTGAAGCCCCGGTATCAATTAAAAATTTAACTTCAATACCTTGTATTTTTCCTTTAACAAAAATATGATATCCTTTTGGCGGGATTTTTTTTATAATCAGTTTAATAGTTTTCTGCAAAATTTTTTATTTAACAAATTCCAATAAAAAAACCATACAGAATCTAATTTGATTATTTACACAAATACTTGTGTTTTTAGTTTCTGTATGGTCTGATATTAATTTAAGATATATCAGCTGCCCGCATTCATTTTATCCAAAACGCTCATCACTTCTTTTACGGCAACTGCTGAGTTTTGTAATAGGGTCATTTCTTCAGAATTCAATTTTAATTCTATGATCTGCTCTATTCCATTTTTTCCAAGTTTAACGGGAACACCGAGATATATATCCTTCAACCCATATTCTCCATTAAGCATTACGCAACAAGGAAAGATACGTTGTTCGTTTTTGATGATAGCCTCCACCATTTGGGCTGCAGCCGCGCCAGGAGCGTACCAGGCAGATGTGCCTAACAGATTTACAATTTCGCCACCTCCAACTTTGGTTCGCTGTACTATTGCGTTCAATTTTTCATCATCTATCATTTCTGTTACCGGGATACCTGCAACTGTTGTATATCTTGGCAGAGGAACCATTGTATCGCCATGGCCTCCCATTAAAACTGCCTGTATATCCTTTGGTGAACAATTAAGCGCCTCAGCTAAAAAAGCACGGTATCTAGCCGTATCTAAGATTCCCGCCATGCCAAAAACACGTTTTGAATCTACCTTGGCTGTCAAAAAGGCACAGTATGTCATAACATCCAGAGGATTGGATACAACAATAATAATAGCCTGTGGGGAGTATTTTATTATTTGTTCGGTTACCGATTTAACGATGCCGGCATTAACACTGATTAAATCGTCGCGGCTCATACCCGGTTTACGCGGCAAACCGGAAGTAATAACTACCACATCACTCCCCGCAGTGCGCGTGTAATCGTTTGTAACTCCAACAACCTTAGTGCTATAATAATCAATAGGAGCCTGCTGCCAGGTATCCAAACTCTTTCCTTCTGCAGTTCCTTCCTTAATGTCCAACAGAATTATCTCATTTAAAAAATCTTTGTGAGCGAGAACATTGGCTACGGTAGAACCCACATTTCCAGCCCCTACAACGGTTACTTTACTCATATATTTGTCATTTTCGGGTGCAAATTTATGCCATTTGAGGTTAATGATAGCTTTATGCACAAAGTTTGATGTTAATTTAAATTAATACTTTTTAACTTTACACAATAATTCAACAATTGATGAAAAAACTCCTTTCCATTATTGCGTTTGTAGCTTTTGTAATACCCTTAAAAGCACAATCAAACTATTGCGGAACCTTGTTTACAGAGGAAAATATGACATGGTTGCGCAATTTTCAAAACAATTATATCCCTCAAGACCCGGGTTTACGCGGTGGCACAACCTACTATATCCCTATGAAGGTGCATATAGTTGGTAACGATGACGGTATTGGTTATTACAATCATACCTATCTCTATACAGCAGTTTGCGAACTTAATGATCATTTTGCCGAGACCGGTTTTATTTTTTACATCTACGGTGAATTGGATTACATTGATAATTCTGACTTTTACGAACACGATTGGTATGATGGTGAGGATATGATGGATGAAAACAATGTTGACGACCTTTTAAATGTTTATTTTGTTTCTGATCCTGCGGGAAATTGCGGTTATTTCAGCCCTTCAGATAATGGGGTTGCTGTTGCAAAATCTTGTGCAATGCCCGGAGGGACAACCATTGCACACGAATTTGGTCACTTTTTCTCTCTGCCACATACTTTTTATGGTTGGGAATATGGAATACCGGATGATGAAGATCAGGAATGGGTAAATGGTGCGAATTGCAATTCTGCCGCTGATGGATTCTGTGATACTCCTCCTGATTATCTTGATTATAGATGGAATTGCCCCGGACCTATGCAAACAGATCCTAATGGTGATACTTTTTTCAGCGATGGAACATTTTATATGTCCTATTCTAATGACGCATGCACCGATAAATTTTCTGCAGAACAACAGGATGCAATGATCGCAAATTTACTCGGACCAAGAAATAACATGTTGGATTTTCCAACTCCGGTATATGTAGATCTTACTGAAACTCCATCGCCGGTAGTTCCTTTAAACAATGCAGTTGATCTTTATCCGAATTATGTTTATCTGGAATGGACACCGGTAGAAAACGCTACACAATATCATTTACAAATTTCTTATAGCAGCGGATTTTCTGCAATTGCTCACGATGTGGTAACCACCAATAATTTTTATGAGGAAAAAAATCTTCAGGTGGATAAAAAATATTACTGGAGAGTGAGACCATTAGCACCACTCAATACTTGTGAGGAAGCTTCGCTTGCATTCAATTTTACCACAGGGTCTGTACTAACGTCTGTTCAGGAAAGTGAAATATTTAATTATTTCAGTGTTTATCCAAATCCAGCTGCCTCTGGAGCAAACGTTGATATCACTTATCATTCAACAGAAAGTTTTACAGGAACTTTAAACTTATTCGACATTACCGGTAAAGTTGTGTTGTCGGATAACATTTCCGTTAATGCCGGGTCAGATAAATTACAATTAAATTTACCGGAACTAAGTGAAGGAATTTATTTCATTCAATTGAATAATGGAAATAAAACAGATGTATTGAAACTGATGATTAATAATTGATAAAATCAAAATGTTATTTATAATAAAATGCTTCCTAATCAGGGAGCATTTTTATTTTAAGCAGGCGAGTGGTCTTTTCAGTAATTTGAAATCTGCAATCCTGACGTAAGCCTACTAACCAAATAATTTTATCGCCACACAATAACACTTTGGTTTTTTCCTTTTGAAGAATATTATATTTTGCATTCGTTAAAATATCGCTGACCTTTTTCTTTCCCGGTTTGTCCGATTTCTTTTTTGTTATACCGAGCGGGTATAAATAATCTCCCTTTTCCCATGTTCGCAATACCAATGGAAAAGAAATAGAGTCGGCATCAAAATATGCAATATTTCCGGAATTGTTAAATTGCATATTTTTATTGTATTTACTAATTTCCAACAATAATTTAAACCCGTTTTGTGGAATAGTTTTCGTTTCTTCGTCTATAATAATAATACTTTCATCCTGTTTTTCAATTGAGGTAAGTATAATATTTTTTCTGTCGAGAACAATTCGGTATTTATCAGTGTAAAATACTTTTCCCGTTTCCCCTAAACTCTGCAATATCGTATTTATCTGATCCTCATTAAATTGGTACGGGTGCAGAAACTCATGCAGGTAGGTTGCAGCGCCGGGCAAATGAAGAATTGAGGAAACCGGCAGATAAGTATCGTTCCCTTTAATTTGAATTAAGGAATTTAATTTCTTTTTAATCTGAGTATTATAAATGATCGCAATTTCCTTAAAATGCTTCAAATTTCTCATCATGGTTTTTTCCAGGGAGGGATTGATCATTTTCATTAATGGAATAATTTCATTCCTAAGCCGGTTTCGCTCAAAATCATTTGATAAATTGGTTTCATCAAAATTAAAAACTAACGAATTTTCCCGGGCATACAAAACAATTTCAGAGCGTGTTGCAAATAAAAGGGGGCGAATTATCTTTCCATTAATAACTGGTATTCCGGTGAGTCCTTTTATTCCGGTACCTTTGATAAGATTTAAGATCGTAGTTTCGATATTATCGTTATGATGATGTCCGGTTGCAATACGGTCGTAATTAAAATTGAGTCGGGTTTCTTCAAAATATTTATATCTCAATTCTCTTGCGGCAACTTCCAATGAAATTTTATTTTCCTTTTGATACTTTATGGTTTCAAATTTTTCGAGAAAGAAGGCAACATTATATTTTTCCGCGAGGTATTGAACCAACTTTGCATCCTTCTCAGAATCGTCTCCACGAAGTTGAAAATTGCAGTGAATAATGCCGAACTCAAAACCCGACCTTTTAAATAGGTCGCATAAAACAACACTGTCAATTCCTCCACTTACAGCAACGAGCACTTTTTGATCAGCCGAAAATAATTTTTCGTTTGCAATATAGGTTTTGAATTTTTCTAAGAATGTAAAGTCTTTCATTCGTCGTCGTCTATTCCTAAACTCATGTTAGTTTTCGCATTTTGTAACTCTGCGAAACTGTGCTGATCGTTCAGTTTAGTTGCAATGTTTAAACCCTTTGTGTAACAATTCTCAGCATCTGATCTTCTGCCGAGTTTGTTATATAATTTTCCAAGGTGATAATATGTTCCGATATAATCCGGATCTTTTTCAACCAGTGTTTCGAAATAATGGAGTCCGGTTTCCAATTCACCCTTTTTGAGGTATTCTAATGCGAGGGCATATTGTAAAAACGAATCTTCCGGATTTTCAGCCAGGTATTTTAAAAGTTGTTCTATGCGGTCCATACTGGATAAAGTTAATATCTATTGTCTGCAAAGGTAAGTCTGTAAACTTGTAAAAGTTACCGTATATAAAATTTCCAAAGCAGCACATAAATTATTTTTTAAATTGCCCTAAGTTTTGAAAGGATACATACTTCCACTTTACCTGTTATAATTCCTGACTTTCAAATCCTATCTTTGCGCACATATAAAATGACAAAAATTCTATGAAATTATTGGTTTGTATAAGTAAAGTTCCGGATACAACATCAAAAATTGTATTTACCGATAACAATACAAAATTTAATGAGGCTGGAGTACAATTCATTATTAACCCCTATGATGAGTGGTATGCACTGGTAAGGGCTTTGGAATTAAAAGAAACTCTGGGCGGAACTGTCACTGTAATAAATGTAGGAAAAGCGGATAGTGAGCAAATAATCAGAAAGGCTTTGGCTCTTGGTGCAGATGATGCAATACGGGTTGATCAGGAGCCTTTGGATTCTTTCCAGGTAGCTTCAGCAATTGCAGATTACGCAAAAAATGAAAAATTTGACATCGTATTTACCGGTAAAGAAACTATAGATTACAATGGGGGAGTGGTTGGCGGAATGATAGCGGAACTTTTGGATCTTCCTTATGTATCACTTGCATCAAAATTGGATGTTGATGGAACAAACTTAAAAATAGAACGCGAACTGGAAGGACTAAAAGAAACAGTTACCCTTGCGATGCCTTGTGTTATTAGTGCACAAAAAGGTATGGCAGAGGCAAGAATTCCAAACATGCGTGGTATATTGGCTTCTAAAACGAAACCGGTTGCCATTATCACAACATCCACAGCCAACATTAAAGTATCGGTTAAATCTTTTGCTTTGCCGCCTGAAAAAACTGGCTGCAAACTAATTGCCCCCGAAAATGCAGCCCAAATTGCAGACTTGTTGCATAATGAAGCTAAAGTGATCTGAGTATTTATTTCGTATGATCAACTTCATTATGAATAAAACCAAATTTGTAAAATTTTAAAAATAATCAGTAAACATGATACTAGTTTTTGCAGAATTATCAGACGGAAAACTTAAGAAAACTGCCCTGGAATCAGCAGCATATGCATCTAAAATGGGAGAGGCCACAGCAATAGCGATTGGTGGTGCAAATAGCGGTGAATTAGAAAAATTGGGTGGATATGGGATATCAAAGGTTATCCATATAGCAGATGATAGATTAAATGCTGTTTATTCAAAGGCCTATTCAAAAATAATAGCATCCACCGCATTATCGCTGGGAGCAGATATTATTGTTTTATCGCATAATTCCACGGGTCGATCAATAGCACCCCGTTTAGCTGTGAAATTAGATGCTCCCTTGTTTGCTGGTGTTAGTATGTTACCTGAAAACAACGTATTGCGGAAGGCCGTGTTCTCAGGTAAGGCCTTTGCCGACCTTCAGATGCCAGAGGGCAAAAAGATAATAACTGTAAACCCAAATTCTTATAAACAAGATGCTACAAATGGTGTAGCAACAATTGAGACAAGAACCGCAGAATTTACAGATGCAGATCTCGATTTCACTATTACCGGTGTTGAAGACGAAGCAGGTGGACATGTGCCACTTCCAGAGGCTGAAATAGTTGTTTCAGGTGGAAGAGGTTTAAAAGGGCCGGAAAACTGGGGTATAATTGAAGACCTTGCAAATGCATTGGGCGCTGCAACAGCTTGCTCACGTCCGGTTGCGGATATTGGTTGGAGACCTCATCACGAGCATGTTGGTCAAACAGGTTTAACCATAAAGCCAACCCTCTATATTGCCGTGGGAATATCGGGTGCTATACAGCATTTGGCAGGTGTAAACCAAAGTAAAATTATTGTCGTTATAAATAAAGATCCCGAAGCTCCTTTTTTTAAAGCAGCGGATTACGGAATTGTTGGAGATGCCTTTGAGGTATTGCCGAAAATTACTGAAGCGATCAAAAAAATAAAGGCGCAGGGTTAAAAAAAAGCAATTTATTTGTTTTTTTTACTTAATCATTATTTGTTCTTAGAGAACGCATTAACTTAGTAACGTCTTAGCGATTTTAGATGCAAAAAATAGAATTGGAAATATCAGGTTTGTCGCATACCATAACACAATCTCAAAGTTATGCGGTTTTACTCAGTGAGGTAAATGGCTTAAGAAAATTGCCTATTGTAATTGGTGCTTTTGAAGCACAGGCGATTGCTGTTGCAATTGAAAAAGTGGTAATAAACAGACCATTATCACATGATCTGATGAAAAACATTTTTACGATGTTTCAAATAAATCTTAAGGAAGTACTGATAGATAATTTGCAGGATGGCATTTTTTATTCCAAACTGGTTTGCGAAAGAGATGGACAGGAGGTTGAAGTGGATTCTCGCACAAGTGATGCGCTTGCTTTGGCTGTTAGGTTTAATTGTCCAATATTTACTTATGAATTTATCCTGGATTCTGCCGGTGCAATTATAAATGAGCCTGATGCGAAAGAAGGATCAGAGGAGGAAGAAGAAGAAAGCGAAACTTTAGAAACACTGAACGCATCCATATCACCTCAAACAGACCTGAGTAAACTTACCATTAAAGACCTTAACCAAAAATTAGGTGAACTTCTTGACAAGGAAGATTATGAGGCTGCTGCCAGAATTCGGGATGAACTCGACCGAAGAAAAAAGTGATTATATCCACTTGATAGTTTTATAAAACATCCATGATATGCAGTTGATTTTGTTGATCGGTTTTGCAGGTTTTTTAGGAACTATCGCCAGATATCTGTTCGGTCAATTTATTTTTCAGGTCTTTCCTGTCACCTTTCCTTATGCCACTTTACTAGTGAATATTCTGGGTTGTTTTATTATTGGTTTGTTATATGGATGGTTCGAAAAGGAAAACATATATTCCAGCGAATGGAAATTGATATTTACTACCGGTTTTTGCGGAGGTTTTACCACTTTTTCAGCCTTTTCTATCGAAAACATGCAACTGATACGGGATGGACAGTTCGGCCTTGCAATTTTATATATATTTTTGAGTGTAGTTATTGGAATATCCGTTACCTTCGGCGGTGTTTCAATAATAAAGAACATATAAATTATCCCTTCAATTATTTATTCTAATTGGTAACTCAAAGAGTTAAATTGTAAAAATGGAAAATTTCCTGCGTGGTTTACTCGGAATGACCGCATTGATCGGCATTTGTTATTTGCTCAGCAATAATAGAAAAGCAATTGATTGGAAATTGGTTGGGATAGGACTCTTTGCGCAATTCATGCTCGCAGCAGGTGTACTCGATCTTAGATTTAATAATGTTTCGATATTCTGGACTGTTTTACTCGGTATAATAACAGTTTATATTATTGTAAAAATAAGGATCAAAGAAAGATCTCCGGTTAAATGGTCAATACTTTTATCTCTTTTCATATTATGTTTAATGGTGGTCGCCAGATGGTTGCCAACAGACTCGTTTGTGATCGCAATGCAGGCTATTTCAAAAACTTTCGTTGCCATGATTTCACTGAGTCATAAGGGAACTGAGATGTTATTTGGGAATCTCGCCGATGCAAATCAATCATGGGGATTTGTATTTGCGATACAGGTATTGCCTAATATTATATTTTTCGCGGCAATTTCAGCAATGTTATATTATTTAGGCGTATTGCAAAAGATCGTTTATGTATTTGCGTATCTACTGAGAAAGTTAAATATCGGTGGGCCTGAAAGTTTATCTACTTCCGCAAATATTTTTCTGGGTCAAACAGAAGCACCTTTAATGATAAAACCGTATTTGGAACAACTAAACCGATCGGAAGTATTATGTATCATGATAGGAGGTATGGCCAATACTGCAGGTAGTGTTCTTGCGGCTTATGTTACTTTATTAGGTGGGAGTGATGTAGGGCAACAGGAATACTTTGCATTACATTTATTTTGCCAGAGTTTGATGAGTGCTCCGGCTGCCATCGTTTGTTCAAAATTATTATTTCCACAAACTACTAAAGACCTTACAAAAGAATTAAAAATAACGGATGAAAAATTAGGGGATAATATGTTGGATGCAATTTCACTTGGAACAACAGATGGATTGAAACTTGCAGTAAATGTAGGAGCAATGTTAATTGCATTTACAGCATTAATTTGGGTTGCAAATGGAGTTCTCGGGTGGGTTGGTGATATTACAGCACTGAATTCGTTTATTCAGGCAAATACAGGTTATGAATCATTATCAATACAAATGATATTGGGATATGTTTTTTCACCTATCGCCTGGCTTATCGGGGTTCCTGCGGGAGACATGTTAGCCATAGGTCAATTACTTGGAGAGAAAACGATAATTAACGAATTTAATGCATATATCACCTTTTCGGGAATGAAAGCGGATAATGTAATTCAAGATCCCAAATCGATCTTGATTGCAACATACGCTTTAAGTGGTTTTGCAAACTTTGCATCTATCGGAATTCAGATAGGTGGAATTAGTCAACTTGCACCAAGCCAACGAAAAAATTTAACGGAATTGGGAATTAAAGCATTGATTGGCGGAACTATAGCCACCTTTTTATGCGCAACAATGGTTGGAATGTTTTATTAAACAGAAAATAATTTTATGCAGGACTTTTATCAATGGTTGATCTTTCAATCTTTCATCATTTTAATTTGTATCATACTTTATATGTTTGCAGCCGGAATGGTCAATATTAAAAGAACACGTACAGATAGTTTTAAAGAATGGCAAAAGATGAATGGCGGAGTTGTAAGGTGGATGTGTATTTTGCTTATAATAGTTTCTATTGGAATTATATTTTATAAATATAATCAGGTTACTACAACATTAACTGAACCACCAACTTTACAAACCGAGTGATCGTTAAAAAATGTTTTTGAGGTAAGGATGATTTTTAAAGTATAAATAAACTAACGATGCTTCTTTCATTCTTCCTTTGGAGGATGGGTGGATTCCACCTTTTCCGGAATCATCACAATTCCAGGTATACCCATTACTATTTCCAATAACACCATCTGTCCACAATGCCGGCCCCCAATCAATAAATGGAATTTCTTCTGTTGAGTACCCTTTTTCACCCTTAATTTGTTTTTCTATTAACCATTTTACTGTCCAGCTATTATAATAAGCTGTTGGTTCTTTTAATTCTTGGGGTCCTTCACCAATTTCTCCAATATAACCGGCATAGGTTCTATCAGAGATAAATACAACACGTATATTGGGAAATTTATTTTTGATGGCATAAAGCATTAATTGATATTTTTCAATTTGGATATAACATTGTTCAGGAAACGATTGTTGATAGCTTAAAATATCCCCGCTACTTATCCAGATGATTTGAATTTGATTTAAAGCAATATCTGCATCTTTGATTAACGTATCCACAGTTTTCCAATAATCGGCATCTGGGTCTGTCATTGAATTAATGTCCTTTCCTCCCTGCGCACCAATAACAATCCTCAAGGTATCATGCTTATTTTGTGATTCATAAATTGATCTTACAAATCTTCCTGTCATTGCAGCCGTGCTAAACCCCAGCACCATAAAACCTATTTTGCCATTTACAGAATCAAATTCCCCGTCCCGGTTTAAAGGTTTTATTTTAGAACTTGATTCTACCCCTTTTTGATAATGATCAGCGGGTATATCATTATTTCCATCTGGATATTTTCCTCCGATAAATCCATTAAAAGTTGATTTCCCCAAGTCGGCAACCGGAATAAATCCCGTTGATTCCAAATCACAGTTTTGACACAGGAGTAATTCAGTAGAAAAAAATATACATAATAGGCATGCGATTAATTTATTCATATTAAAATCCTATTCCCAATAATATTCTAAAATGATTTGAATGATAATCACCTTCAAATTTAAAAGGTGTGTATGCAAAATCCACTCTTGCTATTTTGAAAATATGTTCAACACCGGCAGCAAATTCAACATAATTATTTATTGCATCACATTGCAAGTATTGAGCTGTAAAAACAGGCTCCAGTTTTAGTTGTTTAAATAAAGGCAGTTTTCTGAATAAAAATCCTTCAGTATGCCATTGCATATGGACACTATAATAATACTCCTCAGAGAGTGCAGCATAATAAGGAAGCAGAAAATAACTATCAGTTGACAATCTGCTGATAATAGTTTCGTTTCCGGCAAAGTTGAATTTGTCAGCCGCTGTTAAATTCCTGGCGCCGTTAATTAATCCTGCATTACTTTCATATTGTAGATTCCCGGCCAATCCTAATTTGATTTTGTCGCGGATACCAAATTCAATTTTATCATAACGCACCGAATTTTCAACAATATTATCAAACGCTTTTTCATAGGATAGTTTCAATCGCGGATACTTTGAATCCAGTATAAATTTTTCATCCGGTTGCATGATGTATTGCTGTTTGATCTGATAAGTAATTGAAATGCCAGCTTTAAGGATGGAAGGCATGGCAATATCATCTGGTGTTTCAGAAAAAGGGATGTCATTTGGAGTAAAGGATTTATCAGGAAAGTCTATCCAGGAATCAACTGATTCGAGATTATTTAAATAGGAACGTTTATTATAGCCAGCGCTGAAGCCGGCGTATAAACCGTTGATTATTTCTTTTGAATAAACGGCGGTTAAATATTGTGAGGAGTATAATTTCAAATAATTCTCTTCGGCCAGCAAACTATAAAAGGAATTTACAATTGGGATTATACCTGTTTCATTGAATTGAAACACATTAGATCCTCCGCTCAGTAAAATTGTAGATCTTGAAAACTGATCGAACATGTAAGAAATTGATCCGTTCACAAATGTTTTTTTAGCGTCAAATGCATAACGCACATTCGGTATAAATACTATCTGATCTTTCGAGTCCAATTCTTTTGAAAATCTTATTCTCAGGTTAACAATATATCCTTCAACAGTATTAAATTGCAATAATTCAGGCAAAGGATTCGTGCTGATAAAAATATCCGATCTCGACCTTCTGAAATTGTAGCCACTGAGAAGATCTGTGGGTGAAAATTTATTAAATATTCTGTCCATGGAATCCTGGTAAGCAGGTGTTTCCTTTAGTATTTGCAATGAATCCTTTTTTTGGTAATCGAATTGTTCCTCAATTGTTAATTTTATTGGTCTGCTGTTGCTCCAGTAAACGGAATCTTTTTTATTTGAGTTTTCCTCAATCTTTGTGACCTCTGCCGAAAAGAACTTTTTTGGAAAAATTGGATTAATTGTATAGTCCTTATAAAAAGCATGAAAAAAACCATTCCCTTTTATGCCAAAAATGGAATAACTGAAGCTAAATTTATTGGATAATAAGGTGAGGTGTTCATTATCTGAGTAAAAATATTCCTGTTCAACGCGGAATGTATCAAGAAATTCCAGGCCATTTTCTTTTCTTAATTCCAATTTTAATCCACTTATATGATGATCGTCATCGGTAATATATATTATTCCGGAATATACCGGATCTGCTTTGCGTTTAGGAATTACCTGGATTTTATAAATTTCATGATTATTGTCGAAGGCTGAGCTCAACAATTTATATTCATAAAAAAATAAAGCATTATCAGCTATAGGGGAAACAAATCCACGTTGTGAAAATCCCTCCAGTGTCTCCAGATTTTCATAAAAATTCATTTCCATACTCGCGGCATCATTCCAACTGAAACTCTGATCGTTTCCACTTACAATGGAAGCTTTCATGATCTCTTTTGTTTTATCGGGGTATTGAAAATAAAAATTAGAAACCGATTCTGAGAGATATACGATTCCGGTATTATTAGTATCAACATCAAGAATTGTATTTAACTCAATGCCTAAAATTTTATCCGGAGCCTCTGTAAATTTTTGCAATCCTTTTATATAAACTTCGCAGGAAAAGGTTGAAATTTCTTTCCGATGTTCCAATCGTTTTGCAATTGCATTTCTGATTATAGAATATGCCGGGTCTTCTTTATCCGACCTTATTACAACTTGTTCAAGGGCAGTTGCTTCCTCAAGTAATACAACATTTAAGGTGACATTCTCCTTTGTTACCGTTATAGGGATTTCTTGTTTTGTATAACCGATATATTGAAATATGATTATATAATTTCCCGGGTCAACATAAAGACTATAAAAGCCATTCTCATTTGTTGCGCAGGCGTAATTATTGTTTTTGATATAAACGTTACAAAAGGGTAGGGGTTCATTCTTTTCATTGCTTACCAGCCCTTCGATTCTAGCACCAAAAACGGAGTTAAAAAAGGTGATGCCGATTAATACAAGCAATAAAAATTTTATCCTCTGCCTCATGCAGTAAAGATAATTCGTTAAATCAGAATGTGATCAGAAGAAAATGTTATTACCGGAATACATAATTTAAACTTCCCCTGAGGCCAAATACAAAATTGCGTTTTGCATTATCGGTCAATGGTTCGTCATGCAGTGAAATATCATTGGAAATTGTTCCTCGGGCACCTGCAGAAAGATAGAGGTTATCCTGAATGTAAATATCATAATCCAGACCTAAAACCAGAGAAACCTCATTTTCTTTAAACACCTGTTCGGTAGTTTCATATCGTTTATCCTGAGGCAATCTGTATGATCGCAACATTCCATATTGAGCTCCGATCGAATAATTTAAAATTACAGGTTTATTGGTGAGGTCAGAAATTCGTCCAACCTTAATTTTTGCAGTAACAGGAATCAGATCATAGTTTAAGGAGAGTGATTTTTGAACGATATCACCTTCTTCTGTCATAACGTAATTCTGGCCCTGGACAGAGTTGTAAATATATTCCGCCTGAATCCCGAATTTATTAGAAAAATTATATCCCAGAACAAATCCTTTAGAAGTTCCAAATTTCAAAGAGGGTTGTATTGGTCTTTCTTCCTTGAACAAATTG
>JBGAWP010000070.1:0-20636 GCA_044227505.1 Chitinophagales bacterium | reverse complement strand
GAAGAATATTATGATGAGGACTATGAGGAGTATTTAGATGAAGAATATTATGATGATTATGGTGATTTATCACCGGAAAACACAATTTTTCTTCCCCCTGTTGATGTATTTGAATTTGTATTGGAAGGGTATGAGAATTCTTATGCATATTTGCGTTTGGGCCTTGATACATCCGCTATTTTATCAGAACAATACATTTCTCTTGTTTCATTCGAAAGCGCTAAATCGGCGGTTATAAATTTGGTGCCCTTGCTCTACTACTGGCAATGGTATGATGTGATTGTGGAAGATACTAACTATCCGGATGCAAAACAAGAATACGATAGTTATATAAAGGTAGTTGATAATCTTTCTACACCCTGCTGCGTTTTAACAAAAAAATACAGACAAACCGTAGATGCAAATAATGAAAATTATACCACATCCTGGGATGTTTCAAAAGTTAACGATGGTTTTGATCCAAATTATTCGAATTTACAAATTAGCGTTGAATTATATCGCCAGTATGGAACGGATAAATTTACGACAATGGTAAGGGTTAAGGATTCGTCAAAATAAAATATTTATGACATATTATTAAGTGGGATCAACCATAAATACCTGATTGTTATTTCAATCGTGAAATGGCATTTTGAATTTTGTTTCAACTGCTCCTAAAGAAACTAAATATTCTTTAACTTCTAATGCCTTATCCTTACCTTGATTCGCGTGATGTAAGGGTGAAAAGCCATGTGGTCCTTTCATATTTAATAAAGCAGGGTAGGCGGTGAGCATATTTTTCACCATTTCAGTTTTACCGAGTAAACAAAGGGTTAAAAAATTCATTTGTGCTCCGTTTTCCACTAAATAATTTACCAATTCTATATATCCCACATGACTAGCGGCACCCAAAGCAGTTTCAAAATCACCTCCACCCCAGTCCCAGGCTACATTCAAAAGCGCTGGATATGTTTTATGTAATTCTACCACTTTCGTCATATCACGATGCGAAGTACCCACAAATTCTTTTACCAATGTTGCATCAAATTGTGGTTTTTCATCTGCAAAATTATTCGCTTTGATTTTAATTGGGTTTATTAATAAAGCAGTTGCACCGGTGATGGCTGAATAAATAAATCGTTTTCTGTTGAGCATAATGCATTTTTAACGATTCAAATGTAGTTGTATTTATTATAAGTCAGAAGTTAATTTCTATTAAGGTTTGTTAAGTTACAAATCTTAAAATTACCCAAAAGCCCCTTCAATTAAATAACCATGTCCCTTGTCCCGTGTCCTACATCCTACTTCCCACTTCTACTTCCATCATTTATACCAATACATCGCACCCGGATCCGATTTTAGTTTTTCATGTGTTGCCCTGCCAAGTTCATTTGCCTTTTCTGTTGTAAGGTGAATATAGTCCGGTGCATTAAAATCGGATAAGGTATAAGTAAGTCCATCCCATCTTGCATTACTGCCATCGGCCCAATAATAATCCAGCCAATAGATAAAGGGATATTCTACCATATTTCCATTTATATAATCCTCCACCAATAATTTAATGGCCCATCCATTCAGATATCCTTTTGGTTCTGCAAATCGTTCTTCTGTTGAATAATTATTATATCCTTTATCCCCAGCCAGAAATAAAATGCAATTCGGAAATTTTGTTCTAATCTGTTCTAATAGATCAATATAATTTTGTTTGAGCTGATATGCTCTCAAAATTGTGGTATCCTGATTCAAAAGATCATCTTCAATACAAAATATAACCTGTACTTGTGAAGAAGAAATATTTTGAGATTGCAGGGTGCTGTCAACCTGAATCCAATATTGCCCTGCCGGGTTTAAAATATCATTAAAATCAATTCCACCCAAAGCGCCATTTACATACCGAATATTTTCTCCGAATCCGGGCTCCTCCATCTGTGCGTACTTTATACCTTCAAATATTTTATGTGGGTTACTTGGTCCTAAGGTTAAAATTACAATTGGTTCCTTTTCCTCAGGATCTTCTATTAAACTTAAATTTCCCAGGCTTTTACATACATTAATATAATCGGTATTGTATTGATTGTTTATCAAACTATTTCCCCAAGGAAACAACCCGGAATTAAGCCCTTCAAATATAAATTCATCAGGATCATTAAGCGGTATATTGTTTAATTCATCTTCGTCGGTAATCGGGGGATTAAACTTATCAAGTTCAGCATTTTTATTGCAGCCAAATTGTATAAAGGCTAAAACAACCATGAGAAATAAGACAATTTTATTTTTAAAGATCATTCTGATTTTTGTTTAGTTGAATATATCGTTCTACACTTATCAGTTAATGGGCAACAGTTATCATGCCATTGGGTGTACTATATTGCGGAAAGCGTTATAAATAGCCTAATTTTGCAGCAAATGAACAATTTTTCTGCTCCTCCTTGCTTGCCCAAAAAACATTACGGCAATAAGATTATGGGTTTAACTGGTTTGTTTTTAATCATTTGCGGAACTATTTCCTCGCAAAATATTAAAACTGAAACAATTGCGTATTCTTATGTAAAGCTCCCAATTCAACCATTGCCAATAAATGAAAAAAATTTTATCTCCTCCATTTTTGCAACGTTTGAAGAAGAAAATGCTATTAAAAAAGCAGCTTATATGGCTGAATTGGAAAAAGCGGAGAATGAATATCAAAGTGAAATGGCATTATATCCAGCCCGGGTAAAAGAAGCAAAAGAAAAATATGAAAAAGATCTGGCAGAATGGAATGAAAAATCACTTGCCGAAAAAGTGGTGGAAAAACAAGTGTTGAATGAAAACAATAAACCGGTTGAACAAGTTCCCTATCTCCCTCAGAAACGGTATGTACAGGAACCCAAACTACAGACAAGTTATGATTATCCGGTTGTTGCGGAAACCTATTTAAATTTAGGTGGATATGAAAGGGGAGGAGCAGATCCGGTGAAAATATTAGTTACCATCCATGGATATGATTACACCGAGCCCCGGCAAATGAGTGAACAAAAAAGTGTAGTGAGTTATGTAGACGGACAATCTTCCACACGTTCAGTTACTTATTATCATATTGAATTCAGTTATCGTCATCCCATGTCAGTACTGGTTACAGATCCACAGGGGAATACAATTTTAAATGTTACTCCGCAGGAATTAAATACCTATAAAATATATAAGTCAGAAGAAAGCGATAAAACATTAAATATCAATAATGAATTGTTGCTTAAGACCTACGAGGAAAAGATCTTTCAGGAAAACCTTACATTTATTAATGATTTAGTGAATGATCAATATGGTTATCCATTCACAAATCGCATCGCTGAATTAAATTTTGTAAAAGTAAAGGACGATTCCTATCAGGACCTCATGATCGCTTTTAATGATGCCTCCGCAGGTTTACGACTTCTCAAGGATGATCCGGCTGCCGCACAAAACAAATTGAACAGCGCCTTAAATTTATGGAAATCTGCTCTTCTGGAATCCGATCTTCAAAATAAAAAAGCACGAATAGATAAGGATGTTACGCTGGCTATTTATTTTAATCAGCTGGAATGCTATTTTGCTTTGCGTGATGTGCAATCGGCCGAAAAAATAATATCCATTTTAAACGGATTTTCCCTATCAGGCTCAGAACGAAAACAAAAAGAAGGTTTTGAAGTGATTTTCAATGACCTCAACAAAAGAATTGTTGCCAATAAATAACCATCTATATTAATATTATGAAAAATACCAAATTACTAATGTCGGCTCTATTTCTGTGTGTATCGGTAATAATGCAAGCACAGACTCTATCCTTAACTTATGGGGGCTCAAGCGATGTGATGCTAAAAAAGGAAGCGGAGAACACAAATTTTTCACTTAATGGAAACCGCTTTTACATCTCCCGATTTTTTGAGACAGCATTGTTAAATTATGATATTTATAGTTTCAATCCGCAGGGGCAGGTTGCTTACCATCGGAAATTGGAATTTAATCCGGGCGTATTTAATAATACATTCGAGATTAGACAAATTGTACCTTTTGCAAATACCATGTATGCAATGGTTGAGCATTTGGATAAAGGCGCAGGCAAGAACACATTTTCTGCGCGAACCATCGACGGGCTTGGAGTTGTGTCTGATAAAGAAACAGTTTTAAATAGTGTAGCCTATGAAAAAACGATCAATTCCGGTATTAATTATGTTGCAACTTCTCCTTCCAATCAATTGTTGGCAGTTGCGTGTGAATTACCCTACGAAAAAGAAATTTCGGCTAAAATTAAATATGCGACCTATGATGCAACCTTGAAAAAATTGAAAGACGGTGAAATTACAATTCCCGGAGAGAACACCAAAAATAAAAGACTTTCTTTCGCAGCAAGCGACAATGGAACTCTTTATTTAATACGCCAAACCACTTCTAAAAACGGGGAAATGATTCTTGATGTGTATCAATGGACAGCAGGTAGTAATGTTGTAAAAGAATATAATATTGATATTGCAGCACCATCCTATCCAACCAATTACGTTTATACAATAAATGCAAACAATGAATTGTTGCTGTCCGGAACCTGGTACGAAAGGAAAACAGTGAGTGCCGGTGACCAACAGGCTTCCGGTATTTTTTTCTTTAGCAATAAGGGGTTGTCTGATAAAAATCTGAAGGTATTTACACTGGATAAACCGATTAGTAATTTAACTCCTCAGCAATTATTGATCAATGGGAATACGGTATTTCTGGTTGCAGAACAATATAAGTCGGAAAGAGAAACTCCTGCAGCAACTGCCGCAGTTGGTGACTTTAATTATAATATTACACATGGCAACAATATTGTAGTTGCAATGGATGGTGATGGAATCAAAAAATTTCAACTAGAAATGTCAAAAAATTTTACAGCGCGAAATTTTGATCAATTATATCATACTTCCTGGACAATCTGTAATGGTAAACTTACGGCTATTTACAACGATGAGAAAAAGAAATATTTTCCGGGAATTGAATATGGTCTGGTGCCATTGTTTGTGCAAATAACCAATGATGGATTAATGCAGGCTCCCGTAATTTTTAAAGATGATATTGCGATCCCGTCCGGGTATACATTGTTTCCTCAATATTCAGTTCAGGATGCAACAAATCAGATAAGCCTTCTTATGAATAATGGAACTGACTTAAAGTTGATGACTGTAAAGATCATGGAATGATGGTTAAATCAACTTTTTATTCAAATGCTCATTCGAAGCGGGTAATTTATTTTTGGAGGATTAAGGTTTGATTTACAAAAGGAATTTGATCCTGGCCTGTTTTATACAAGTATAAAAAATATATCCCATTTGGCAGATTACTTATATTAATTTCAGGTTGACTTCCATTTAATTCAGTGCAATTCCAAACTAATTGGCCCATTGAATTCCTGATCTCAATATTATAATTACGTAGATCATTCTCAGTCATTTTTATAAATACGATCCCTGCGGTGGGGTTCGGATATAAATAAATTTGTTGCGCCATAGTTGAGATTTCTATTACTTCACTTAATTTTATTTCTCCATTAAAGTCCCTTTGTGATAACCTATAATAATTTTCTCCATTTAGCGGAGCTTCATCAATAAATTGGTATGTATTATTTTCTGTTGAATTAAATGATCCCTCAACAAGTCCGATAGGTATAAACACCTCTCCATCATTACTTCGCTGTATTTCAAATAATAAATTGTTTAATTCAGATTGTGTTGTCCAGTACAAATAGTTTTCACTTTCTATATTTTCGCCAGTGAAAGAGGAAAGTGTAACCGGTAATATTATCAATGGGCATGCTATATCGTATTTTGCAAAAAAAGTATTGTCGACGGAAGAGGTTGCAACTAAATTATTTATACCAGCTCCCGGATCAAAATCAACAGTTGAAGTTCCAAAAAATGGGGCATTAAAAATGCCGCTGTAGTAAATGTATCCCCCAATATCTTTTGCTAATGATGCTTTATATCCCGCAACACTGCAATAACATGTGCGACCAAAACCTGCGGACCAAATGTAATTACCGTTATTGTCATAACTGGCGAAAATATTGTAATAGGGTGGGGGTAACCCCCCTGGAACAGATATGGATGCAATTCCGGCACCGGGATCCATGTCAATAGTTGCTGCACCACCACTCAAATAACTTCCGGAAATATAAATATTGTTGCAATAGTCAACCAAAACATCAATATTACTCGTATTTAAAGGTAAAGCTTTTACCCAAATATAATTTCCATTACTATCGAATTTTTCTAAATAGGAACTCGCTCCCAATGCACCAATTAAATTAACAGTTCCTGCGCCAGGATCAAAATCAACTGTATTATTAAAAGTACCTGTTGCAATGATGGAACCTGAAGTATCAATGGAAATTGAAGTTCCACAATCAATTCCGGTACTTCCCATTTGTTTGGCCCACAAATAATTTCCTGAAGGGTCATATTTTGCAATAAATATATCTCCGATTCCAGCTGAAATTAATCCTGTATAACCGGCGTCAGGGTCAAAATCTGCGGTTCCTGCAAAATTTCCGGTAAGAAAAATATTATCGTTTTTGTCCACTGCAATATCGCGAACATCTTCAATGCCTAAACCTCCAATTCCTTTTGCCCATAAATAATTTCCTGAAGCATCATAACTTGCAAAAAAAATATCCTGCGACCATACTGAAGTGAGAAACGCTGTCCCTGCTCCGGGATCAAAATCAACCATATTATTAAAATTCCCCGTCAATAAAATATTTCCTGCATTATTAATTAAAATTTCATTTCCACGGTCATCGGCAATAGAACCAATTGCTTTTGCCCATAAATAATTACCCGAGTTATCATATTTTGCTATATAGATATCATTGCTGCCTGAAGCAGATGCTAAATTTGCAGTTCCTGCTCCCGGATCAAAATCAACGGCAGCACCTGAAAAATAACCTGTAATATAAATATCCGAATTATTGTCGATTGTAATACTGTTATTTCCATAAGAGGTATTAATTGCGATGTTCTTTGCCCATAAAAAGATTCCGTTTATATCATATTTTGCTATATAAGCATTGGAACCATATGGTGAAGGTGTTATAGAAGTTATTCCGGGACCCGGATCAAAATCAACTGTACCAAAAAATACACCTGTTATAAAAACATTTCCCGCATTGTCCACTGCTACGCCGCGCTGAATTTCTTCTACATTTCCCGAAAGTGCTTTGGCCCACATATAAAATGGAGCCTGTGCGAAAGTTTCCAGATTACACACAATTACAAAATACAATCCTATGGCTAACAATTTAACCTTTTTCATTCCTAAACCTGTGAATTTTTCATCAATAAAGGTAACCTTGATGCGACCCGGGAATAAAGACTTATATCACCGTAATTTATGATTATCATTAATAATCCAGTTGTTTTTGCGCTGATGTTAAGAATATGACAATTTTAAATTTACTTTCGCGAACTGGTTTGATTGTATCAGTCCGACGTATGACACAGGTCATAATAAATGCCTGTTATTCTTTTTTATTTTGTGGTATAATAAAAAATTGTGATTGAATTGTGATATCCTACTGCAAATGCACAATTGTTACAATTAATAATTTTTGTTAAAAATTAAATTTACTGCAATGAAAAAACTTTTAATTATTTGCTGTTGCCTGTTTTTGGCTACGGCTACGGATGCACAAATAACATTTGAAAAAACTTTCAGTACCATTGGTGAAAGTATTGCTAACGATGCAAAACAAACCTCCGATGGCGGATATATTGTTGTTGGTACTTCCAATTACAGTTATATGTCGAGTGGTGAGATCTTGTTAATAAAAACAAATGCTCAGGGCGATACAATTTGGACACGAATGTTTGGGGGAGTTGGTGCTGACCAGGGAAATGCAGTTATGCAAACTTTGGATGGTGGATATATGGTTGCAGGTGCCACAAATTCTTTTGGTGCCGGTGGACTTGATGCTTATCTGCTAAAAACTGATGCAGGTGGTAATTTGTTATGGACAAAAACAATAGGCACTGTTGGGAATGATGCTGCATACGGAATTGTTCAAACTGCTGATAGTGGTTATGTGTTTTCCGGCAATGAACTTTCTTACGGAGTGAATGGATTTGCACATCTTGTAAAAACAGATAAAAATGGCAATGTGTTATGGTCTAAAACTTATGGAAATAGCATCCGGAAAAACTATATTTTTTCTCTGGAACAAACATCTGATAATGGATTTATTATGGGAGGATATGAAAATAATTTTATTTCCACAAACGATGAGTTTTCGATGATAAAAGCGGATAGCGCCGGTAATATGTTATGGTACAAAACATATGGGGATATGTATTTTGATCATAACTTTTCGGTTTGTGAAGCCGCCGATGGTGGATACGCAATTGCAGGGATTAATTTTGAATTGGGGGGATACAACTTCGATGTTAATATTATTAAAACTGATATGGATGGCGTTGTGCAATGGACAAAAAAATATGGAGGCGCAGGACATGAAGATGTCTATTCCATAGAGGCAACATCTGATGGTGGATTTGTATTTGCTGGTTCCTCTTCTAGTTTTGGACCTTATCAAAATGCCTTTATTACAAAAACCGATTCAGTAGGTAATGTAATTTGGAGTAAAACTATGAATGGAACCGGGTATGATATATTATTCAGTGCAGAAGAGACCAATGATGGTGGATTTATTTTTTCGGGAGTTAAAGATGAAGTGTATGGTGTTAGTGGAGATCTATTTCTGATTAAAACTGATGCCGATGGCAATACACCGTGTAATACTTCCGTAAGCGGATATGAGATAATTCCACCAACAATTTCAGGGCCTTTGTTTTCAAATGGAAATTCAACACCATTTGTATTTATTCAATCTCCGGTTATTAGCAGTGGTGCTCTTGTTAATTCCCTATGCTGTGAAGCTCCTTCCGGCTTATTTACAAATAATATCACAACTACGAAAGCAAAATTAAATTGGACTCTTGAGCCCGGAGCAATACAATATGAAGTATGGTATAAAAAAAGTGCCGCACCAACCTGGAAAATTAAATTCGTTCCGGGAATGAATAATAAATTAAATCTCAAAAACCTGAAATGCAATAAAGGTTATGAATGGCAGATCAGGACAATTTGTGATACTGCCGGTGTTGATCAGGTTTCGGGATTTTCCGCTTTACAAACTTTTACAACCTTACCATGCAGGGAGAGTGAATTTGTGAACGAGGAAAATATTTTAATTTATCCGAATCCGGCTGCGGATCAATTTACCATAGAATGTTTGATTCCTGAATTTAACAAGGAAGTATTAATTTCTGTTTACGACCTAAATGGCAAAATTATGTACCAAGAGAAAATGTTTGGTATAGATGGTGAAATAACAAAGATTGTAAATACGGTAAATTACCCATCCGGATTATACTTAGTAAAAGTAGTTTCCGGCGCTTTTATGGAAACTCAAAATATAATAATAAATAAATAGTTATAATAATTATTTATGAGTATTAAAAATGGCGCACTTTATTGCGCCATTTTTATTTATACAGAATTCCCTGTATTTATATTTCTTTTATTCCTCCATCATCTCACTAGCAGTAAAAATGAAACTGTATGCAGCAATAATTCCAAATTTACAATCGCCTGCTGTTGTGGCAACTATTGTGTCCTTCGAATATCCTACTGTAGCTTTAAGAGTATATCCTCCCTTTCCATCGCTAGTCAGTAAACCAACTTGAGTATTTTCAAATACATAATCTTTTATGCCATTATTTTGATTGTAATAACTCCCAAGATATACTTCATTACCCTTCAGATACATAACAGGTTTACTTTTTTTCTTAACTGTAGGATAATATCCAAAAAGCGTGTCATTTTGAACAAGGTAAAAATATTTATAATTTGGACCACTGTTTGAATCGTACATGTAATAGGGAGTCGGTTCTCCCTTTTCCTCGTCTGCCATTGCGGTTAGTAAATTAGGGAAGCCAAAAATCAATTTGGAGGAGTCAATACCCAATTCACCATAATGATCGGAGGTTTTTGAGGTTTGGATGGTGCAGCTCGACTGTGCGGAAACACATAAACTGAATAAAACGAAAATGTTCATGAGCAACAATTGTGTGATTTTTTTCATAAAAAAACGGGTTTAAGGTGAATTGGGAACTGCTTTGTGTTTAGTAAAGGTATTTATTTGGAATGAATTTTAGTGATTATTGCCCAATATTGAACATTTTGTTTGAGTATATATCGTGAAACAATGTGTTTTGGTTTAATTTTGGAGATATTATGAGAATTAGTGTACAGATGCTCGCAGTTGGTTTTATAACAGAAATGTTTGCATTAAATTTCTCAATTGGTTTACTAAATTGAATTTACATGCTCAGCAATAACGATATACTTAAAAAACTTCGTGTGGCCTTGTCACTTAAAAATGAAGATATAATCGAAATACTCGCTCTGGTTGACTTTCAAATTACGAAGGGAGCTCTTGGCGATATGTTCCGAAATGAAGACCATCCAAATTATGTTATAGCCGGTGACCAAATATTACGCAATTTTCTGAATGGACTGATTATTTATAAACGTGGTAAGAAGGAAGATCACCAAATACCACCTGGTGACAAACCTGATAAATAGAAATTGTTACTTCAGGACAATAAATTCATCCGGAAGTAACAATGAATGGAAAACGATAATTTATGATCAGAAGAAAAACTGTTCAAGTACGATCTTTCCTTCCTGAACCTCATACACGCAAATTTCTTCCAAGACCATTCTGCCCTGATCCTTGAATGTTGCGTCAAGTACCATCGCAACTGAAAAGTATCTGCCTGCAACTATCGGATCAGAAAAAGATCCTCCATGACGCTCTTCTATCATAGCGGCAAAATTTTTACCTTTTTCCAATACCGCAATTTTTCCACTGGCTGACGGAATAGGAGAGTGGGAGGGTTCGATACTGTTTACATTTTCGGCATACAATTCGTTTTGGGCTTCCAAAACCTGACCCTTGCGGCAAAGCTCAACAAGGCGATCGGAAATTTGTTTAGTTGTCATTTTTTATGTTTCCATTATGACGATCGCATCAGCTCTAATTGGACAAAAATGGAATTTAATTTTTGAGAATTAGGTGTATTTATTGATCACAGGCAATGAATCCCCATTTACCTTTTGATTTTATTGCAATAAACCCCTCTGAACACATTGGCAAATCTTCTGAAGGATCATAATCATTTCCATCAATCAGCTTTTCGCCCCGGATAGTATAAATACCTGTAACAAATCCTTCTTTATATAAATTAAATCCTCCCTTAGTGCCAAACCAAATACTTGGGTTATTGTATTCCAATTTGGTTTTCACTTTGTAGGCAGCATATAGATTATTTCCCAGATATTCAACAGGATCGGAAGAGGGTTCCGTGATTGGTTTTAAGGAATTATCAAGCAATTGAAATTTGTCATTTTTTACAACTGTATATACTCCATTCTTAAAAAGGATCTGTTGATATTCCGCAGGTAAAATAATTTTTCCGGTATTGTCAATTAATCCAGTTGCATATTCAAATTCTCCAAGTTTTGCTCCAAAAACAGCGGTCCCGTTTTCAAAAAAAGTGCCCGCATAATAATAGGAATAGGGAATAACGATCTTCCCATTGGCATCAATATAGCCATACTTTCCATGCTCATCTTTCGTGGGTAAAAGTCCATTTGATAATCGCCCGTCACCAATAAAAATATCCTCTACCACAACATTTCCTTCAGCATCATAAAGTGTTCCTATTCCTGAATCTGTATTAATACCAACAAATTTCGAGTCTGAAATTGCGTAAACCTCATCATATTTAGGTTCACAGATCTGTAATCCCTGGTTAGTAATAAGTGCGAGTTTGCCTCCCTCCGTACATGCAATACAATTTCCTGCGAATATAAAGCGCCAATATTTTTTGGCAATTAATATTCTGCCTGAAGTATCTATCATTCCCGATTTATTATTTCCTCTGAATTGAATTCTGCCATAACTTATTTCAGGAATTATTTCACATAAAATTTCATGAAACAATATTTGCCCTTTGTCATTTATCAAAAAATCTCCTTCTCCAAATTCTCTACAAATAAAAAGGTCGTGCCCGATATAAATTACTTCATCATAATGTGGTTGTATTACTACAGTATTATCTTCCCTTGACAACCCTGATAATTGATCATTTTTGATTAAAGTAAAATTGCCATTTGTTGTTTGAAATTCTATTTTTTCATTAATATCTGATAAAGTATAACCGGGATCTATATCCTCCAAAATCAATTGTTTTTTAATTCCATTGGGTAATATAACTCTTATTCCACTTTCTAGGGTATAGGTAACATCGCTAAACTGCGGTGTTATGATGAATGTGTTTGTATTGTCGATAAAACCCCACAATCCATTCACTTTCACAGCAGCCATGCCACCATGGTAAGGTTTAACAGCATCATATTGTGGTGTGATAATATATTCCTGAGACTTGCAACCTAAAATATTGAAAATACCCATGCAAAATAGAATTGATTTGAAGAGATCTGACTTCATAACAATTAATTAATTATTCCTTCAAATCAAAATTAATAAATTATTTACTTTACCGGAAAAGGAGTATGAAACGAACTATTATTTTACAAAAAGAGTACTTCCATGATCAATTGTTGTTGAGGTCATTTTGACAGCATAAATTCCGGGCATAAGGTCGGCTTCGAGTTTTATATCCTGATCAATAATTGTAGTCTGATAGATCTGTTTTCCTGAAAGGTCAAAAAGTCTGAATTGTATATATTCTTCCGGTCTTGCAGTAAATATTATATGAATCAATCCCTGATCGAAAAATACATTCGCTTCCATAACATTATCGTTGATAGCTACCTGAGAACCTGCGCGAATAGCCTGATTTGCTTCCATTTCAATTGCATAGTCCTTTATCACTAAAGTGCGACCATCGTTCAATACATCACAACGCACCCAACCATAATGTTTTTCATTGTCTTCATCTTTAAATCGAATTCCAAGGTATTTATCTACAGCATCTCCAATCCAATAGCCACCGGAATTAACAGGATCTGAATTGCTATTTACAACTTCCTTAACTACTAAAACCTGTGATTCGGGATTTTGCCAGCTCAAACTTGAATCTATAATATTATTTTTATTCATTCGGTAAGGGTAGTATCTGGTAAATCCACCCGAGGCAGCATCAACATAATCAGATAGTCCTGCTATGGCATTCTGCGAAATCTCCGGTCCGGCAGCAAGATCCTGACGCAATAAGCTCATATTGGAAGAGTACGTAAATGTTGGAGCAGTTGGAATCAAAAAGGAAGTATTAACAAAACGAAAATCTGCCTCTCCATCAGCATCAATATCAAGAAAAAAATCTTCTCCCGCTGCATCCAATACAACATCGGGATTTATATCAACATATACTACCTGACCAGTTGCTACGGTGCCGGCAATTAATGTAGCACCGGCAAACAGAGAATACGATTTTAATTTCTTGTTAACTTCAGGATTTACCATGTGGTGTTATTTATTTAGAGTCCCTAAAATACGCTTCTTTTTTGCGTTGTTAAAAGGAGATATTCGAATGGATGTTAATAATTTTGAGGTTATCGCATTGGATTCGAAAGGCTTGGCTTGTAACTGATTAGTTTTCAGGCAATAATGCAGTACAATTAGCTGCTTTAACAAATTTTACAGGTGTCCTGTTTTTTTGTCTATTTGAAAATTATTGTGTAAAATGTTCAAAATGCCACATAAATATCAGTCGACATTTAATAAATATGGTTAATTGGCATTAATAATCTGACTTAGGGAGGGCTTGTTTTATCAGTCATTGTTTTTCTTAAAAATATTGCCGACCTTCAATTTCTAAACTGAAAACAAATGCAAAAAAAACTACTTACACTTACATTCATTTTCCTAATCATTGCATCTCTAAAGGCACAGGTTCCCAATGGAGGTTTTGAAAATTGGTCCAATGTTTTGGGCATGTTTGAAGACCCTGACGGATATGTTTCCGATAACGTGGAAGGTATACCCGGTTCTGTTTCCTGTGAAAAATCCACAGATACTCATTCAGGGGATTTCGCGGTGAAACTTATTACAAAAATGAATATGGAAGGAGATATTCAGGATGGCGGTATTGTATCAGCAACGCTCGATCTTGTTACCTTCGGTCTGCAGATCGGATTTCCATTTAATACCCGTCCAAATACTTTTATGGGGTATTACAAACACAGTCCTGCTGTTGTGGGTGACTCCGCTGTAATTTATGCCGAATTCACTCGTGGAAGCATACTTTCCGGCGATTTTGAGTTAGTTGGAACAGCAGCTTTTAGTACCATTGCCACTGTATCTGATTGGACTTTATTTGAGGCTGACATTTTTTGGTTATTGGCCGGAAATCCGGATACTGCGATTATTGCAGGCCAAGCCAGTTATGGCACTCTTGGTTCCATTTTCTTTCTAGATGACCTTGCCTTTGATGGTGAGGAAGTTGGAGTACACTTTTTAAATGGAAATAATAACATAATGGTTTTTCCTAATCCTGCAAACGAAATAATTCATATTGCTACCGGTTCAGATATTAGGGATGCTTATTGTGTATTTACAAATTTGGAAGGACAACTTATTGAGACAAAAAAAATAATATCCATTGATGAAACCATCTCAACAGAACACTTGACAGATGGGATTTACTTATTACAGGTATTTAATAAAACTGGAGAATTATTGTCAACTGATAAGGTTATAGTATCACATTGACAGCTTTGCATGAAATAATTAAAGCGCAGTATTTAATATTTACTGCGCTTTTTTATTTTTATGTACTTTTAATCTATTGTGATAATTTTAAGTATTGGTAGTATGACCATTTTTTTCAAATGATAATAAAAGTTGTTAAGAGCATTCTCAATTCTCAATTCTCAATTCCTATAACATATCGCATTTATATTCATCCCCGCACCAACTGAAGCAAATAAAATTATATCTCCTTTAAGCAGTTGATGTTCCGGAAATTTGTTTTTGCGCACCATATCAAATAAGGTTGGAACTGTTGCTACAGAACTATTTCCGAGTTTATGTATACTCATTGGCATAATGTTTTCCGGTATATTTCTTATCCCATATAATTTATACAGTGCTTTAATAATGCCTTCATCCATTTTTTCATTTGCCTGATGTATGAATACTTTTTTGAGATCTTTAATATCAACTTCAGCTTTATCGAGACAATCTTTCATCGCCTCCGGAACATATTTCATCGCATATTCATAAACCTTTCTCCCTTTCATTTTAATATACCGTATACGTGGATCAGAATGTGGAAAATTTGATTTCCCCATATATAAATAATAGGCCTCATCAATTGTGTGAGAGGCAATACTATAACTTAGAATTCCACTTCCATTAATATCACTCTCCTGATATTCAACAATTGCTGCACCTGCACCATCTGAAAATATCATGGAGTCGCGGTCATACATATCGAGCACCCTGCTCAGTGTTTCTGTACCGATCACCAAACATTTTTTTGCAATACCGGCCTTAAAAAATGCATCGGCCTGTATAACACCTTGCACCCAACCCGGGCATCCAAATAATATATCATAAGCAACACAAGACGGATTATGTATTTCAAGATCGTGTTTAACACGTGAGGCAAGTGCCGGGAGTACATCGGTTTGAATGGTGTGTTTAATAACATTCCCGAAATTATGTGCAACAATTATCTGATCCAATGTTTCCCTATCAATTCCACTATCTTCTATTGCAATTCGCGCAGCAATGGCAGCCATTTCTGAAGAATTAATATCACCGGGAGCATATCTTCTTTCTTCAATACCGGTAATTTGCTTGAATTTATCTGCAACCTCCTGAGGTGACGCGTTAATTTTTATATTATCCTCGTCATAAAAATCATGGATGGCAAAGTCGCGGTTGGTCTTAATTTCAGGCGGTATGTATGCGCCTGTTCCAGAAATAATGGTACGATTCATTGTGAAAGCTAAATTAATAATTCTTTAGATAATTTGGTTTGGTAAAATACCCTGAAGCTTTTTTTTGCAGATGTTTAATTAGGGTATAAAATAAAATAAACTAAAGATTTAAATATCCAACATACCTTATTTATACCAATACATGGCTCCGGCATCTTGTTTAAACTTCCCATGTGTAACTAACCCAAGTGCATTCGATTTTTCAGGAGTAAGGTGTGAATATTCTGGTGCGGTAAAATCGGTTTGTAAGTAGGTTAAGCCATCCCACCGAGGCTCTGCTCCATTAGCCCAATAATAATCAAGCCAGTTAACAAAAGGATATTGTGGAAGTAAATTATTAGCATAATCCTCAACCAGAAATTTTACTGCCCACCCATTTAGGTAACCCTTAGGCTCTTTGTATTTGGTAAGAACGGCATAATCATTATAACCGCGATCTCCTACAAATATTAATTTAGTGTTCGGGTATTTTGTTCTTATTGTGCTTAAAAGTGTAACATACTGGTCTTTAATAGTATATGCTCTTTGAATAGTATTGTCTGAATTTTTAAAGTCATCCTCAATACAAAAAATGATCTGTACTTGCAGTATCAGGCAGATCTTTACCGCCGGTTCCGGCATTTACAAACGCTAGTTTTTTCCCGAAGGCAGGCTCGTTTAACCATGCATTTTTAATGCCATTATAAACGATAAACTGATTGCTTCCGCCTATTGCCAAAATAACGATCTTGCCATCTTTTGCCTGAATTCCGGAACTATTCAGTGGTCGAATACTTTTTGAAGTATTGATGTAATTAGTTTTATATTCATTACTTATCAATGTATTGCCCCAAGGGTATAATCCTGAATTTATACCGTTATATGTAAAGCTGTCCGGATCGTTTAAAGGAATATCGCCGATGGATTCCCGCATTTCTGATTTTTGCAATGAATCTATTGTGTCAAGGTTTGGTGTAATATTGCATTGAAGGAAAATAATTAAAATCAAGACAATTACACCCAAAATTGAACCTGAATGGGAGGATTTCATAATGATTGATTTTGTAAGAGTAAAGTTGCGGTAAAACCTGCATTCAAACTCCAACTTTGGTCATTGCACATGGTGATTTTTAAGTCCTTTTGCTGCAATAAAGTGGATGGGACAATTTTGACTTGGTAAAGGAACTTAGTTATCGGATACCCCATTTTTTTTCCAAAAACATTAATATTTGAGGATCAAGGGCAGGTGTTATGTGCTCCTGAAACGCATATACAACTCCAGTATGAATCAATTGCTTATGAGTAGTTGGGAATTCATTTAATAACAATTCCAGTTTTTGTATAGAAATGCTGTCGTTTACGGTTTTACCATCTAATATTTCAGCCGTTAATCCCCATCCATATCCTATCATGATCTCCTCTTTTTCGTTATCTGGAGCGATCTGATAGATCGCCATTAATTTTTGAACATCTCCGCCATATTTTTGAGCAAGTATCCACCCAGCAGCTCTTGAAGACATTTGTTGAGGTGCTTCTGCAGATTGAACGAACATAATGGAAGCAGTGCCGCATACAGTTAACCAAATTATTAAAACATATAAGCCTAATTTATTAATTCGCAAAAATGCATAGATCATTATTACAACCATCAATGGGACTATATAAGTGAGATGACGATAATAAACAAAACTTGTAATATCAATTTCATTCACGTAAAACGGACTGAACGAATAAAATAATATATACAAAATAACGATCAAAAATGCGGAATAGATCAAAGCATTATTGGTCTTATATTTTATAGTGATAAAAACCACTGTTAACACAAGAAAAACAAATACGATATCGCGTTGTAAATAAGCGGAAATAAAGGTTATGGAGGATAATAAAAAAGAAGAAGGTAAAATACGGTGCCAGGCTATTACAAAATTGCTAAAATGTTCGCTGCTAATTAATCTTTCAGAGGAAACCCCGCGAATGGAAAAAAGTGGACTATCCTGAAGTTCAAAGCCGCTGTCGAGAAATATTCTTGCTGTTATATGTGGAATTAACAATAAGAAAGTGAAAACTAAATATTTGCCGATATTCAGTGTTGCAATTTTAATATTCAATGATGTAAAACAGGAGTAGATTATAAATGCAGGTATAAAAATTATACTATTATAGGAAAGGGAGATCGACAACCCTGTAATTATTCCACATAACAAGGGTGTGGAATATTTTGTTTTGTTATTTGTCAAATAGTATAAAAAAACAAAAGGTAAAAAGGAAAACAAAACATGTAATCCAAAATTTACTGTTGCCCAGGGGAGGAGCAATGGAACCGATAAAATTGTCCATACTGAAAACCAAAGTGCTACCTGGGGACCAAATAATTTTTGCGCGAATTTTATTTGAATAAATCTTCCTGTTGTTTCAATGAGCAAGGCTGCTAATGACAGCGGCGGAATAAAATTTTCAAATGGGCGTAAACAAATTGTGATCAAAGAAATGAAAAAACTTCCACCTTCATGTGGATAGTGCATCAGCGATTTGTAACATATTGTGCCGCTGCTAAACGCTTCATCGATGCTGAGCTGCCAAGCGATCTGATCAGGGGCATTTAACCAGTTTTTTGCATATATTCCATATATTACCCGAACTGCAGTCCCCAACAATAATGCAATATAAATATGCCATGATCGTAAAATAAATGGATCACTTTTCAATGCGGTAAATTTTGTTAAATATAGACTTTCTTTTTCAATTCCTTGCTTCTACGTATCCGATAAATGCCAATTTTTGTATTTATGATTTCAATTAAACAGGTTATCTTTAAAAAGTTTTACTTAAATTTGAAATTAATATTTTAAAACATGAAAAAATTATTCCTCCTCCTTTTTTCAATTACCAATACCTTTATTTTATCAGCACAATTTAACCTTGTTCCAAATTATAGTTTTGAAGATATTAACGCTTGTCCAACCGGAATATCAGGTTTTACCTGGTATGATGATGCCTATGTTGCCAATTGGTTTTCCGGAACCGGAGGCACGTCCGATTATTTTAATTCTTGTGCTGGTGCGGGATCTTGGGTAAATGTACCGGATAATTTATTTACGCTTGATCAGCCTGCGCGTACGGGTGTGGCATACGGTGGATTTTGGATAAATACAGGTAGTTCCTATTATGAATATACGCAAGCGCAGTTAACCTCGCCTTTGATAGCAGGAGAATGTTATTATGTTGAGTTTTGGAGTGCTCCTGCTACACAATCTGATTTTTTCGGAATTACACACGCAACAACCGATGCAATTGGTGCTTATTTTTCAGAAGAAAAAGTGGGAGACGGCGCATCTTATGACCTGCTTCCCGTAACACCGCAAATTGATAATAACGGATCAGGAAATTATATCGACCCTCCGGCTGAATGGACTAAAATATGCGGATATTTTGAGGCTGAAGGAGGAGAAGAATGGGTGTGCATTGGCAACTATCATAATTTTGGGGGCATTGATGTTGTTGCCTACACAGGTGGAACTGTTGATGCAAGTTCAGTAGTGTATTTATTCATTGAGGATGTAATTGTAACGCCGGTTGATTCTATGCTGGCTTACGCAATGCCTGATACAGTGGTGTGCAGCCCTTTCGAATTAACTGCTCCCTCTTGTGCCGACAGTTATCTTTGGAGCACGGGTGAAACTACAGAAAGTATAACGGTTTTTGAAACAGGAACATATTGGGTCGATCTTGTAACAAGTTGCGGAATTATTTCAGATACTGCAGAAATTTTATTCGTGGAGGATTCGGTATATACTTCTGATGATTTTATTGAGATTTGTTTTAATGTATTACCATACACTCTGGAAGCTTCTCCAAGTTATGATTATTATTTATGGAATACAGGAGAAACAACTTCATCAATAACAATTGAAGAGGGCGGAATTTATTTTGTAACGGGATTTGCAGATTGTGCAACATTTATTGATTCTATAGAAGTGATGATTATTGAACCTATCGGATTATTTCCCGAACTGGGAAATGATACACTTGTTTGTGATGAGGATTGGGAAATTGTTTTAAGTACTCCTCTTGGTTTTAATTCTTATGATTGGAGTACTGGAGAAACTACAAATACAATAACTATATCCGAAACAGGAACTTATTCCATTACCGTAGAAAGTGATTGTGAAATTTTTACTGATGAAATTACGATTACAGAAGATCCGAATTTAAATGCGGAGATCGACCTGGGAGAGGATCTTATTTTATGTCCTGTTGCCGGTATTAATGAAGTTGTTATTAGTGTTGATGTGGTGTTGCCAAACTATCTTTGGAGCAATGGGGAAACTACTTCCTCCATAGTTGTTTCAGAGGCCGGATCGTATTGGGTCACCTCATCCTTATTATGCAGTGCTCCTTCTGATACCCTGCGGGTTTCCTTGTGCGACGATGTTGCTGTTCCAAATGCATTTAGTCCGAATGGAGATGGAATAAATGATGGCTTATTTGTGATCATATCCGACCCCTCAAAAATTATCATATTCCAGATATTCAATCGCTGGGGTGAATTGGTATATGATGGAAATGCGTTAAATTTTAGTTGGGATGGAACCTTTAATAACGAACTTCAACCGATAGGAAGTTATGTATATTATTTAAAGTATAATTCCGATGAAGGT
>JBGAWP010000006.1:0-108483 GCA_044227505.1 Chitinophagales bacterium | reverse complement strand
TTAATAAATTACTAATTGCGGTAAGAATTATAAAAGATGTGGGTACACAGTAGCTGCCGGCAGGCAGGTTCCCGGCCTACCCATCCACAATTCTTATTTATCTTTACCCCCATGAAAATATCCTGGAACTGGTTACAAGAGATCTTACCGGTAAAAATGAGTGCGGACAAAGCAGCGGAATTACTTACCGATATCGGTTTGGAGGTGGAAGGTGTGTATGCTTTTGAAAGTGTAAAGGGAGGATTAGAGGGTTTGTTTGCGGGAGAAGTTATTACCTGCGAAAAACATCCGGATGCGGATAAATTGAAAGTTACAACGGTAAATACCGGTTCGGGAGAGAACTTGCAAATAGTTTGTGGTGCTCCGAATGTGGCTGCGGGACAAAAAGTAATTGTCGCAATACCCGGAACTACCATCCACCCAATAAAAGGAGAAACTTTCACCATTAAAAAAGCAAAAATTCGCGGAGTGGAAAGCAACGGAATGTTGTGTGCTGAAGATGAAATTGGATTGGGCGAAGGGCATGATGGTTTATTTATTTTACCCGGGGAAACCGCTGTAGGAACGGAAATAAAAAAATTATTTAATATTTATTCCGATACCATCATCGAGATCGGATTAACTGCAAATCACGCAGATGCAAATTCTCATTTCGGAACTGCCCGGGAATTAAGAGCAGCATTAATCTCGAGAGGAATAGAATTTCCGGAATTAAAAGATCCAACAAAAATTGCTGAAAATAAAAATTCGGTTTCCTCAGAAAATAAAATTAAAGTGCTGCTGGAAAATGAAAATGGATGTTTCCGATATTCGGGAGTTTTGATAGAAAATATAAGTATTAAAGAATCACCGGCATGGCTTCAAAATAAATTGAAGGCTGTGGGTATGCGGCCAATTAATAATGTGGTAGATATCACGAATTATATTTTACAGGAATTTGGTCAGCCATTACATGCATTTGATGCGGATAAAATAACCGGCAATACAGTGATCATAAAAACCCTTCCTCAAAATACTGAATTTATCACCCTTGATGAAAAAACAAGAAAATTAAATGCAGACGATCTTATGATCTGCAATGCGGAAGAAGGAATGTGTATTGCAGGAGTTTATGGTGGAATACATTCAGGAATAACAACTACCACAAAAAATATTTTTATCGAAAGTGCTTGTTTTAATCCTTCCTTTATCAGAAAGACAGAAAACAATCAGGGATTAAAAACAGATGCTTCGTCGCGATATGCTAAAGGAACTGATGTTGAAATTACCATGAAAGCCCTGCAAACTGCTGCAAGTATGCTTGTGGAACTTTGCGGAGGGGAAATTCAAGGCGATTATATCGACATCTATCCCAACAAAATAAAAGCAACGGAAATATTTTTGCGATATGCGCGAATGGAAATGATGAGCACCATTAAGATCCCGCAAGAAACCATTATCACCATATTAGAATCATTAAATATTAAGATCGCCGAAAAAACACCGGAAGGATTAAAACTGGAAGTTCCATCCTACAAAAATGATGTATTGCGCGAGATTGATATCATAGAAGAAATTCTGCGTATATATGGTTTTAATAATATTCCTGTTCCTGCCGGAATAAGAACTCCATATTTGGTGAGCCCTAAACCGGACAAAGAAAAAATACGCCAGAGAACAATTAATTATTTAACCGACTCTGGTTGTTATGAAATATTTACGAATGCAATTTCGCGTTCAAAATATGTAGAGAAATTTATTCCTGAAATAAACAACGAACGCGTTAATTTATTAAACAGTTTAAATGCGGAATTGGATTGTATGCGTCAAACCATGTTGTTCACAGGACTGGAAGTAATATCCTACAACCATAACCACAAACAACAGGACTTAAAGGTTTTTGAATTCGGAAGAGTATATTCATTATTAAATGGAAAATATACGGAGACCGAAAAGATCGGAATTTATATTACAGGATCAGCTACGGAAGAGAACTGGAGAAATACAACAAGAAGATCAGACCACTTCGATATTAAACAATTAACGGAAGCCTTATTGTCGGAAATGAATTGTTCGGCAACGTGGAATAATATCCCCCCAACAAATAAAATTTTAGAAAGTGGAGCAGAATTAATTGTCGGTGGAAAAAATATTGGAATTTGTGGGGCTGTAAAAAAAGAAATTTGTGCAGATTTTGATATTAAATTACCGGTGTATTATGCTGAATTGGACTGGAGTATTATGCTTGAAAATTTAATTACGCGCAAAGTAACCTTTAAAGAAATTTCTAAATTTCCGGAAGTGCGCAGAGATCTTGCATTGATATTGGAACCTTCGGTTACCTTCGCCGAAATTGAAGCAATAACAAAAAAAGAAGGCAAACCAATTTTAAAAGATATAAGATTATTTGATGTTTATGAAGGCGAGAAACTGGAAGGCAAAAAAAGTTATGCCGTTGGTTTAACTTTTGGAAATCCCGACCGCACGCTTACCGATTCGGAAGTAGAGGATGTTATTCAAAAGTTGCTTTCCCGTTATGAAAAGGAACTAAATGCTGTAATTCGTAAATAATTATATGTAGTTTCGAACCTGCCAAATGCTTTTTTAGCAGGGCAGAACACACACACAAATAATATGCAGGAACAGTTACAAAATATAAAAAGCAACTTAGACCGTTTGCTCCGGAACTATCATGCAGTTAAAAATGAGAATGATATTCTGAAAAGCCAGCTCGATGCCCAGCGAAAAACCACTCAGGATAAAAATAAAAAGATAGAAGAGCTGGAAAAACAAATTGAACTGATAAAAACCGTTCAAACGATAGCCGGTGGAACAGGTGGCGATGAAAGCAACCCCGGCAAGGCGGAGATGAAAAAAAAGATCAACGAACTGATCAAAGAAGTGGACAATTGTATAGCACTTTTGAACGATTGAACACTTAATAGGGTGAAAGCTCCACACCGGTTTTTAGCATTTTCATAATCTTTCCTTAACTTTAGTCCCAATTGGACCAAACGAACGTAAAAAACCCAATGGATACTGAGGAAAGCAAATTGTTGAATATACATGTCACGATTTGCGACAGGCCCTACAGGCTTAAAGTGAAGCCTGAGGAAGAAGAAACAGTGAGAAAGGCAGCCAGAATAATAGCTGAAAAAATAAAAGAACTCCAAAACCTGCATTCAGGCAGCGATAAACAAGATTATCTCGCGATGGCGATGTTGACGATGATGGTAGATAAACTTGGGGAGGAAAATAAAACAATTGAGCAAATACCGGAAACAGACCACACATCTGAACTTGAACTGCTCAATCAGCAAATATTAAAGGCGCTTAATTCTTAAGTAACTCTTCTCAAAACCTGCAAAATTCCGGCGCACTGCAATGGATATCCTCTCTGATTCTCGGTTTTCTTACCGTTGAAGTCCCTCATCATAAAAACCATATATATGAACGACATTTTAATGTACGTAATTATTGGTGTAGCTACCCTTGTGATAGGATTAATTACAGGGCGGCTTATTTTCGGACAAACGAAAGGCCAAAAAGGATTAGCACAACGCGAAGCGAACGACATTCTTTCCACCGCAAAAAAAGAAGCGGAATTATTATTACAAAAAAGTAAAAATGATTCAGATGCCTACAAACGCGAAAAATCTCTTGAATTAAAAGATCAGTTAATTCAGCACAAAGCGGAACTGGAAAAAGAAAGACAGCAAAAAGTTGCAAAGCTGGAAGAGCAGGAAATGCGCATGAAACAAAAGGAATCGCAATTAGGTCAGCAGCAGCAACAATATTCAAAAAAAGAAGCTGAGGTAAATGCCATTCGCGAAAACCTTGCAACACAATTAGAGGTTGTAAATACGAAAAAAGGAGAATTGGATAAGGCGTATGAAACGCATATTCAAAAATTAGAAGAAGTAAGTAAATTAAGTGCAGATCAGGCGAGAAATGAATTGATAGAGGCATTAAAAGACGAAGCCAAAAACAAGGCGATGTCGCATATTAAAGAAATTGTTGAGGAAGCGAAATTAAAAGCGAATAAAGAAGCTAAAAAGATCATTCTTCAAACTATTCAACGAACCGCTGCGGAACAGGCAATTGAAAATTCAGTTTCCGTATTTAATCTCGACAGTGATGATCAGAAAGGTCAGATAATTGGTCGCGAGGGAAGAAATATTCGTGCATTGGAAGCCGCAACGGGAGTTGAATTTATTGTGGATGATACTCCGGAAACAATTATTATTTCCGGTTTTGATCCTGTGCGCAGAGAAATTGCGCGATTGAGTTTGCAGCGATTGGTGGCAGACGGAAGAATACATCCGGCACGTATCGAAGAAGTGGTTGCAAAAACCAAAAAACAAATGGAAGAACATATTGTGGAGATAGGAGAAAGAACTGTAATTGAATTAGGCGTTACAGGTTTGCATCCCGAATTAATTCGCATTATCGGACGCATGCGTTTCCGTTCTTCTTATGGTCAGAATTTATTACAACACAGCCGAGAAGTTGCGCATTTGTGTGCAACCATGGCAGCGGAATTAGGACTCAATGCAAAACTCGCAAAACGCGCAGGTCTCTTGCATGACATTGGAAAAGTTCCTGAGGAGGAAAGTGAATTAAGTCACGCATTATTAGGTGCGAAATTATGTGAGAAATACGGTGAACATCCTGCAATTGTAAATGCAGTTGGTGCACATCACGATGAGATAGAAATGCAATATGTAATTTCTCCAATTGTTCAGGCATGTGATGCAATTAGCGGTGCACGACCTGGTGCAAGAAGAGAAATTCTAGAGAGTTATCTCAAACGCATTAAAGAAATGGAATCCATTGCATTGGTGAACGACGGAGTTGAAAAAGCATATGCTATTCAGGCCGGCCGTGAATTACGTGTAATTGTGGAAGCAGAAAAAGTTACCGATGTTCAGGCCGAAGAATTATCATTCAGCATTGCTCAAAAAATTCAGGATGAGATGCAGTATCCGGGGCATATTAAGGTGACGGTGATTCGGGAGAAGAGGGCGATTTCTTTTGCGAAATAGGAAATAGGAAGTAGGACATAGGATATAGGATATAGGACTGGACATAGGACAAGGGAAATTTGACATAGGACTCGGTTATTGATGGGAGGATGATTTTAGTCTGATTGTTTAGTTTTTGGAAATTGTAAAATTTAGTTTTAGATAATTTTTATAAAAACCTGCATGGGATGATGCAGGTTTTTTTATTGGTTATACTTTGAGGGAGCGATATTTTTCTTCGTGAAACCTTCGTGCCTTTGTGTCTTCGTGGCAAAAAAAAATCATTCAGAGCGAATTTATCATTCCATCGAAAATTACTTCCCGTTTTCTTCCCGCACTTACTGTCTTACCGGCAATTTTTAATAAAAAAACGGAGAAAAGATTAAAATCCTTTCTCCGTTAACTAAAAACTAAATCACACAAAATTATTTAGGAAGTGCAACTTTGTCGATCACATGGATAACTCCGTTACTTTGATATACATCATAAGTAGTAACATTTAACACATTTCCATTTTCATCTTTCAATTGGATATTGTGTTTACCATTCATCATGGCTGTTAATTTACCGCCGCTAACTGTAGTTAAAGTTGCAGTGCCATTGCCATCTTTTATTGCTTTTGCAATTGCATCATAATCCATTTTACCGGAAACAACATGGTAGGTCAATACTTTAACGAGCATGTCTTTGTTTTCAGGTTTTAATAATGTTTCTACAGTTCCTGCAGGAAGATTTTCGAAAGCATCATTTACAGGTGCAAATACTGTAAAAGGACCTGCACTTTTTAATGTTTCTACCAAACCTGCTGCTTTAACTGCTGCAACTAAAGTGGTATGATCTTTAGATTTAACCGCATTGTCGATAATGTCTTTTTGTGGAAACATTGCTTCACCACCAACCATAGTTGTATTGCTGCTGTTTTGAGCAAAACCGGAGCTGATAAAAAAGAATAAAGCGATAGTTGCGAAAATTTTTGTCAGATTTTTCATTTTTTATGTTTTTGTTTGTTTGAATAATTTATTTGACAGCATTTACGGAGGAAAGGGTGCGGCTGGTTTTATTTAGATGAAAGTTTTTGTGTGTCGTTTTGCGTATTGTGTGTTGTAGTACGTGTTGGAGTGCGTGTAGTAGAATGTGTTGTGGTATGTGTTGTGGTACGGAGGACAAGGCCACGAAGGCTCAAAGGACACGAAGGGGCACGAAGAAATTGATGTTGGATTAGTACAATAATTACTACAAGAAAATCTTGATCGGATGAAAGATTGAGAAGAAAAAGTCAGGAGTCAGGAAATAAAACTTTCGGCTTTCGTGAATCAAACTCAGTACTCACTACTCACCATTCACTCAAAGTCAGGAGTCAATAGTCATTAGTCGGGAAATAGAACTTTCGGCTTTCGTGGATCAATCTCATTACTCCCGTCCGACCGGGTCATCCGGGCGGGCATATCTCATCACTCATTTTATGACCCGTGATTAAAGTATCACTCGAAGCATTCTCACTACTCACCACTCACCATTCACCCAAAGTTCAATTCTCAAAATGAGGAAAATGTATCTATAATCATTTCCTCGCCGCATGTTTCAACACCTTTGCTTCGATGTAGAAAATAATCTCTTCAGCAATATTTTTTAGTTGGTCGCCGATGCGTTCGAGTTTGCGGATGATGGAGATGATATATAATGCATCCGAAATTTTTGATGGATCAGAATGCATGGCAAGTGTAAGGTTATTAATTGCTTCAATATTGATATGATCGAGATAGTCGTCGCTTTTAAATATTTTTCGGGCGATGGAGGTATCTTCAGTTTCGAAAGCGAGTTTTGTATCTGCCAGCATTTTCATGGCAGCTTCAAACATGGGTAAAACATTACTTTCTTCCATTAAGGTTGTATCAAAAGGTTTATCGGTTTCATTAATATATTTCGAAATACCTTCTGCTATATCGCCAATTCTTTCCAGATTATTATTGATCTTCAATACAGCTAAAACAAATCGGAGATCAATAGCCACCGGAGCGTATAATGCAATAAAATTCTCCGCAGTACGGTCGATCTGTAATTCCTGACCATTCACGCGTTTTTCAATTTGCACAACCTCACGAGCAAGATCCTTATCAAATTTTGTTAGGGCTTCTTTTGCTTTTGTTAATTGTGTAGTGACCAACTGAAACATCTGTTCCAGGTCTTCTTTCAAATTGTGAACGGGATTATCTATTTGCGACATGTGACATTTTTTAATTTGTTAATTTTCAATTTGTTAATTGTGCGCTTCGGATTTACAATTTCGTTTTAATTTAGCTGGTCGTTCCATTTTATATTGAACCGAAGGTTCGGCTGTTCATTGGTACATCGGTACATTTTTTTGGCTGTTCATCGGTACATCTTCATCCAAACCGTCCCGTTATATAACTCTGTGTTTTATCTTCCTTTGGTGCTGTGAATATATTTACTGTTGTATCATATTCAATTAACTCACCAAGATAAAAGAATGCGGTGCGATCACTTATACGTGCTGCCTGCTGCATATTGTGTGTTACAATTATGATGGTGTAATTTTGTTTTAGTTGGGTAATTAATTCCTCTATTTTTGCGGTGGAGATTGGATCCAGTGCACTTGCAGGTTCATCCATTAAAATGATGCTCGGTTTAACACCTAAGGTTCTTGCAATACATAAACGCTGTTGTTGTCCTCCGCTGATTGCCAGCGCAGATTTTTTAAGATCATCTTTTACTTCATCCCACAAAGCAGCCTGGCGCAACGAATTTTCACAAGCTTCTTCCAGAATATGTTTGTCGTTAACTCCGCGAATACGCAATCCGTAAACTACATTTTCAAATATTGATTTTGGAAAAGGATTTGGTTTTTGAAATACCATACCAACTTCTTTCCTCAATTCTTCCACGCGTACTCTTTTTGCATATATATTTTTTTCATCAATTAAAATATGTCCATCCATTCTGAATCCATCTATATAATCGTTCATGCGATTTATCAAACGCAGGAAAGTAGATTTACCACATCCACTCGGACCAATAAATGCAGTAACAGTATTGGGGCGAATGCGGATGGATATATTTTTCAAGGCATGAAAATCTCCATACCAAACCTGAACATTATCAGCTGTTAATTTATAACTCATAAAAATTTACCACTTTACTTTTTTCTGCCATTTGTTTCTCAAATATATAGCGATTCCGTTCATCACAAAGGTTATTAATAATAATACTATGATAGCCGCTGCCGCATTGGTTGCAAATTCTTTTTCAGGTCTGCTTATCCAGTTAAATATTTGCATTGGCAAAACGGAATATTGATCCATGGGAGTGGATGGTGCAAATGGAACATAGGTTAATGCTCCCACCACTATCAAAGGTGCTGTTTCGCCAATTGCCCGCGATAAAGATAAAATAACACCGGTTACAATTCCACCTCCAGCCGCAGGCAAAATTTGCCGGGAAATGGTTTGCCATTTTGATGCTCCCAATGCAAAACTTGCTTCTTTAATTGTTTTTGGAACTGCTTTTATCGCTTCCCGGGTAGATACTATAATGATAGGTAATATCAATAATGATAATGTTAATGCTCCGGCCAATAAACTGCTTCCCAATCCGGCGGTGCGCACGAATACTTCCAATCCGAGAATTCCATATATAATAGAAGGTATACCTGCAAGGTTTGTAATATTAATTTCTAAAATATTAGCCAAGCGCGATTTTTTTCCATATTCCTCCAGATAAATACCCGCAGCTACTCCAATCGGAATTGCAATAATTGCGGTTAATACCAAAATCCAAACGGTTCCCATTAATGCAGTATAAATCCCTGCATTTTCTGCTTTCCTCGAAGGAAGATTTTTAATGAATGCCCAATCTATTCTTCCCAACCCATCTATAAGAATATTAATGAGAAAAATAGCAAGCATAATTATTCCAAACATGGTGCAAGCAATTGCCCAGTATTTGAAAAGATTATTTTTTGTTCTGTTGTTCATTTTGCTTTATAGTCAAGAGTCATTAGGCCGGAGTCAAGAGTAAATACTCGATCCGACCTGGATTAAAACTCATTATTCATTACTCATTTAGTGAGTGGTGAATGGTGAGTGGTGAGTATGATCCTACTTGGATTAAAACTGCCAACTACCACTGCCAACTCTCCCCTATTCATATTTATGATAAAACTTCTTCTTCACTTTCGCTGTAATCGTATTTAAAATAAATGTGAAAACAAATAACATCATCCCTGCTGAAAATATTGTTTTAAATTCAAGAGAGCCCTGGGGTACATCACCCATGGAAACCTGAACGATATATGTTGTAATTGTTGCGATCGGAACTGTTGGATCCAAGGTTAAGCGTGGTTCTAATCCGGCAGCTACTGCAACTATCATTGTTTCGCCGAAGGCTCTTGAAATTGCTAATATCACCGAAACGATAATACCAGATGATGCTGCGGGAATCAGCACTTTAAATGATGTTTGAAATGGCGTTGATCCTAATCCATAACTGGCTTCACGCAATGATTTTGGAACAGCATATAACGCGTCTTCACTTAAAGAAGAAATTAATGGAATGATCATAATTCCCATAACAATTCCCGGAGATAATGCATTAAAACCGGATAATCCCGGAATAATTTGTTGTAAAAAAGGAGTAACTACTGTTAATGCAAAAAACCCATAAACAACAGTTGGAATTGCCGCTAATATCTCCAACATCGGTTTAATTGTTTGCCGCACTTTTGGGTGAGCATATTCATTTAAATAAACTGCTATACTTAATCCGATGGGAAGTGCAACGGCTATTGCAATAAAGGAAGTTAAAACCGTTCCGGCGATAAGTGGAAGTATTCCGAAATGTTTATCGTCGAATAATGGGGTCCATTGTGTATCTGTAAAAAATTCAACAATTGAAACCTCCCTGAAAAATAAAACAGATTCGTAAAGTAATACGGATAAAATTCCTATAGTAGTTAAAACAGTAATAGCACCGCTAAGTGCTAAAAGGAATTCTATTATTTTCTCTTTTCTCTTCACAATTATAAAAAGTGTTCAGGTGACACTTACTTGGTATCACCTGAACAATTAAACAAATTATTTTTCAGCCGGTGTCAATTTTGTTATTGCTGCTTTTAATATTTCCTGTTGTGTGGTATAAACACTTGCCTCACAAGGAACATATCCAACGTCTTTACTTAATGTAGGTGCATTATCAATAAAGAATGTAATAAATGCAGCAACTTCCGGACGCGCTAAAGCTTGCTCATTAATATAAATATAAAGCGGTCGTGACAATGGTGCATACGATTTATTTAAAACAGTTTCTTGTGTTGGAATTACTCCTGAGCCACTGCCATTATCAACCGGAACGATCTTTAATTTTTCTTTATTATTTTCATAATATGCCATTCCGAAATATCCTAAACCACCTTTATCTCCTGCAACACCTGTAACTAATTGGTTATCATTTTCACTAGCAGTATAATCACCTCGGCTCGCACCTTTTTTACCACAAATTTCTTCTGTAAAATAATCAAAGGTGCCGCTAGCAGTACCTGCTCCATATAAATGAATAGGTTCATTTGGCCATCCGGCACGAATCTGACTCCAGGTTTTAATTTTATCCTGAGCTGCAGTTTCCCACATCATTTTTAATTCGGCAGTGGTAATTTTATCAACCCAGGTATTAGAAGGGTTAACTACAATAGCGATACCATCGTATGCAACTTCCAACTCTAAATATTTAATTCCCGCTGAATCACATATTGCCTTTTCACTGTCTTTAATCGGACGGGATGCACCACAAATATCAATTTCTCCTCTTCCGAATTTTTTAAATCCCCCACCAGTTCCCGATTCTCCAACCGTAACTTTTGCTTTTGGGTTTTTTAATCCGAATTCTTCAGCAACAGCTTCACTCAGTGGATAAACTGTGCTTGATCCATCAATGGAAATGGAACCGGAGATCTCTTTAGAACCTTCCTCACCGGTTTTTGTGCCGCCGCAAGATGACAATCCCACAGCAACAATTAGTAAATAGGCAATTTTGTTTAACATATTATGCATTTAGTTGGTGCGAAGGTATTCCAGCAATGTTAACCGAATATTAACTAAGCATTTAATTTATGTATGAATAACGATTCCTTAATTTAGCAGTAAACAAGGTTCTTTTAGGAGTTGGTTTCAGTCCAATGTTACCAAATTGTTAATTCTATGTAACCAAATCATGAAAAAAACTTCCAATATTAATTTTTTGTTTTATTAACTATTACTTTAGCACCTATTAACATTAATTTAAAATTGCAATTATGTCTATTGATAAAGTGTTAAGGTTTTTCCAGCCAAAGGATAAAACCTTCTATCCGCTATTTGGTAAAGCAGCTGATAATAATGTAAGAATATCTGAGCTTTTATTACACTGTGTTAAAGAAACGGATATTGATAAGAGAGAGGAAATGATCAAAGAAATTGAACATGTGGAACATTTGGGAGATGAAATTACCCATGAGATCATGAATAACCTCAACATTGTATTCATCACTCCTTTCGACCGGGAAGATATACATTATCTTGCCTCCACCATAGATGACGTGGCAGATCATGTGAAGGATGCTGCATTGCGCATCAAATTATACAAACCTAATAACTTACCATCGGCAATTATTAAAATGGCAGAGTTGATAAATGATGGTACTGTAAAAGTAAAAGCTGCATTAGAAGAATTACGTGATCTGCGCAATATCGAAAAGTTGCGAAAACTCATTATTGAAATCAATAATGTTGAAAATCAAAGTGATATTATTTTCGAATTAGCACTTACAGATCTTTTTGCCAATGAAAAAGATCCTATTGAAATTATTAAAATTAAAGATATTATCTCCAAAATGGAAAGTGCCAGCGATCGATGTGAGGATATTGCGAACGTTATAGAATCGATAATTGTAAAAACGACATAATTTATGGGCGGAATTGAACCTATTATTATTATTACAGTAATATTAGCACTGGTATTTGATTTTATCAATGGCGCGAATGATGCTGCCAATTCGATTTCTACCATAGTTGCAACAAGAGTATTAAGTCCTACAAAAGCTGTAATCTGGGCTGCATTTTTCAACTTCGCCGCGCTTTGGATCTTTCAGTCAACAGAAGTTTCTAAAACCATGAGTAAAGGTGTGATTGATAAAAGTGTGGTTGACGGAGATAATTATTTTGTACTGGCTGCATTGATAGGAGCAATATCCTGGGGTTGGTTATGTACAAAATTCGGAATGCCGATAAGTATATCACACACATTAATTGGCGGATTAATCGGGCCAGCTTTAGTTAAAGCCGGACCAGATGCATTATTATGGTTCGAACCTGATCATAAAGGTCTGGGATGGATATTTATTTTTATTTTTCTAGCTCCTGTAATTGGGCTTCTGGTTGCTTATACTTTACAAATAATAACTCTCTGGATATTCCGAAAATTTAAACCGCGAAAGGTGGATGGATTCTTTCATTTTATGCAATTGGTTTCTTCAGCTGCCTTTAGTCTTGGTCATGGAAGTAATGATGCGCAAAAAACTGCCGGTATCATTATTTTATTATTAGCTTCTAATGGACATGCAGATATTGATAACCCACAACAATGGATATTTTATGCATGTTATACCGTTATCGGATTAGGAACTCTGATTGGAGGATGGAAAGTTGTAAAAACAATGGGACATAATTTAACTCCATTAAAACCTATGGGTGGATTTTGTGCGGAAACTGCCGGAGCAATAACTTTATTTGGTACAGCAGCCTTGGGTATTCCCGCTTCAACCACACACACAATAACCGGTGCAATTATGGGTGTTGGTGCTGCAAAGCGGGTAAGCGCCGTGAGGTGGCAGATCGTTACAAAAATCATGTGGACCTGGGTGCTTACTATTCCTGCATCTATCATAATGAGCGGATTAGTGTATTGGTTGATTTCACTGTTCGTAAAATAAGGGAGGATTTTTTGTTATGAATGAACGTTCATTCACCCGGCATTAAAGAAACACCTTTTAATACAGTATCTTTAATATCGGGGTTTGTAGCCACAATTTGCCCGGAATGGAAATTACGTGCTCCTTTAAAATCAGAAACAAAAGCACCTGCATTTTCCGCAATAATTATTCCTGCGGCAATATCCCAGATATTTAAAAATCCCTCATAATAAACATCCATTCTACCACAAGCTACATAACAAAGATCGGTAGCCGCTGTTCCGAGTCGCCTGATATCTCTTCCATTGTCGAGAAAATATTTTAATGCTTCCGAAATTTTTTGGGTGCGTTCGTTATTTCTGATATAGGGAAACCCCGTTGCAATAAGTGCATCACCCAAATTATTGCAGCCGGAAATATGAATTGTTTTCCCATTGCAATAGGTGGGTGCATCTTTCCAACTGTAAAACATTTCATTATTGGCAACCTCAAACACCACTCCTAAAATAATTTCATTTTTATATTGTAATCCAATGCTTATGGAATAGATCGGAATTCCGTGTACATAATTCATGGTGCCATCCAATGGATCAATTATCCATAAATATTCTTTATCCGATTGCTCCACCGTTTTTTCTTCGGTGATAAAACCTGCAGTGGGCAATATTTTACTTAATGCCGTAACTAATCTTTTTTCCGCATTGGTATCCACCTCTGTTACAAAATCGCGCACACCTTTTTTTTCTATCAATATATCCTGAAAGTTTTCACGCTGCTGTTTTATATAAGCACCTATCGGTCTTACAATTTCTATTACTTCAAAACATAAATTTTGTAAATCCATACTTGAAAAAAATTAGTATTGTAAAAAATGAATCATTAAATAAATGGAAAAGAAATAAATTAATTATCCAACTCCTTATTATTTTTCCGATTAATGATCTTAGCAGAAACCAAGGTCATCAAAATTAAAAATCCCGATATCCAAAGTGCAACACGTGCAAGATAGTCGCCAAATACAACATAAAATGTTTTGTCATCGTTAGCCAATAAGGTTGCATTTAACACCGCATCTTCTCTCCATTCCGTTGGCTGGGAAATATCTCCGCGCTGGTTAATAAAACAAGATATACCGGTATTTGCGGATCGCGCAATACTGCGACGCGTTTCAATACTTCTCAACTTTCCATATAAACAATGTTGTTGATATCCGGAAGTATTTCCCCACCAACCATCATTGGTAATTATAAATATCAATTCGGCACCATTGCTTACGTAATCAGAAACATATTCACCAAAAACACTTTCAAAACAAATTACCGGTGCAATTCCAACGGAATCTTTATTATAAAAAACGGTACGTGTTTTTTGTGTGCCTAAACTTCCTGTAATTCCTCCCAATTCAATAGCCTTATCTCCTAAAAATGTGAAAAATTGCGGATAGGGCATTCGCTCTACCCCGGGAACTAATTTTGATTTATGATAATAGGGAAGTTTTTTAGAGGAATCAATCTGTAATGCAGTATTGTAAATATCATAATACATTGTATCCGGTCCGCCGGACACACTTTGGCCCATCAAAAATTCTCGTGCAGTATATGATGCTTCCTCCTTTGTATTATATCTTTCAAACCCATTTACACCTAACACAATGGTAAGGTTTGGGAAACTGTCGATCAATTTTAAAAGATCGCGTACCGGTTTTTCATATTTAATTTTATCCAGCCAAATATCTTTTTGAATGGATGTTTCCGGCCAGACCAAATAATCGGTGCTGTCTGTTAATTTCTGTTTTGATAATCCCTGCATTTTTTCCATTTGAATAGCATAAGGAATATCAAATTTTTCAGTGTATGGATCAAAATTGGGTTGTAAAACCGTAACATTTACAGGTTTACCTTTTTCTTCATAATTGTTATAAATTATTTTAGAAATAAGTATCGGGATAAAAATTATTAATACCAATGAAAACAGAGGTATGTATTTTTTAAAAAGAGAATTATTTGCGGGGAGGCTTTTTTCAGAAGGAAAAAGTCGGTCGTATAAAATAAAAAACAATAATAAATTGGTGATCCATACCCAAAGTGTTCCTCCAAATACTCCTGTATATTCATACCATTGTATCCAGGTATGTTTAACAGCAAATACATTTCCGACACTCAGCCAAGGCCAGGTAAGTTCCCAGCTCAGATGTATGGATTCAAATGCCATCCAATAAAACACCAATGAAGCATATCCCAATCTGTTACCAAATTGTTTTCTGGTATTTCGTGCAAGCATAAAAGGAACAGACATTAATACAGGATTTGCAAGATTCGCAAATAAACCGCCAGCCAAACTTGCATTACTTATCCAATATGTTGTTGTTAAATTCCAAACCAGAAGTCCGGTATATAAACTTATCCAAACCTTTAATCCTGTATATTTTTTATATGTGTCGCTTATCACCTTTTCCGCAATGAGCAAGGGAACAAATCCGGCAAAAACCAAAAAAGTGAGTTGCAAAGGTGGCCAGGCTTGCCACAACATCAGCCCTGATAAAACAGGCAAAATAAAAAAAACGGATAAAACACTCTTCAAATTCATACAGTAAAATCAGTGTGAAGATAAACGAATTTTGCCTTACCGAATTTTATAAAGGTGTATTGATAGCGCTACAAAGTGAAATATTAGTTCACATTTATACTGCTGATTTATACATCCCTCCCATCTAAACTTTTAAATTTGCACAAATCAGTTTATGGTAAGAATTGGCGTTTTAGGAGCAGGTCATCTCGGAAAAATTCATCTCAAGCTTTTGAAGGAGATCCCTGATTTTGAATTAGTTGGATTTTATGATCCGGACGAAACAAATGCCCAATATGCTGAAAAAACCTTCGGAATAACCAGATTTGGCAATATTCACAAGTTGATCGATGCCGTTGATGCGGTTGATATCGTTACTCCCACCATTTCACATTATGATTGTGCGAGGGCTGCTCTTAAAAAAGCAAAACACATTTTCGTGGAAAAACCTTTGGCAAATTCGGTGCACGAGGCAAAATATCTGATGTCGCTGGCACACGAAGCCAATGTAAAAGCGCAGGTGGGTCATGTGGAGCGATTCAATCCCGCATTTTTAGCGGTTCAGGGAATCGATCTGCAGCCGATGTTTATTGAAAGTCACCGTCTTTCCAGTTTTAATCCAAGAGGAACTGATGTTTCGGTGGTTTTGGATCTCATGATACACGATATTGACATCATATTACATATTGTTAAATCCAATGTTAAACGCGTAAGTGCCAGTGGAGTAAAAGTGATCAGCAACCAACCCGACATTGCAAATGCGCGTCTTGAATTTGATAATGGCTGTGTTGCCAATCTGACTTCAAGCCGTATTTCCATGAAAAAAATGCGCAAAATGAGAATGTTTCAGCGAGATATGTATATTGCAGTTGATTTTGGTGAAAATGTGACAGAAATATTGACGCTTACAGATGCTATTTCGGGCGAAGATGCGTTAACCATTGATATTAATACTGGAAATTCCTTTAAAAAGAAGGCATTGCATATGCACAAACCGGAAGTGGTTCCTGTTAATGCGATAAAAATGGAATTGGAGTTATTTGCCAATGCAATTCTAAACGATACAGAAACACCGGTTACCATTGATGATGGTTACCGTGCATTGCAAGTAGCACATATGATATTACATAAAATTGAAAAGAACATTGCATACAGAGATTAATTCACATGCAGAAAGCGGAATGTTGTTGGAAAATTCTAAAGTTGGATGATGAAACGAATTAAATTATTTAAAATAATACCCCTAATTTTTATCACGGTTATAAGTAGTTGTGAATTAATAAATCCGGAGGAAAAAATTCCCTCTTATGTTTATATAAATGATTTTACTTTCACCTGTAACCTGGAGCTTCAGGGATATCCCTCTACTAAAATCACAGATGCCTGGGTTTATGCCAATGGAATTTTTATAGGCGCTTTTGAATTACCGGCAACCGTTCCGATTTTAGAATCTGGCGAAACAGATCTTATCGTATATCCGGGTATAAAAGAAAATGGAATTTCAGGGACGGGAATGATATATCCATTTTATAATGGTTATAGCATTACACGAAATTTAACAGAGGGAGAAACCGATACTTTGTATCCATCATCAACCTATAAACCCTCTGCGGCAATTACTTTTTTATTTAAGGATAGATTTGAAACCGGAAATAGTTTTCACAGCGTGGAAAGCGAAGCAGATCTTACCACCACTACTTCCGTTACCGACGTATTTGAAGGTTTGCGTTCTGCCGTAACTACTTTAACCAGCGACCTCGACACCTTCAGGATAAGCACCGATCCTCTTTTTTTTGGCACTATAGATCACCAATTATTTTTAGAGATCGATTATAAATGCGATTTAAATTATCTTGTTTATTTAAGGTGTAATACTTCCGGAGGTTCAACAATTTACGATGAGGTATTAACCATTACGCCAAAAGATTATTGGAATAAAATTTATGTTAATTTAAATCCGACATTACAATTTTTTTCTGCATACCAGCCAGAATCTTACAATCTGGAATTCAGGGCTATCAATACATCAAATGATACAGCACAAATTTATTTTGACAATTTAAAGATCATCCAATCTAATTAATGCGGTTTAAAAGAAGAATAGGCATATTAACTTATATTTTCTTCGATTATATAACTGCTATGTTGGTATGGGCAGGTTTTTTCTTTTATCGCAAATATTATATTGAAGATTATCCTATAAATATTAAACAACAGATCTTAACTGATCCGAATTTTTTTATAGGCATTTTTGGAATCCCATTTATTTGGCTTGTTTTATATTTTGTTGCTGGAACCTACACAGATATATATCGCAAATCGCGATTGGCAGAAATAACCCGAACTTTTGTAATTGCTTTTATTGGTGTTCTGATCATATTTTTCTCCTTACTTCTTGACGATTATATCAGCGATTATCACGATTATTATCAATTATTTTTTCTTTTATTCGCAGCACAATTTCTGTTGACCACCATCAGCAGAATGATCATTCTTTCGCAGGCTAAAAAACAATTACAAAAAGGAGTTGTAGCGTATAATACAATTATCATCGGAAGTGATCAGCGTGCGCTTGCAATTTATAAAGAGATCACAAATTATAAAAAGTCTTTAGGATATGCATTCACGGGCTATGTGGAAGTTAACGGCAGTCACGATAGTGAACTTACCAAATACATGCCCAATCTTGGCAAATTACCGCAACTCAACAGCATTATTGAAGAGCGGAATATTGACGAGGTAATTATCGCCATTGAAACATCTGAACATCATCTGCTCAATAAAATAATTGATACACTGGCTGAAAAAGGAAATATTGTTATTAAGATAGTTCCGGATATGTACGATATCTTATCAGGATCGGTAAAAATGAGCAACGTATTAGGAGCAGTGCTCATTGAAATTTATCCGGATCTGATGCCACGTTGGCAGCGATTTATTAAAAGGGGAATTGATATTGCGGTTTCGATTATTTCCATATTAATTTTATGGCCATTATTTTTATTTATTGCAATAAAAGTAAAATTATCCTCCAAGGGTCCCATAATTTATAAACAGCAAAGAGTAGGAATAAATAATAAACCTTTTACCATTTATAAATTCAGAAGCATGTTTCTGGATGCCGAACAAAGTGGACCGGCGCTCTCCAGCGAAAATGATGACCGCATCACTCCCTGGGGAAAAATTATGCGCAAATGGCGCTTCGATGAATTACCTCAGCTATTTAATATTTTTAAAGGAGAAATGAGTCTTGTTGGTCCTCGTCCTGAACGACAGTATTATATCGATAAAATAACGCAAATTGCACCAACCTATAAACATCTTCAAAAAGTTAAACCCGGTTTAACCAGTTGGGGCATGGTAAAATTCGGCTACGCGAGCGACGTTGATCAAATGATCCAACGCATGAAATACGATCTTCTTTATATTGAGAATATGAGTTTGGCAATTGATTTTAAGATCATGTTTTATACGGTTTTGATTATTTTTCAAGGTAAAGGGAAATAGGAAGTAGGAAATAGGAAATAGAAAATAGGACTTAGGATTATTCTGAGTTCTGTGTTCGGAGTTCTGAGTTCGGGGTTTGGAGTTTTCCACCTCATGAGTTTCCCCACAGTGTTACGCGTAGCGAACTCTGTGGATTCGGAGCTGAAAGTTTTGGGTTGAAGAGCCGATTTAATTTTATTATTTTTTTAATCGTTATTATATATTTCCCGGGTTTACTATTCATTCATGTCAATCACGCTAAACAAAAATTACGCATTTCTAACAGCAGCACTTTTTATAACAGAAGCCTGCACCGCACTTTTCATCAAAGACAAATTCATTCGTCCTTATTTTGGTGATTTTTTAGTGGTGATTTTAATATATTGTTTTGTCAAAACATTTTTTAATGCCCCGGTATTTAAAACAGCAATTGCAGTTTTATTATTCGCATATTTTATTGAATTATTACAATATCTTCAATTAATTGAAATTTTAGGATTACAACATTCCAAACTGGCAAAAATAATTATGGGTTCTGCATTTAATTGGATAGATATGTTGATGTATACGGCGGGAATCGGGATGGTTTTAATTGTTGAATATTTTTTCCGCAAACGCAAGTGAGGCTGATTGCCGAATTCACAATTCACGAAATTTGTCGTCAGTCAAATAAGAAAACTTACGGTAAACGATTAGCAATTTGGGATTTATGATGTGTTGTAATACGGATGGCGAGGCCACAAAGGCGCAAAGGGCGCGAAGTTACACGAAGAAATTATAAGTGGAAATGAGTGAGATTTCCTATTGGAAATTTTTTGTATTAAAGAAAAAAAGGAAGTAATAAAATTTCTGAATATACAAGCCGGATTCACCTTCACGAAATTTGTTATATTTACAGACAAAATTTTCATTATGAAACTTCCTAATTTCAATTCCACACATTTTAATAGTTCATATATTTTAATTTCTTGTTTGATTGTATTCTGTTGGTTTGAACCGGCCATATCTTTTGCGCAATATGCTGAACCCCCTGTGCCAATTTCAATAACTGCAAACTGGACCCTTGAAAAAAATCAAGCCGGATCTCTTTTCGGTTCTTCTGTTTCCGGTGCAGGAGATGTAAATGGCGATGGGTATGAAGATGTAATAATAGGAGCGCCGTATTACGATAACGGACAAACGGATGAAGGAGTCGCATTTTTATATTTAGGAAGTGCAGTCGGATTATCCGCTACTGCAAGTTGGATGGGGCAATCAAACCAGATTTCTGCTTATTTTGGGAGATCTGTTTCTTCGGCTGGTGATGTTAATAATGACGGATATGATGATGTGATAATAGGTGCAAATTATTTTGATAACGGTCAGACTGATGAAGGAAAGGCATTTGTTTACATGGGCTCAGCAACTGGATTAGGTGCAACACCCGCATGGACATTCGAATCGGACGAGGCGGGTGCATTTTTCGCTTGTGATGTAAGTGGTGCAGGTGATGTGAATGGCGATGGTTATGCTGATGTTATTGTTGGAGCAAATAAAAAAGATTATTGGGGTGATAACGGAGTTGGAGCAGTGTATGTTTTTTTTGGAAGTGCAACAGGTTTATCTACAACAATCAGCTGGTCATGGTCTGAAGATGAAGGAGAATCGAATTATGGAAATTCAGTATCCTCAGCCGGTGATGTAAACGGTGATGGCTTTGATGACATCATTGTAGGAGCAGCCAGTTGGGGTTGGGATGGTCAGGGTTGTGCTTTTGTTTATCCCGGAAGTGCAACAGGTCCACTGGATACAGAGATATGGTCGGATTGCGGAGTTTATGATGCTGCATATTTTGGAAATTCTGTCGCAGGTGCAGGCGATCTCAACAGTGATGGTTATGATGATATAATTGTAGGCGCTCCGAACGAAACTGCTGACTATTGTGGTCGTGTAGCCGTTTATTACGGCAGTGCAACCGGGCTCACGATGCCAAGCGTTGCCCCTGATTGGGCAGTAGAAAATCAATGCGGATCATTCGGATATTCGATAGCCTCCGGAGATGTAAATGGAGATGGTTATGGAGATATTATTGTTGGAGCTCCTTCGTATAGTAGCGGACAAACCGGAGAAGGAGCCATCTTTATTTATACGGGCGGGCCCGGTGGAATGCCTGGAACAACTACCTGGGCCTCACAGTCAAATCAGATAAGCGCAGGAATGGGTGTTGTAGGAACAGCGGCGGATGTTAACGGAGATGGGTTTGATGATATCATTGCCGGAGCACCCTATTTTGATAATGGACAAATAGATGAAGGTCAAACTAGAGTTTATTTAGGAGCGAGTGGTTGTGTTGATCCTCCTGATGTTACACTCAATTTTACCGGATTGGTTTGCAGACTTGATCCCGTTATGACATTAACTGCGGGAAGTCCAGCAGGAGGAACCTATACTGGTACCGGTATAATCGGAACGAATCAGTTTGATCCTGAATTAGCTGGAGTCGGTACTCATACCATTACTTATTTATATGTTGCACCTGGTGGATGTTCCGCAACGGCAACGGATGAAATTACTGTTTATGAAAATCCTGCAGCAGCAACTACCCTAGGTTCTGCAAGTTTAAATTTATGTGTGAGCAGTCCGGTTGTTTTGGTTGCAAATACGGGAACGGATATTACTTATCAATGGTATAAAAATAATGTTCCTATTCCAGGAGCAATTTATTTGGCGTATTTAGCTTATACCACAGGAAATTATCAGGTGCAGGTTACAAATGCATCAGGATGTTCGAAAATGTCGTCGAAGAAAAAAGTAACACACAGTGGATGTAAAGAAGGAGAAGAAATAAATAATAATGAACTTGTTATTTATCCGAACCCAAATAATGGTGTATTTAATTTTGAATATGCTAATGATAAATTATTAAATGATAAAGTATCTGTAGAAATTTTTGATATGCAGGGAAGAATTGTTTTAAATGAAATTTTTATTGCAAATAATGGGGTGGTGAATGGAACAATTAATTCAGATTTAATTGCAGGAGTATATTTTTTAAAAATAAACCATGGTGAAACTGTCAAGACGCATACTTTAATAATTAATTGAAATTGATTTATAAAAATTAATTTGTATTGAACCCACAATAAATTTAATTACTAACTCCTTTATCGTTAAACTATTATTTAAGATCCTCAAACAATGAAAACCCTAATTCTTTTTTTAGCAATTATCGCCTCTATTCAACTGAGGGCTCAGCAATTATTTCCATACAATGACGAACTACCTTACAAAGTAATTTCGTCTTCTATAGAATTTCCAAAGACGGATTCAATAAAGGCATTAATTATTAAATTAGAAGGTAATGATTTAAAAAATTTCGAAAAAACCATTGTCAATAATCCACAAGTAATAGAAATCAAATTAATTGGCACCACACAACAAGCAGCAGATATACTCTCAGCCAACGCTTCAAAAGCATTAACTTATTTATTCCTTATAGACGTAGTAGGAAATGATTTTCAACTAAAAAAATTTCCATATATGGAAGTTTTATCCATAAGTTCCTTTACACTGATCGAAATCAATATGGTTGGTTCAGAATTGAATAGTTTAGGAATTGTGGCTTTACAAACCCCCAAATTAAGCATTTGGAAAACCGATACACTCTTCCCTGAATTAAGTTTAGTTGACCTTTTAGCCCCGGATTTAAATACCTTTCCAATAAAGAGTTCACCGAAATTATTTCAAATGGTTTACACCTGTTCACTGAATGAAATACCTACTTTTTTATGTAGTTGTGAAGAATTGAAACATATTTCCTTTAATAACACAAAAAATATAACTATTGATCCGTGTTTTAAACAATAACTGGAAACTGCTAATTATTCCAATATCACCATTTATGAAAGCTTGGGAGGTCCGGTAAAAATGGAGTTGCTCTCTAATGATCGCAAATGAAAATCAGGATTATCATTCACACGCCACCTCTCTTAAAACTACTTTCCCCGGAAAATCAACAATAGAATGGTTGCCATCCAAAAAATATCCTTCCGTATAGGTATCTCCCTTTTTCTGAAAGATCACCTCTCTGGTAGATTCCACACCTTCACTCATAAATGTGTAAATAACAGATAATCTATTCCCTTGCATTTCGCCTCGAAAGGTGCCGATGCTTTTATCTTTTTCGTAAAAATTATAGATTAGTTCTCCTGAAATACGATCATCTTTTAAAATAACCTTCATTGAAATCGTATCAGGCCCGGAAATGTATTTGTAACAATTTTGAGTGGACTCAGAGGCTCCCGATTCCTCCTCGCCTGCTGTATTACCGGAATCATTACAGGAATATAAAATTGATGTTATGAAAAGTGGTAAAAGCAAATGCTGAAATATTTGGAAATTTTTCATATGTATATTATTATTAAAAGACAAAATAGCTTATCTATTATACTTAATTACATTAATAAAGGTTTCCACAGATCGGCACTTCCTAATCATTAGGGAAAATTTCTTTGGTAACGAAGACTAAAACATGGAATGGAAGTTTCCTATTGCAAACTAAAATTCGTCACATGTAAATAGTACTTGCAGGCCATGTGCAATTCCTAAATTTTTCCTAATACTTTCAATCGTTTGATATGTGATTTTAAAGCAGCAATAAATGAAGGTTTCAAATTATAGGGAAATCCAAATTCAATGGCTGTTTGCTCTACGATTGGTGCAATTTTTCTATAGTGTACATGGCATACATTATAGAACAAATGGTGTTCAATCTGAAAATTAAGGCCGCCAATATACCAATTCAGAAAAAGATTGTTCCGTGCAAAATCAGATGTGGCACGCAATTGATGCACAACCCAGTCATTTGTAATGATTCCCTCCATATTGGGCAAGGCTTGTTCTGTTCCTTCAACCACATGCGCCATTTGAAATACTGTACTCATAATCATTCCTGCAGTTACATGGAGAATTGCAAAACCAATCAATATCTGCCACCATCGGAAATCAGTTAAAAGTATCGGCAATACAATAATTACAGAGAAGTAAATGATTTTGATAATTATCAACTTTAATAGTTCTGTTTTCGGATCGCGATTTTGCCTTGCTGTAATTCCAGCCTTATTAAATTTCAATAACTGTCCAAAATCAGTAACCAATTTGGATAATGTCATAAGTCCATATAATGGAAATGCATATATAAATTGGTATCTATGAAATTTTTTTAATGGTGCATGCTGACATAATCTTATCGACCCTTTGGTATCAATATCTGAATCCAATTGGTAAATATTAGTATAGGTATGATGCCAAAGATTATGTTGAATTTTCCAATTAAAGGTATTGCTTCCTAACAGAAACATGGTAGATGAAAATAAATTATTTACCCAGCGTTTTGAAGAAAAAGCCCCATGCGCTGCATCATGCATAACAGACATCCCAATACCGGCTTCTCCTATTCCCATTAATATTACCAACGCCAAAGCCAACCAGGTATTGATGGGCAGTATCAATAGTATAATAAAGGGTACAACATAAATTGCAAGCATAATCGCTGCTTTAAAATACATAACAATATTTCCTTTTGTAGAAAGATTATTTTTTTTAAAATAATCACTTACATTTTTGCGCAGGGCAATCACAAACTCCTTTTGGTGTGCATCTGTTGAAACAAATTTCACCTTTTTCATTGAAAGTTATCTTTTCCTGCAAAATAAATATAGGTCTGGTATTATTGAAAATGATCTCAATCAGTCACTACTGAAATTAAAATCATTCATTTGAAAAGGGTTTTGGTATTTTGTAAGTTAGAAATGTACTTTGTATACGTGGTATGTGTCGTTTTTCAGCATGCGTTTTTTATAGGGGATTTAGTAATTATAAAACAATAAAAGCATTACGGTGTTTATAACTGAGCTCCCTTCACAACGGCCATCCCATTGGCACAGTAAAATAAATGATCCCAACCAATATCGCAGTTAATATCCCTCCCACTTTTACAAAATCCACAAACTTATATTTACCCGGACCATACACTAAGATACAGGATGGTTCGAATGGAGTGATGAGAGAAACGGAGGCGGATAACATTACTGCAACTGCGTAGGTAATTGGATTTACGTGTAAAGTATTTGCTGCTTCCAGGGCCACAGGTAATACTACCAGAGCCGCCGCAGCGTTGCTCATAGGTTGGGTCAATAATACGGTAAGCACCATAAATCCAAGCATAATTCCCTGCGGTCCAAAAGCGTGAAACCAATCAACAATTAATCCTGCCAGATATTTATCGGCACCGGAGTTGCTCATTGCGGTTCCGAAAGCGGTCATACCTGCAATTAATACCAACAGTCTCCATTCAATATTTTTATATGCATCATCAGGTTTAACTGCTCCAACCAACATACATAAAACCGCACTCGCTAAAAACGCAATGGAAACATGCACATGAAACATGGGAATAGAACTTATTATAATTGCCGTAATAAAAAATCCCAATGCAAAATAACCTTTGCGCAGATTTTTTATTTTTGGCTCGTGTTGCCCTAATACAACAAGATCGTGGTGCGTGCGTAAATTGGAAAATGCTTCTTCTGTTCCCTGCACCAATAACATATCACCAACTTCAACAACAATGTTATTTAATTTATCTAAAATATTTTTTCCCTCACGATTAATGGCAACCACAACCATTCCGTATTTTCTTCGGAAATCTATTTCGGCAATGGTAGAACCTGCAAGATCAGATCTCCCCGGAATAACCACTTCCGTTAATTTTAACGATTTTCCATTGGATTTATAAAAATCAAGTGTATCGGCCACAATGTCTATTCCGTTTGTATTTTTTACTTCCATCAAATGTTTCATCTCCCCTTTCACCAAAACAATATCGTTTTCGCGGAAGGAAATATTGGGTCCGGGTGCAAATTGTCGGTCGCCGCGAATTACTGCAAGAACTTCAAATCCCATATGTGAAAATTCAGAATCGTGAATTACCTGTCCAATTAAAGTGGAATCTTTTTTAATAATGATCTCACTTAAATAAGAACGGATACCATATTGATTCGTTAACTCACCTGTATGTCGTTTTGGCAACATTCTAATACCAATGAGCAGCATATAAATTAATGTTACAGCTAACATGATAACGCCTATCCATGTAAAATCCCACATTCCAAGTGCCGGATATCCGTTTTTATCCATATAAGCATTTACTGCAACGTTGGTAGATGTACCGATCAAGGTACATGTTCCACCAACTATAGATGCAAATGCAAGGGGTAATAATATTTTAGAATAATTAATACCGGTTTTTTTAGCAATTGCCATCGCGGGATTTATCATCAGGGCAGTAACTGTTGTATTATTCATAAATGCTGAAAATAATCCAGTGATAGATATCATTGGCATGATCATACCCAACTGTGAGCCCTTGGACTGTTTTAGTAACTTAGCAGTCCACACTTCCAAAATTCCGGAGGAGTCAATAGCAGAGGTCACAACAAATATGGAAGCGAGCATGATAATAAAATCACTTCCAAAGGGAGCAAAAGCTTGTTTATAATCGAGAATCCCGGTGAGCACAAGCACCAGAACACAGGTCATAGCCACGATATCAACAGAGATCTTTTCTGTTGAGAAGGCTATAATGGCCAGAACCAGAAGGCTCAAAACAATTGCAATTTCCATAGTTGTTTTTTTATAACTTTTAAGTAATTAATATTCTAGTAATCCTATAATATTTATAGTTTAGTAAAACTAAAAACTTTACATCTCTATAATTCAATAATTAAAATGCTGCCTGAAACTGAATGGCAAATAAATTATTATCTTTTTGTTCTGTTGCTTCTTCCTGCACTATATTATATTCCAATTGGATTCTTGTATTTTTATTAAAGAACCAGCTTGCAGCTAAAATATATTTATTCGTGATATTATCTTCTGAATCGGTATTCGGATCATAATTATCCAGACGGGCAATTACCTGCAATTTATCCTTGATGGGAGTGTAACCCAATGTTACATAATATCCGTTTCTTTCTAATAATGCAAGACTATCGCTTTCGTCAGAACCTGCGAGGAATTCGCCTTCTATCAGGAAGTTTTTGTATTTGTAGGTAAGATCACCACCGTATCTTGAACGATCCGTAGTAACTCCCGGATCTGCAACAGTTTGTCCGTGTCCAGTATAAAATCTTCCGCTTAACCATAGATCTTTTATAGGAGAAACACGCAAGGAGCCACCGAAATCTTTTTCTCCGTTGTTATCTGCTACGTTTATACCGGTTCCGTTATATACGCCTAAATGATATTCGAGAATAGGTCTTTTAGTTTCTTCACCAATACTGAATTTACCGGTTAACCAAATGCCTATATCACGACCATTTTGGTTTCCATATAGATCTGCTTCTCTGCTTGATAAAGCATTGTCGATTTGAGTTCGGCTGATGGTCAATAAATTCCAGGGTGAATATAAATTGTCGTAACAATAAGGAGTTTTGCTTTGACCAACGTTCACATTCAGATAATCAAATGGTTTGTAAACAAAGGTTGCGTCGAGAATTTTTGGAGTTCCTGCAAATTCAAGGTGCAAACGATATCCAACTTTAGGAGCTATGTCACCACGAAAATCGAGACGTGCACGACGTAGGTCAAATGCATCAATTTTAGTAGTATCATCAAATAGCTGATAACGAGCATGTGTTAGTCCGCGAAGTTCCAGTTTGGAAGAAACTTTTACGTTGTAAGTTTCCACCTGAGTTCCCGTCTGCGAAAAAACGCTAAGAGTTATAACACATAATAATAAAGTAAGTAATGATTTCAATTGCATAAGTTTATGTTTTAGTTGATTCGCGACAAAATTCTATATAATCTATCAATTTAGTAGTATAGTTTAAAACATTTTTATTTTTATAATATGTTTTAACCGCCCAAAACACAGTAAAAATCGCACTAATTCGACAATTTAAACTTTAAAAAATTTTTTATTTTGTCTTTTTAGAAACTGCAAACATCGCCTTTGGGGCATCTGTGAGGGAAGTATTATCCAAAATTGTAGCGGTGGAATCGCGCACTTGCATCATGATCTTTCTGATCTCGCAGGTTTTTTCGTTGGTGCACTCAATGCACCTTGCATAAGCAGTTTTACTGACACAACTGATTGGTGCAAGCGGACCATCCAAAATACGAACGATCTGCCCAACCATGATCTTATCAGGATGTTTGCCAAGTTCATATCCTCCCCCCTTACCCATTTTACTTACAAGTAAGCCCTGACGTTTCATATCGAGCAATATGAGTTCCAGAAACTTCTTAGGAATATTTTCTTCCTCGGCAAGATCGGAGATCAGAATGGGCCCCTTGCCATATTTCTTGGCCAGATAGAACATTGCCTTCAGACCGTATTTAGCTTTTTTGGATAACATATTAGATGGGATGCAAATTTACTACATTGGGTCCACATCCACTACAATCTCCACCCGCTTATGTGAAGCATGCAATTGCAATTTTTCAATTTCCAGTTTCAATATTTTTTTTAACCTTTCCGTATCTGATCTTCTATTTGCTGATTTAATCAGAATTTCAGAAAGGTATTTATTTCTTATGCGGGGAATTCCGGGAATTGCCGGGCCTAAAATTTTATCGCCGAAACTTTTCTTTAATTCGGCAGCGAGAAAATTTGCGGTTTTATTTACCATGTCCACCTTACTGTGTTTTAGCGTTAATCGAATGAGACGCACAAATGGAGGATATCCAAATTCGCGGCGTTCTGCAATTTCCTTATTGTAAAAACCCGAATAATCGTTTTGAATAACGTATTGTAATACAGGATGATTAATTTGAATTGCCTGTATCATCACAACGCCCTTTTTATTTTTTCTGCCTGCCCTCCCACTTACCTGGGTCATCATTTGAAATGCACGTTCACTGGCTCTGAAGTCAGAAAAATTTATGATCTGATCTGCGCTTAAAATTCCCACAAGATTTACATTGTCAAAATCCAGTCCTTTGGTTACCATTTGGGTTCCCACTAATATATCCACTTCTCCGTCTTCAAATTCACGAATTACTTTTTCATGCCCGTGTTTGGTTTTAATGGCATCCAGATCAAGCCGTGCAATTTTAGTTTCCGGAAAAATATATTGTAATTCATCTTCAATTTTTTCCGTGCCAAATCCTTTAATAATGATGCGTGTACTTGCACAAGCCGGACAAGCCTGATATGCATTGTGTTTATAATTACAATAATGACAACGCAATTCATCCGAAAATTTATGGTAAACAAGATTTACATCGCAATTGATACAGCGCGGGGTCCATCCACATGCTTCACAAGTTAAATAGGGAGCATATCCACGGCGGTTTTGAAAAAGGATAATTTGCTCCTTGTTTTTCAGGGTTGCTTTCATCTGATCAATTAAAACAGAACTCAGATGCGATTGCATGGTCTTATTTTTTTCCTCTTCCTTAATATCAACGATCTGTATTTCAGGCATGGCCATATCTCCATATCGCTTATACATATTTACCAATCCAAATTTACCGCTCACTGCCTGATAATAGGTTTCTACAGATGGCGTTGCAGTTCCTAAAATGGTTTTTGCGTTGTGTAAATACGCGAGATAAATAGCTGCATCCCGAGCATGATATCGCGGATTGGGTTCGTGTTGTTTGTACGAATAATCGTGTTCTTCATCAACAATTATTAAGCCCAGTTGATTAAATGGCAAAAACAAGGCGGAGCGGGCACCCAATATTATTTTGTATTCATTATTCAAAACACGCTGCCAAATTTCCACTCTCTCATTCTGATTAAATTTAGAATGATAAACTCCGATCAAACTACCAAATCGTTTTTTTAATCTGCTGATAATCTGCGCCGTTAATGCTATCTCGGGCAAAAGATATAATACCTGTTTTCCTTCCTGAAGATATTTTTTAATAAATTCGATATATATTTCCGTTTTTCCACTTCCGGTTACACCTTTCAATAAAACAGTTTGTTTTTCTTCGAATAAAGAATTTATTTGTTCTGTAACTGCGATCTGCTCCTCATTTAATTTATTTTCTTCCTCATCAGAAATTCCATATAACTGCAATCGGCTAACAGTATCGGCAGTTTCAATAAATATCTCATTTTTTATCATCGTTTTTAGTACCGCCGGAGTTGCATCAGCCTTGCGCATTAAAACCGATTTTTTTATTTTTTTTCCTTGTCCCGCCAATTGATAATACATCATCAATACATTCAACTGTTTTGGAAAAGATTCTAATTTATTAAACAATTCGCTCAGTGTTTCTTCTGATTGATAATCGGGATGCAATACAATAAATTTTTCTGTTTTGGGGGAGTATGTTTCCTTCATCTCCTCTTTAACATACGCGACTCCCTTTTGAATCAGCGATTTAATTATCGGTTGAATTGTTTTTAATTGCAGTATCTGTTGAATATCCTTAAGTGATAATTCTTTTTGAATGGACAATGCTTCTGCAACAATAAATTCTCTGTCGTCTAATTTTTGTGCATCAATTTCTGCATTTTCATCCAACACAATAATTGTTTCGCTGCTTAATTTATAAGGCGCCGGCAAAGCAGCATTCATTACATCGCCATTGGAGCACATATAATAGGATGCCATCCAATCCCAAAACTGTAATTGTATCTTGTTTACAATATGCAAATGATCGGGAAGTGAAATAATGGTTTTGGCAGAATAACCTTGTGGTTTTATCGAATGCAGTTTTGCAATAATTCCGGTATAGGTTTTATTTCTGAAAGGCACTTCCACTCTTATTCCCGGTTGCAACACTCCCGCAAACTCATCGGGCACAGCATAGGTATAGTTTTTTTCCAGTGCAAAAGGCAAGATCACATCAGCAAAAAGACTATCCATTCCCGGTTTAATTTATTTATTTTGTAAAACTATTTAATTAATCTTACTTTCAACCAATGAATATCATAATTACCGGCGCCACAAAAGGCATAGGAAGGGCTGTAGCAAACTTGTTTGCATCAAAAGGATTCGACATCTGCGCCTGCGCTAGAAATAAACAGGACCTGGAAGCGCTTAAAAACGAATTAAGCGCTTTAAACGACAAAATTAAGGTGTATGTACAACCTTGTGATGTATCAAAAAAATCGAAGGTATTGGCTTTTGCAGAATTTTGTCTGCAAAATTTAGGAAAGGTTGATATTTTAATAAATAATGCAGGAGTATTTCTCCCCGGAACAATTTGTGATGAACCGGATGGCACTTTGGAGAATCTGATAGACACAAATTTGTACAGTGTGTATCATTTAATTCGCAGTATCGCGCCAGAAATGAAAAAAAATAAACGCGGACATATTTTTAATTTATGCAGTGTTGCGAGTATAAATGCATATGATGCAGGTGGTTCGTATGCGATATCTAAATTCGCATTATTGGGACTTACGAAAAATTTGAGGAAGGAACTTATGCAATATAATATCAGAGTTACTGCCGTGATACCCGGAGCAGTTTTAACGGAATCGTGGGCAGGAACTGATCTACCTGAAAATCGTTTTATCGCCGTGGAAGATGTAGCAAGTTTAATTTACAATGCATGGGAAATATCTGAAAGAAGTGTGGTGGAAGAAATTTTGATACGGCCGATGTTGGGGGATATTTAAATCATTATTATTTGAGAAGATGTTTTGTCGCAGATGTTTCGGTGGAGGTTCATTCTATTGATACATTACGCTATCATTGATGGTCTTCGATTTGGGCTAAAGCCCGTTTGGGGGTGTGTGATCTTACCCACCGGCTGAAGCCGGGGGTTATTGATTTATTTTTTATGTGGCGTTTGGATAGTTTTATTTTTTTGAAAATCTGTAGGTGATTGAAGAGCATTTTACTTTTTCAGTATTATGATTCATTATGCCGACATTGATGATCTTCGATTTGGGCTAAAGCCCGGTTGCGGGTGTGTGATCTTACCCACCGGCTGAAGCCGGGGGTTATTGATTTTTTTATGTAGTTTTTGGATAGTTTTATTTTATTTGAATGTTTGAATGTGAATTAACCCATATTTATAACATGTGTTCTTTCTCATGAGCAATTTTTTTCCAATAGCCGTAGGTTTTAACCCACGGACAAATAAAGAACCTAACCACGGGCTTTAGCCCAAATGAGAATTCTGATGCAAGGAGGGTTTTTGAATTGAATGAAACTATTTAAGCCCCTAATGATCCTTCTTTCTTCTTCCTCTTATAATTGCGATACCACAAATATCCAATCACACAAAAGGCAAGATAGGGCATTACCAAAAGATACATGATACCGTAGTTAAGGGTTGCACTTTGCAGATTACCATCGGTATTTCCGGCTTCCGCGGAAGCTTTGCACATAGCACACTGGGCAGATAATTCTGAGTGCGCAAATGCTAAAAAGAGGAATAATATTGTGATGATAAGACCTCTGTATTTCATACTACAAAATTACAAATTAATGCGGATAATAGGGAGCGATCATGAAATAAACCACCACTCCTGTAACAGCCACATAAAACCATAAAGGCCATGTAATTCGTGCGATTTTGCGGTGTTTGTCAAATTTTTCGGTAAGCGCCCTTGATAAGGTAATCAAAATAAATGGCAAAATGGCTGCCGCTAATATGATATGGGAAATCAAAATGATATAATAAACCGTTTTTTCAGTCCCCAAAGCTGCCTTTTCATCCTCACCCAAAACTCCGTCAAAATTACTGTCGCCAAAGATCGTTGCATCGGTTGATGAATGATATAAAACATACGAGATCAAAAAAAGAGCCGATAAAGAAAAAGCACTCATCATACTGATCTTATGTGCTTTGCGATTTTTATTTTTTATAAAATACAATCCCAATAACAAAAAAACAGCCACCCCGGAATTAAGCATAGCGTGAAATTTCGGCAAGAACGAAGTATTGATATTAAGGTGGATGGAAGGTGTATAAAATAATGTTGCAACTAAAAGCGGAACTGCAATAGATATAATAAATATGATTCGATTAATTGTTTTTTCGTTCATGCTCTTTATCTTTTAGCAGTAGGTAATTAATATCCATAATAAGTGCTTTCACTTCAATAGAATCTGTTCCTTTATAAAATCCACGGATATTTCCACTTTTATCTACGAGGGTAAATTTATCTGAATGCCCTTCAAATGAACCTTGTGCATCCTGAACAATAGTATAAAACCCATTTTCGCCAATTGTAAAGATGTCGTCCTGTTTGCCTCGTAAAAAATGCCATGTTTTATCCTTTGCACCATATTGTTCAGCAAATTTTTTCAATACCGGGATAGAATCACTTTCAGGATTCAGTGAAAAGGATAATATTTTGAATGGAGTTGATGAATTAATAGAATTCTGAACAATGGCCAATTGCGCAGTTGTGATCGGGCAATAAGCCTCGCAGGTTGTATAAAAAAAATCTGCAACAAAAACTTTTCCTTCCACATCCTTATTGGATATCTCTTTTCCATTCTGATCTACAAAAACAAATTCAGGAATATGATTTACAGAATCGCGCAAAAAGGAAGAAAACTGCATGGATTCAGAAACCTTATTTAAGTTTTTCTGTTTGTCGGCATAAGGGAGATATACAAAAATAAAAAAGAGGATAAAAGCCACTCCCACTACTCCACCAATAATAAGATTATTTTTTTTGTTCATTTAAGGTCCAGCTTATTCAATAAGAATAAAAGGTCGTTATACAGGTCTTGATTTTGTTTTACATCCAACGGATCATAAACACCTCTCAGGTTTCCTTCGCCATCTATCAGATAAACAAACCTCGGGCAGGCATAATCAGTTTCAGAAAAAACAATATTATTTGTGGATTTGTTACAAAAATCAAAAAGTCTTATTGAGGAAGAATCAGTATCTGATAAAAAATGCCATATTTCGCGAGCGGCGTACCTTTCAGCCATTAACTTTAACTGAGGTGTAAGGTCTTGAGCAGGCTGTAGTGTATGCGTAAGAATTCGAAAAGCCTTTGTTTTTCCATAATAATCTTCCTGGATCTCAAATAATTTTCTTTCACGTGCATCGTTGGTGGTTCCACAGGAATAGGATGCGAAATCGAGAAGGATTACCTTGTTGTGCATCTTTTGTTTGGTAATGGTATCACCGCGATGCGAGATCGTAAAATAATCCGGTATTTGTTGAAGATCCGTTTGGATCAGCCTGCTACTGGCAGGGGCCTCCTCTCTTACCTTAAAACCCTTCTGAAGTAAAATAACTGAAATCAAAGGAAGAATAACGATCATGAAGAGCATTACCGCTACCCATAAGCGCCCCTTTTTTTTTGCCATAATTATCTAAGTATATCCCAGAATTCCTTTGCACTCAACCAATAATTTCCTTCCCAAAGGAATGCAATTATACCCCAAACCAAAAATAAGAAGGGTGCTAAAATAGTTACAGCCATTGCCTTTAATTCATATTTAAGATGCATGAATTCACTCATGATATAATATGCTTTCGCAGCACTTAATACAATGAATAATATATTCAGCAGCATCTTCGGAGACTCATGAAAAAATTTATAATGCGACAAAGCAGCTGCAATTTCTACTGCAGTTACCACTGCGAGAATTCCGCATACTTTCCAAACTCTTTTCCTTGATTCTTCTCTTGTTAAATGTGACATACGCTATCAATATTTTTTTTAGAATAAATAAAATGCAAGAAATACATAAACCCAAACAAGATCTACAAAGTGCCAGTAAAGCCCTAATTTTTCGATCATTTCATAATGTCCGCGTTTTTCAAATACTCCTTTATAGGTTGCAAATAAAGCCCAGCTGTTTAGTAAAACACCCACGCTAACGTGAAATCCATGGAATCCTGTAATTAAAAAGAACAGAGCGCCGAAGGATGTTGCACCAAATGGGTTTGTGGTTGGGGTCATGCCTTCATGAATAAGGTGCGTCCATTCCCAAGCCTGACTGAATACGAAAACCAATCCGCCGATAATTGTAAAGATCATCCACTTCATAACACCCTGACGGTTCATATTGTGACCTTCCTGCACAGCTCTCACCATAGTAACAGAACTCAAAATGAGCGTAAATGTCATAAATGTTACGAAAATCAACGGAGCGTGATGGAAGCCCGGACCTGCGTTGAATACTTCATTCGGGTCGGGCCACGAGTGAATATTCGTTGGGTCATGTTTAGCATGACTCGTGCGAATTGCACCATAGGAAATAAGTAAGCCGGCAAAAGTAAAGGTATCACTGATAAGAAAATACCACATCATGATCTTCCCATAGCTCACCCTAAAAGGCGAATCGCCTCCGTCCCATAGTTCTTTTGCAGTTGGTTTTGCAGTTGCTTCCAAAGTATTTTATTTAATTGTTTAATATTAAGAAAATATATAAATACACCCATAAAATATCCACAAAATGCCAGTAGGTCATCATAACTTCTACGCTGACAAGATTGTTTTTATCCGGTGTTTGACTTTCTGATCTATTTGTTATTTTATATTTTGTAAATGCCATTATTGAAAAAACCAATAAGGCTATAACTCCGCCTAACACATGCACAAAATGAGCTCCCGTTATTACATATACAAATGAATTGGAAACATTTGATCCAAGATCAATACCTGCATTTATTAATTGTGACCATCCCTGAATTTGTAATGTTAGAAACGATGCACCACAAATAAAGGCCATAATAATAAATCCCCTGTATAAACTAACTCTGCCAGTTTTAAATGATAAATAGGCTGCATGCATAAAAATGCTGCTCAATATAATTACAACAGTGCTTGTAATAAATATTTTGGGTAATTGAATAACATTCCAAACATTAACATCTCCTCTTTTAACCACATAAGCACTGGTAAGAGCAGCAAATGCCATTACCATTGACACTATTGCAATCCACATATTAAATTTATATGGATGGACAATAAATCGTTTATGTATTAATTCTGACATTATATTTTTTTACAATTTATCAATTAATAAAGCAATTAGCACTACAGGTAAATACAAAAATGATCCAAACATTAATTTACGCGCCTCTTTAGTTTCGCATGTTCTATATAAATGTATTGCTTGTAATAAAAACAACAATCCTGTTATAAATACAATAATTGCTGATATCAAACCTGTATAACCCATAAAATACATTATTAAACTTACAGGTAATAAAAGCAGTGTATAAATAACGATATGTGTTGCGGTGGTTTTAGATCTTCCGTCGGCAGAAGGCAATAAATGGAATCCTGCCTTAGCATAATCTTCACACGAAACCCATGCAATTGCCCAAAAATGCGGGAATTGCCAAACAAATTGCAGTGCAAATAATAATATAGCAAGATCATTTATCTGGCCAAATGCTGCTGCAAAACCGATCAGTGGTGGCATAGCTCCGGGAAATGCACCGATAAAAACTGCTATCGGAGAAATCTTTTTCATCGGAGTATAAATAAATGCATAACTGATGAGCGAAAGTGCTCCTAATAATGCACTAAGGGTGTTAAAGAATATCCATAAAATTGCAATGCCTGATATCGCCATGATACCTGCAGCAATAATCGCCTCTGTATTTTGCATACGGGCAGCTGCAAGCGGACGATCAGCGGTTCTGCTCATCAATTTATCGGTATCTGATTCGATAATTTGATTTAATGCATTTGAAGCAGCTGTTATCAAAAATCCGCCTAAAAGAAATAATAAAAACTGATTTTGATCTCCACCTGCAAATAAATACCCAATTCCAGCACTGAACACCACGATAAAACTCAACCTGAACTTTACAAGGATCTGATAATCCTTTAGTTTAGCTGCGATCGTTTTGAGCAACCCTGTTTTTGATATGGATGTTTCTCTATTCATTAATTAAACGTGATCGTCTTTATGGTCTCTTTCATCCTTTTTAATAATATCGCTGTCGCCTTCATCCCCATGTTCTCCATGTTCAATTTCATATTGACTCAATGGTTCAGTTTGAGGAATAAATTCTCTTCCGTGTTTATTATAGTCATAAGGCCAACGGTGTACTTCCGGTAATTCTCCCGGCCAGTTTCCGTGACCCGGACGAATTGGTGTTGTCCATTCCAAAGTGTTTGCGTTGTAAGGATTTTTTTCTCTCACTTTTCTTCCGTACCAAATGCTATAAAAGAAATTAAATACAAATAACAATTGCAATGCAAATGAAATAATTGCAACAGTGGAAATAAACATATTCAAACTTTCAAAACCCGCAAAGGTTTCAAAACCGGAGTGTGTATAATACCTTCTTGGCAATGCAATTTCAAAGTGCATAGGGTAAAATATTAAATATGCGGCAACAATGGTTCCCCAAAAGTGAATAAACCCTAAGGTTTGGTTCATGTATCGCCCAAACATTTTTGGAAACCAGTGGTATACCCCGGCGAACATTCCGAAGAATGCAGCAACACCCATTACAAGATGGAAATGCGCAACAACAAAATAGGTATCATGTAATCGGATATCGATTGCGGAGTTTCCTAAAAATATACCCGTTAATCCCCCGGAAATAAATAGTGAAACAAATCCTATCGCAAAAAGCATTTGCGGATTTAGTCGAATATCTCCTTTCCATAATGTAGTTAGCCAGTTAAACACCTTAATGGCAGATGGAACTGCGATGATCAAAGTAAAGATCACGAATATGGATCCGATAAATGGATTCATACCGGTCATGAACATGTGATGCGCCCAAACGATAAATGATAGAACGGTAATTGCGAGCAACGAATAGATCATCGCTGAATATCCGAAAATAGGTTTTCGGGAATGAACGGATAATACTTCCGACACAATTCCCATGGCCGGCAAGATAATAATGTACACCTCCGGGTGGCCAAGGAACCAGAATAAATGTTCGTATAATATCGGACTACCGCCTGAATTTGCAAGTGGTTCACCACCGAGATTTATTTGGTCGAGGTAAAAACTTGTTCCTAAATTTCTATCGAATAATAATAATACTGCTGCTGATAATAATACCGGGAATGATAATACCCCGATCACAGCCGTTAATAATAATGCCCATATAGGAAGTGGAAGACGAAACATCTTCATTCCTTTTGTTCTGAGATTGATAATTGTTGTAATATAATTCAAACCTGCAAGCAGGGATGATACAATAAAGAGTGCCATAGAGATCAACCAATAATCGACACCCGCCACACTACCTGATGCTGCATTATGTAATGCGTTGAGCGGAGGATAAGCCGTCCAACCACCTGATGCCGGTCCCGTTGCAAGAAAGAATGAAACTGCCATTACAATACTTGCAATAAAGAAGAACCAATACGACAACATATTAAGAAAACCGGATGCCATATCACGCGCTCCGATCATCAATGGAATTAAAAAATTTGCGAAAGTTCCGCTCAATCCCGCAGTTAATACGAAGAACACGAGAATTGTTCCGTGCATCGTAATTAATGCATTATAGAATTCCGGTGCGATCTGACCTTCAGCAGTTATCCATTTACCAAGTAATGGTTTTATCCAGGTAAGGTCTGCATCGGGATATCCGAGTTGAATTCTGAATAAAACAGAAAGCAAACCACCAACAATAGCCCATATCATCCCTGTTATCAGGAATTGTTTGGATATTGTTTTGTGATCCTCACTGAATATATATTTCCTGATGAAACTTTGATGGTGATGATGATCATCGTGACCATGACCGGCATCGTGTGTTTCAACATGAGTTGAATGTAAAGTTGTTTCTACTGACATATCTTTCTTTTTTCTTGCGGTCAATTATTTTTTGTGATCAAAAGAGTATCTCCTGTTGGTATTGTTACAGTATCTGTTTTAACTGCAGGAATTACAACAGGTTTAGGTGCAAATTCGGAAAATCCATTTTCCAATTTAAGATCATTCACAACCTGACTCCATTTACTTGGCAATGCTGCTACCCAATTTTCATAATCTTCGGGAGTATCAATAATTAAAGTGTATTTCATGGAACTATGGCCAGATCCGCAAAGTTCTGCACAAGCGATCTCATAATTAAAGTTCTTCCATCTTGGTTGCTCCTCTCCTTCTTTGGTTACTTGCCAATCGGTGTTTGAAGATAATTCGATTCTTTTATCAGCTGTGGTTACAAGAGGCGTAAATTTAAAAGATGTCGGCATCCCTGGAACTGCATCCATTTTTACATCCATATGCGGGATATAAAAATTGTGTAATACATCAAGTGCAGTAATTTTTAAACTCACAACACTATTTACAGGTACATGTATTTCGGATGGCATTGGATCATCATAACCCCATGATAATTCCGGTGCATGCAATTTCATATACTCTTCTGTGTATTTACCCGTTATACGCTCAAGACATTTTTCGCGTATTTTGATCTTACCCGGAATATTTTCCAATTCCTTTTCCAAAATTTTTACTGAATCCTTTACAACTGCAACTCGGTATTTATTTGCAGAATTATTTACGATATCATAATATCCTTTTAGGATGCCATTTAATTCGGCCTCTCTTTCAGTTAGTTTTTGTATCTCGCCTTTAGCATTTAGTTTTTCACTGCCTGTAATGGAAATTTTGCGATGTTCTATCCATTCTCTTGTAACTATTCCGATCGGATTTTCAGGACAAATAAGATCGTAATCACGAGGGCCTAATTTACCATCAGGTCCGGGATATCTGCTGCTCCAAAAAAATTGCTGACCTGTAACTTCCACAACTATTGCATCTTCGGAAGGTTTAGCCATAATTTCAGTCCATGCCTGTAATCCAAAAACAACTAATCCTGTTAAAACAATTGTAGGAACTATGGTCCAGATAAATTCCAGTTTATTGCTATGCGCAAAATGCACTGCTTTATGGCCGGGGCGATTTCTGTATTTATATACAAACCAGAATAATAATACCGTGGTAATAACAAATACAATTCCCGTCACCCACAGTGTTATTACAAACATTTTATGAATGATAAGTCCATTGTCAGACGAGTGATGGTCAACCATTCTATCCTGATAATGACCGAAGGACCAAAAGAAACCTAATAATCCGACAACCATAAAGATCATCCCCAAAATCGCATGGAGATTTGTCATTTCAGGAGTTGTGCGTTCACCACCCCTTAATTGACCCACAAGGTCGAGTGTTCTTGTTACCTGGAACAAAACCACAACAATCATTACTATTGCAAAAAATATCAACCAACCGGTAGCCATTGTTTAAATTTATATGTGATGATCAAGACTTTCTTTATATAAAGGATGTTTTTCAGGAACCAGAGATGCTTTTGCAAGTTCTCCGAATACCACGAATAAAAACAATCCCGCAAATGTTAAAAACATTCCAATTTCCATGAAATTAATTCCCCAATGTTCGCCAACGGTAATTGGCATTATCATCACAAAGAAATCTAGCCAGTGTGATAATACTAAAACCGAAGCAACAATAGTTAATACATTCATATCGCGTTTTGCATCTCTGCGCATGAACATGAGGAAAGGGAAAATAAAGTTCAGAAAAAGATTTGCGTAAAATAATCCGCTATAACTGGTTCTTGCTCGTTCGAGGAACCATTTCGTTTCTTCCGGAATATTTCCATACCAATACAACATGAACTGACTGAACCACAAATATGTCCAGAATATGCTGAATGCAAAAGCATATTTACCGAGATCATGTAAATGGTTTTCATTTAATTGTGGTAAATATCCTTTGCGTTTTAAAAATATTGCAATTAATAAAATCGTGCTGATACATGCTACCCAAAGGGAAACAAAATTATACCAACCGAATAAAGTGCTATACCAATGCGGATCTAACGACATTACCCAATCCCAAGCCATCATGGAACTTGTAACACCCCAAATCGGTAAAAATATTGCAGCCCAGAATTTACTTTTCATGAACCATTTTGTAGATCCGTCAATATCTTCCTTTAATGAGAATTTGCGCAACATCAATGAAACCCAAACCCAAACAGCTAAATATATAATTGATCTGATTGTCCAGAATGTTGGATTTAAATAAGATGATTTGCCATCAATGAATCTGTCGTAATGCGGATTTTTTACTTCCCCGTTTTCATCAGCAACCAGTTCAACATGTGCTTCTTTATGTTCGCCGTGAATTTCTTCTTCCGAGCGATATTGGTTGTATTGAAATTCCTGCCACTCTCTGTGAAAAACCATGGATTCCTCACCATGACCTTCTTCTTCCAAGTGCGCATTATATTCATTTAATTCTTCAACTGCAACTGTTTTATGCGTGATGAAATCATTATCCCAGTGGTGGTACAGATCATGATAATTACCAATTACACCAAAAATAATGATCGCCATAAATACTGCGCCATATTTTACAAACTGACTTATTGCTTCCGGAATTCTTTTAACAGTAATGTGCCATCCTGACATCGCCAATTGGTGAGCTGCAAGGAAAAATACAGCAAGAACCGAAATACCTAAAAAGAAAATTGTATCAAGAAGAAAATTCGACCAAAATCTATCCATCGACGACCCGGTCAAAAATCCGATCACAGTTAATATAACTCCGGTTGCCAGTACGGCAAGAAAAGTATTTCTAAGTTTTGATGAATATTCAAATTTGTTTGAGCCCTTCATGCTATTATTTTTTCTTTTATTAATTCGGCAATTCTATATGGAATTAATTTCTGTGTTTATTTAATGCTATCTGCAACTGCGGCTGTAGCCGGTTGTGTTGATGAATGATTTGCTTGTAACGATTTAATATACGTGATCACCTTCCAACGTTCTTCTTTGGAAAGACTGTATGCATATGATTGCATTGCATTTTTTCCATAGGTAACGGAATGAAACATTTTACCTTCAGGAAGTGCCATGATCAATGGATCGAAATAAGATGGAGGTACCGCTGAATATTTTCCCTCTGTAACAATAAATCCTTTTCCATCACCTGCTGCGCCGTGACAAACAGCACAATAAATATCAAAATAATGTTTCCCTTCCGCTAAAACATTTTTATCTGCAGTTGTAAATGGATTTTTTAATTCAACACCTGCTCTTTCATATCCTTCAATTGTATTCGGAATTGTATAAGGAAGATTTAATGCCATATGCAAACTATCGCCCGACTTGCCTGAAATTGCATTTCCCATATATGGAACTGTTCCAACTACCGGCAACATAGCTGTCATGCTATCTCTTAATTCCGGATTTAAGGAATATGTTTCATAGGCGCGTGAGCTGATCATATCAAAGGTATATTGATCACCCGGATAATCACCACCTGCTTTTTTACATGCTGTGAATACAAATGGTATTGCAGTTAGCAGGAGAATAATTTTTATATATTTTGTTACAATCATTTTCGTAATAATTTTTGATATCAAAATTCTTTTTCGTGTATTTCAACAGCTCCGCTTGCAGCTAATACTCTTTTTATTTCTTCTTTTCTTTGATCGGTTGTATGATCATCCACTTCGAAGGTCATTGCAAATAAATGACTTGTTGTTCTTTCATCAACAATTTCCGGTTTAACACCCGGAGCAAGTCTGTTTAAATACAAATAGGTTAAAAACATTCCAACGGAAGCAAATAATACTGTTAATTCGAAAGTAATCGGAATCCATGCCGGTAAGGATAAAAATGGTTTACCGCCATAATTTACCGGATAATTATTTGTTGTTATCCAAAGAATAAATGTTAGCGCAGTTAATGTTCCGGTTGCACCAAATACAAATCCTGCACTGTGCAATTTTGTATGACGCAATCCCATTGCATCATCTAATCCATGCACTGGAAACGGTGTGTAGCAGTCGTCAATTTTCATTCCTTCTGCACGAACAGTCTTCACTGCATCAATTAATACAGTTTCATCTTCGTATAAACCGTAAATTATTTTTTTATTTGCCATCTGCAAATTATTATTTATGCTAATTAAACTAATTCTTTATGTTCATCGTGATGATGTTGTGTTTGTGTTGCATTTGGCCCCACATACTGATCACCCGCTACTTTTAAAATTGATTTTACCTCGGCCACGGCAATCACCGGTGCCACTTTTGCAAAAATGAGGAACAGTGTCATAAACAATCCAATTGTTCCCAGATAAATAAATATCTCTACATAGGTTGGATAATACATTGTCCAAGATGATGGTATATAATCGCGATGTGTAGAGGTAACGATAATTACAAATCGTTCGAACCACATACCCACGTTAATGAATATCGACATGAAGAAAGTAAATACAACTGATCTTCTTAATTTTTTAACCCAGAATAATTGCGGAGAGATTACGTTACATGTCATCATACCCCAGTAACTCCACCAGTAAGGACCAGTACTTCTGTTTAAGAATGCATATTGTTCATATTGATTTTGAGAATACCATGCAGTAAATAACTCGGTGATATAAGCAACACCCACAATAGATCCTGTAAGAATAATGATCTTATTCATCGATTCTATATGGTGGAGTGTAATATATTCTTCCAGATTAAATACTTTTCGAACAACCAACATGAGCGTTAATACCATTGCAAATCCTGAAAATATCGCACCAGCAACGAAGTATGGTGGGAAGATAGTTGTATGCCAACCCGGAATTACTGAAGTTGCGAAGTCGAAGGATACGATGGTATGCACGGATAATACAAGTGGTGTAGATAAACCTGCAAGTACTAAGGAGATGGATTCAAAACGCTGCCAATTTTTTGCAGTTCCTTTCCATCCGAAACAAAAAACATTATATATCTTTTTTCTGAAAGCAGTTGTTGCACGATCGCGAATTGTGGCAAGATCGGGAATTAAACCTGTATACCAGAAAACGAGTGAAACCGTAAAATAAGTTGAGATCGCAAATACGTCCCATAATAACGGTGAGTTAAAGTTTGCCCAAACAGGACCACGTGTATTCGGATAAGGGAAGATGAAAAATGCCAACCAAACGCGACCCATGTGAATGATCGGGAATAAACCGGCGCAAATAACCGCGAAGATGGTCATCGCTTCTGCTGAACGGTTAACACCGGTGCGCCATTTCTGACGGAATAACAATAAGATCGCGGAAATAAGTGTTCCGGCGTGACCAATACCGATCCACCAAACGAAATTGGTGATATCCCAGGCCCAACCTACAGTTTTATTCAATCCCCACATACCGATACCATAAGTAATGGTAAGACCTATCATTGTAAACCCGGTTAATGCAAGCAAACCTGAAAGGGTGGTTGCAATCATCCAGGCAGTGGTAGGTTTTCCTTCCACCGGTGCACAAATATCATCTGATATTTGTTTGTAGGTTTTATTTCCGAGTATTAATGGTTCCCTTAAAGGTGATACGAACATAATTTCACAATTAATTATAATTATATAAATCCATTATATCCAATGCTTCTTCATTTTTATGATCAGCCTTGTCTTTATTTCTAACTTTCGTTTTATACATCACAGATGGCATCCAGTGGAATTCTTCTAAAATTCCGAAAGTGCGTTCATCTTTTGCTTCTGCCATCAGTTTACTGGTTTCATCGTAGTTATTTCCGAAAGTAATGGCTTCAGCAGGACATGCACTTTGACATGCAACTCTGAAATCACCATCAACCAATTCTCTGTTACCTTTTTTAGCGGTGAGTTTAGCTTCCTGAATACGTTGAACACAGAAAGAACATTTTTCAATAACTCCTCTTGAACGAACGGTAACATCAGGATTTAAAACCATTCTTGTTAGATCTTCCATCATACCAAGATCTTCCGTTCCGCTCGGATCGTTCATTGTTCCGAAAGTATCAGCTGCACCGTAATCGAACCAATTGAATCTTCTTACTTTATAAGGGCAGTTATTTGCGCAATAACGGGTTCCGATACAACGGTTATAAGCCATTTGGTTGTAACCTTCCGAACTGTGGTTGGTAGCTCCAACAGGACAAACGTTTTCGCAAGGTGCATTTTCGCAGTGCTGACAAAGCATAGGCTGATAAACAACCTCAGGATTTTCAGGATCGCCGGAATAATATCTGTCGATACGCATCCAATGCATTTCGTGAGAGCGAATTACTTCTTTTTTCCCAACTACAGGAATATTATTTTCTGCATTACAAGAGATAACACAAGCGCCGCAACCTGTACATGAATTCAGGTCGATGGACATACCCCAGTTAAATCCGTTTTTCTTACCGAAATAATCAGGATAGAAAGTTACTTCCTGCCATGCCAACGCTTCTTCTCTGTCTTCATTTCCGGCAAGAGGATTTTTCTTGTATTCTTCTAATGTAGTTTCTTTAACAATTCTTCTTTGACCAAGGCCATCGTTCAAACTGAAATGTGTTTGTGTTTGTGCGAGTTTTACATTTTCGCCGGTTGCAGAAACTGTAACTCCGGAAGCCATATAGTTCACACATGTACCACTTGCATCAATCAATGGATATACATTCACACCAACTCCTTCACCACCTTTTCCGATCAATGTTCTGCCATATCCAACTGCAATTGAAACTGATCCGAATGCTTGTCCCGGTTGTATTGCAACAGGAACTATCACACTCTTTCCATTTACGGAAAGTGTAACCAGATCACCATGTGTTAAATCATTTTCTTTTGCCCAACCCGGAGAAACATTGAGGTAATTATCCCATGTTATTTTAGAAACCGGATCCGGTAATTCGTGTAACCATGGGTTGTCGGCATATCTTCCATCACCTATAGCTATAGATTCATAAAATTGAATCTCCACACCGCTTGATTTTTTAACCATTGCGGAAATATTTGCAGCTGCAGTGGAAACATCAGTTCCCGCAGCAGTGCCATTATTTACCATTGCAACTCCTGCTAAAATTGCAGATGCGTTGTCGATTGCCAAGGCTATACCACTTGCATTTTCAGGTTGGTGTAAACCAATTTGTAATGCTTTATTAAACGAGGTTGATTTATCTATTGAACCTGCAAAAACACCATCGCTCCAATTTTGCATCATGAAGTCGTGATAGGTTGTCATTGCTCCGCACCAGGTAAGAAGCGAATCCTGCATCTGGCGTGTTTCAAATAAATTTTTAATAGTAGGCTGAGAAAGCGATAAATATCCTTTTTTAGGTTCCGCATCATTCCATGATTCCAGGAAATGATGATCAGGACAAACGAAATTACATTTCTCTGCAGTTTCGTTCATATTTCCTGCAAATGATATGCTCATTTCTGCTTTAGCCATAGCTTCTGCAAGACCTGCTCCCATTGCATGATCGTATACAGGATTGCAATCATGTACCATCAATATATTAACCTGTCCGGCTTTTAATTCCGCGATCAGATCTTTTACACTATTATCCATCCCCTGACGCATCATATTGGAATTGTCGAAGGATAATGTTTTGCCATAATTTCCTAATGCTTCATTAATTGCATTTACAATTAACTGCACATTTTCATCATTGCAACCACTCACCACAAGTGATTCGCCTTGATGTTTTTTGAGCCATTCCGCAGCTTCTTTAAGTCTGCTTTGTTTAGCCTCCTCTTTTAATTTTAATCCGGAAGAAGCATTGTTGCCTGTAATTGCATCATAAAGGTTTAATGCAACGGTGCCTAATTCAGAAGGAAGCACAGCAACACGATAATCGGCATTGGAGCCTGTTAACGACATGCGGCTTTCAAATTGATAATGGCGGCTCATGTTCGCATTTTCCTTGCTAACCTTTCTGGTTTTGATATATCCTTTTGTATATTCTATTGGAGATATCCAGGTACCTAAGAAGTCAGCATCTATACTTACAATTACCTTTGCTTTTGCAAAATCATAATCAGGAATTTCCGCTTTTCCCTTAGATGCCAAATTCGCCATAAGCATTCCGCTGTATGACAATGCATCATAAGAATACACTTTAGTATTCGGATATTTTTCCGTGAATTTTGCGAATACTTTTTTAGTGGAAGGACTTAATATAGTGGAGGTTAATATTCTGATATTCGCATTTGGATTTGCGATCAGTTTTCCTGTTATCGCAGTATCCACATCATCCCAGGTTGCATTGGAGAAACCTCTTTCTCCTTTTGTCATAGGATTTCTAAGACGGCTTGTGTCGTATAAACTCAAAACACTTGCCTGAACACGAGCGGAGGTTCCGCCTTTTGTAATTTTTGAGTCGGTGTTTCCTTCAATTTTGATAGGTCGGCCTTCTCTTGTTTTTACAAGTATGCTGCAATAATCGCCACCATTAATATAAGAGGAAGCATACCACGTAGCGATACCCGGAGTAATATCTTCCGGTTTAAAAACGTAGGGAGCCACTTTGCGAACAGGAATTTCACATCCTGCTGCAACTGTTGCGGCTGTAAGACTGAAGCCCATCATCTTTAGAAAATCGCGGCGATTCGATTTTAGTGAATCGTTTTTCCCGTCAAAAAAATCAACTGGGATCTCCTCGTTGAACTCTAATTGATTAAGTTGAACAAATTCCGGCTCCTGATTTAATTCTTCGAGGCCTTTATAGTATTTTTTTTCTGCCATTTGGTATGGTTAGAATTTAGGTAATTGTAAATTATTTAATAGTGACACTTCTGACATTCCGTTGCGCCTATATCTTCTGCTTTAACGGCATCCATTTCGCCGTTCTTTAATTTTTCATGTAATACTTCGTAAGGTTTGTAAAATTCATTGGTTGTGAAGTTTACATTTGTTGTTCTGTGACAATTCACACACCATCCCATGGAAAGATTTTCCATTTGTTGAACAACATCCATTTCCTGGATCTGACCGTGACATGTCTGACATTCCAAACCGGCAACTTTTACGTGTTGTGAGTGATTAAAATAAACGTGGTCAGGTAGATTGTGAATCTTGGTCCATTCGATCGGAACAGGTTCTTTTTCATATTTCATGGTTTCTGTATTGAAACCGATATAAGAATAAATTTTAGCGATCTCTTTGTCGTAAATTGCCTTAGGGTAATTTGGATCCGTTCCTGTAACTCCCTGAATATTATAGTGGCAATTCATACAAACGCTTAAGGAAGGTATAACTGCGGCTTTGCCTCTTTCTGCACCAACGTGACAATAGCGACAGTCAATTTTATTGATACCTGCGTGAACTTTATGTGAAAATGCAATGGGTTGTTCAGGAGCATAACCTTGCTGCCTACCTAGAGATGAAGCGCTATCCCACATGGCAACGCTCAAAAAGGCTAGTAATAAAAGCCCAACTATACCTATTAAAGGGCGATATTTTTTTTGTTTCCAGATAGGAGTTTTATCTCTTTCTCCTTCTTCATATTTCTGGCGAACCAATCCATCGAGATATTTTACTGCTCTTCCTAGAATTATTGCTATAAACAATAATGCAACTATCAAAATCCAATAAAGGGTAGAGTTATCTTTTTTAACTTCAGTGGAAACCGGGCCAGAAGTAGTTGTTACCAATGTAGATAATCTAATTGCCTCCGCATCAATAAAACTTAAAATATCAGTAATATCCGCATCTGTTAAAGTTGGAAATGCCGGCATTACGCTGTTATACTCCTTAAATAGATCGTTGGCATATTTATCGCCGGTTCCTAAAAAACCCTGGGAATTTTTGATCCATTTATATAAATTGGTGGAATCCGACCATCTGGTCTTTACATTCTGCAATGCAGGACCGGTCATTTTTTTATCTACGGCATGACACTGCTTACATTTTTCCTGAAATAAGGTTTTCCCCTCCGCTACTCCTGCAAATGATTGATTTGCAGATAGTACAAATACAATAAATAATATACAGGTTAGGAGGCGTGTGATAGTCGTCGGCTTCTTATGCAGCACAGTCCTTGGTTTTTTGGTTAAGGTAATGTCGGGTTTTTTAAACCCGTGCAAAACTAAATATCAAATGTCAATAGTTTAACAAATCTTTTAAAAATATTTTCACATACATGCAACTATCTGAAAATCACGCCGGATAAGGCTTACAGCAGGGCGTTACATGTTGTTTAGAACCCGTCTAAACTATAATTTGTCATTTATTCACATTGATGTAACATTTTTACTCAATATCTCATTAATCGAATGGCATAATATTTAATATATAAGGTAGAAAACAGGAGGAAATATGAAAATATCCATTTACGCTTTAAGTTTAGTTTTAATTTTCGGTTCAGGATGTAAGGTTGCAGAAAAAGAATTCCGCAAAGGGAATTACGATGAGGCAATTGATATCTGTGTGAAAAAACTGATCGACAATCCCGACAAGGCAGAATATATTCTGATATTGGAGGAAGCATTTTATCGTGCCAACGGTGAAGATCTGGCAATGATAGAAATGTTGAATAAGGAAGGCCGCCCGGATCGTTGGGAAGAGATATATCATATTTATGAATCAGTTCACCGTCGCCAAAATAAGATCCAACCCCTGATGCCTATCTATTTAGGAACGGAAGAACGCGATGCGGAATTCAAATTCGTGAATGCAGTGGATGGTTTAAACACTGCAAAAAAGAATGCCGCTGCTTATTGGTATGCTGATGCAACTCAAAAAATTGCGAGTAAGGAAGTGCTCAAATCACGTGAAGCCTATTATGAGCTACAAAAGATCAATGGGTTTTATGATACTTATAAGGACGTGGATGATCTGATAAAGGTCGCAAAGACCCAGGGAACCAGTGATGTATTTTTTACTGTGAAAAACGCTACCAATTCCACCCTAAGTTATGCAGTAACCCATGCCTTAGCAGAAATAGAGGTGCGCGATCCCTATGGTGCATGGTATGTGATACATACAAAAATGCCGGAATCAGCAATAGAATTTACTGTGAAGGTAAATATTAAACATATTGATGTTTTACCTGAAAAAGTAACTACAAACCAATATGCAGAGAGCAAGGAAATTATTGATGGTTATGAATTTGTGTATGATGATAAAGGAAATATGGTGAAGGATAGTTTAGGAAATCCTATCAAAGTGCCTGATTATAAAACCGTAACTGCCTATGTAACAGAAACCTGGCAAGAAAAGGTTGCCACTGTAAGTGGAGAATTACTTTATTTGGACGCTTCAGGAAAGATAATTCGCACAATTGCCGTAAGAGGGGAAACCATTTTCAGAAACTATTACGCAACTGCAACCGGATATTACGATGCCTTGAGTCAGCAATCTAAAGAAAAGATCGGTGGTAAACCAGTTCCATTTCCAGGAGATGAAAAATTAATATTGGATGCTATTTATCAGGTGGAGTGCAATGTGAATGATATAATGAAAGATTATAACGAGGAATACCTTAATTTATAACTCCATTTCAACAAAAACATAACGGCTGATATCAACTTATCGAAGGATATCAGCTGTTTTTTGTTTCAGATGGTATTGTCAGTAATTTATAATATTTAGTACAGTTTGTTTAACAGAGATAAAATATTAGTCCAAACTATTACTTTCACACCATGAATTCAGGCCCATCCAGAAAAATTGCATTTGCTGCACTTTTGTTTATTTTGATCATTTCCAATTTTAATGCACAAAATTTCACCATAAGCGGATATGTGAGTGATAAAAATTCCGGTGAAAGACTTTTAAGTGCAACCGTTTTTAACAGCAAAGATTTTAATGGCACTATTTCCAACGAATATGGATTTTACAGTTTAACACTTGCAAGCGATACGGTAATTCTGAATTTTAATTATATAGGTTTCAGTCCTCAAAAATTTAAATTTTTTTTACGCCAGGATACCATTATCAATATCGAACTTATTTCTTCTAATGTTTTGGAGGAAGTTGTGATAAGTGCTGAAAATAATTCAGAACAATTTCAGGAGCGCACACAAATGAGTACGATTGAAATTCCGATAGAACAGATCAGAGCGCTGCCTGCTTTTTTGGGAGAAGTAGATATTTTAAAAACTTTGCAATTATTGCCGGGTGTGTCGGGTGGAAGTGAAGGCAGCAGTGGAATATTTGTGCGCGGTGGTTCACCCGATCAGAATTTAATTTTATTGGATGGAGTTCCGGTTTATAATGCTTCTCATTTATTCGGATTCTTTTCTGTTTTTAATTCGGATGCAATAAATAAAGTTACATTAATTAAGGGTGGTTTTCCTGCACGTTATGGCGGAAGATTATCCAGTGTAATTGATATCAGAATGAAAGAAGGGAATATGAATGAATTTCATGGTGAAGGTTCCATTGGAATAATTGCTTCGCGATTAACTTTGGAAGGACCGATCGCAAAAGGAAAAACTTCTTTTATGGTATCGGGAAGAAGGACCTATATTGATTTAATAACAAGGCCTATAATTCAAGCCCAAAGCGAGGGTGATGGTGTTTCGGGATATTATTTTTATGATCTGAATGCAAAGATCAATCATAAGTTTTCGGATAAGGACAGATTATACCTCAGTGGATATTTTGGGCGCGACAAAGCGTATTTTAATAATGCATATCAATATGATGAAGACAGTTACCGCACAGAGGCAAATGGATTGTTCTGGGGAAATGCAACTGCGGTTGCCCGATGGAATCATGTATTCTCCAATAAAGTATTCAGTAACCTAACAGCCACATTTACTGATTATAAATTCGATATATACAGCAATTTTGAGGAAGAAAATGATGATGGAACAAATATGTTTTTTGGATTGGAATATTTTTCCGGTATCTACGACTGGAGTTTAAAATATGACTTTGATTTTATTCCTGTACCCAAACATTATATTAAATTTGGCGGAGGACTTACTTATCATACTTTTCAGCCCGGAGCCACGCAATTTGAATCTACGGAAACAAATGTCATTACGGAAGGAATTGAATTTTCTTCTGAAAATATTTACGCTACAGAATTTGATCTTTATGCTGAAGATGACTGGGAAGTAAATGATAAATTCAAAATGAATGGTGGACTACACGCATCGGGTTTTTTAGTAAATAAAGTTTTATATAAATCTCTTCAACCTCGTATCAGTGCCAGATATTTAATAAACAACGACCTTTCACTTAAAGCATCCTTTTCGACGATGACTCAGTATATCCATTTATTATCAAATTCAGGAATTGGTCTGCCAACAGATCTATGGGTGCCGGCAACTGATAACATTGCACCTCAGAAAGCATTTCAACCAGCAATAGGATTGGCATATGTTTTTAAAAAGAATTATGAGGTTAGTATTGAAGGATATTATAAAAAAATGAATAATATTATAGAATATAAAGATGGTGCGAATTATTTATTTGAAGGTTTTAAAGGATGGGAAGACAAAGTGGAAGCCGGTGACGGGCAGGCATATGGAGGAGAATTATTTGTGCAAAAACGCGATGGAAAATTAACAGGTTGGGTGGGGTATACTTTATCATGGAGCAATCGCCAATTCCCTACAATTAATCTTGGTGAAACTTTTCCATATAAATATGATCGACGTCATGATTTTGAAATTGCAGCTATTTATAAAATTAACGACCATATCGACCTGTCAGGTACATGGGTATATTCATCCGGACAACCTGTAAGTTTGCCAATTGCGAAATACGAAGGAGTATTTAATGAAGTAATTTTTGCCTATGAAGGCAGAAACGGATATCGCATGAGTGATTATCACAGAATGGATGTAAACATATCCTTACACAAAGATAAAAAATGGGGATCACGCACCTGGAATTTCGGCGCTTATAATGCATATAATCATTTAAATCCGTTTTTTATTTATCAGCAATACGACTATATAACTAATACTAATAATTATAAACAGGTGAGTTTGTTTCCGATAATTCCGAGTGTGAGTTATGAGTTTAAATTTTAAGAATAATAGAGAATTGAGAATGGGGCCTAAACGATCAGGAAATGAGTAATGAGTTATGAGTAATGAGTTTGACCCTACTCGGATCATATTCACGATTCACGAAATGAGTGGCGTCCCCGTTAGCTAATCAGTTTTATCCCTGACTAATGACTATTGACTAATGACAAAAACAAAAATTAAAAAATGAACCTTTATCAAAAAACCATTTCCATAATAATCATGACCCTCATTTTCTCCTCTTGTGAAAAGGTGGTGTATTTTGAAGTGGAAACACAGGAAAATAAATTAGTGGTAAATTCTTTCATTCAACCTGATAGTGCTGGATTAATGACTATATCCTTAAGTACTGACCCACTTGCCGTTGGATTTGATAATGTGCGGGTGGAATCGGCTACTGTAAATATTTTCAGAAACGGAACACTTGCCGGAAATTTTGTGCATCAAGGCGATGGAAATTATACTATTGATGCAGCAACATTAAATGCTCAATCTGGTGATATTTTTAGCATAGAAGCGAGTGCACCTGGTAAAGAAACAATTACAGCAGAAACAGAAATTCCGGCATCAGTAGAAATTGAGGAGGCAAAAATTATTGATACTATTTTTGTGGAGGTCTCTTATAGTTCGATTGATTCATTGGGAAATATTTTTGTGATCGATACTGTAGTACCCCATTATAAATTACAAATTACTTTTACGGATCCTGAAGGCGTTGATTTTTATTCAATTACCATTAATTATAAAGATGCGTTCAGTGAAACATATACTTGTTTTACCACCGAGGATCCTATATTTATTTTAGGGGAATATGGGGGTGGAAATAATGAAGGAAGTACCGTTACACTTTGTAATGAGGTTTATTTTAATGATATCACTTTTGAAGGAACTAAAAAAACAATGGAGGTCAGTTTATTAGAAATTCCTACAGATTTTGTACTAGACCCAAAATTTGAGATTAAATTGAAACATGTTTCTTCAAATTTTTATAAATATAGAATTACCGCAAATTCGCAATTTGGGAATCAGGACAATCCCTTTGCTGAACCTGTGATCGTATTTTCAAATATTGAAAATGGTTATGGAATTTTTGCAGGGTTAAATACTTCTGTGGCCGAGATAGAACTGTAGGCAAAATTTTTGTTTACTTAAAAATTTATTTTAATTTTATAAACTTGTTTGTGCTGTAAATTCACATTCAGTCAGGTAAACAATATTACTACTATGACCGGCGTTTTAGAAAGTTATAAAAAATATTACTTCATTTAAATTTAAATCTTTTGATCATGAAAAATTTACTGCTGCTTTTATCCATGGTTATAACCTGGAATATTGTTATCTCCCAAAACACCAACACGCAACAAAATTGTTGCGAACCTGTACCCTATATTGAAGTGACCGGTTCCGCAGAAATGGAGATAATTCCGGATGAAATTTATATCACGGTTGTAGTTACAGAAAGATACGATGGTAAAAACAAAATAACCATTGAAAAACTCGAAAGTGATATGTTCGCCGCTTTAAAAAACATTGGAATAGATCCAAAAAATATTTCACTGAGTGATGCGGAAAGTAATTTTAATTATCGTTTCTTAAAATCCGATGATGCTTTATTATCCAGAAGTTACACCATTTTGACTGCGGATGCCGCAACGGTAATTAAGGTATATGATGCAATGGGTGCAATAAAAGCAACGGATGTTTTTATCAGCAAAGTGAGCCATTCGAAAATTGAAGAATACAGAATGGAAACAAAAGTAAATGCAACTAAAGCCGCAAAAGATAAAGCGACAAAAATGGTTACGGCAATTGGAGAAACAATTGGGAGTCCTATTTTATTACAGGAAATAAGTGATGCTGTTTATCCTCAAGCAAGGTATAGTCAATATTCCAATTCAAATTTTATCCTGGATGAAGCAGGGTTCGGTGATTTTCAATCACAACTAACCTATCAGAAAATAAAAATACGGTATGAGGTTTTTGGGAAATTTGAGATAAAATAAAATTTGCAAACAAAGTTGTACAGGTGAAAAAAAATTGCACGCAAAGACGCAAAGGAATCATGGATGGAGGTACGTACTTAATACATATTACATCTTTGCGGCTTTGCGCCTTTGCGTGAGAAAAAATATATTTTTAAATTAAAAAACTGTATTCACATGGTTGCGAAAAACATAAAGGAAAAGGATATTTCAGAACAAATAAAATTGTATGATGAATTAATCCAATTGTTTCCTGAAATAGAAAGAAAGGGCAAAACTCTTCCCTACACTTCTGTTAATGGCAATATGTTTAGTTTTTTATCGAAGGAAGGTGAAGTGAGTATTCGGTTAGCGGAAAAGGATAGAGAATTATTTATTAAAAAATATAAATCACAACTTTCTGTGCAACATGGTGTGGTAATGAAAGAATATGTTTTAGTGCCGGAGGAGTTATTAAAGGATAAGAGGGAGATTAAAAAATATTTTAAATTAAGTTTTGAATATGCAAGTTCGTTGAAAAAGAAATGATTATTACACCCTTCCACAGAGTTCGCTGCGCGTAACTCTGTGGGGACACAGTGCAAGTTATGAATATGCAAGATTGTTGAAAAAGAAATGATTAATCCACCCCCTCCACAGAGTTCGCTGCGCGTAACTGTGGGGACACAGAAGGGGCTGTTCATTCGTGCATTCGTGGCTAATTTTCCATTCGTATTACATACAAAAAAAGTTGCCATGAATGCACGAATAAAAAATTATTTGGATAAAAAAACCTCCGAAAGATCATCCTTCGGAGGTTTCAATATTAATTGAACTGAAATTAAACTTCTTTCGCGCCTTCTACTAAAACACTCACATTATTATTGAGTACTTCCACAAATCCGCCGGTGATCTGATAAACGGTATCTGTTTTACCAACCCGAACGCGCATTTTTCCTTTTCCTAGTGCGGCGATCATTGGGGCGTGATTATTTAATACTTCAAAAGAACCCGTAATTCCCGGCATTAAAACGCCGTCAGCATTACCTGAATAAATTTTTTTGTCGGGAGAAAGAATATCTAATTGCATGGTTATTTACTTTTATTTCTTCGCGTCAGCAATTAATTTTTTACCTTTTTCTATCGCATCATCAATTGTTCCTACAAGGTTGAAAGCTGCTTCCGGATATTCATCCACTTCACCATCCATGATCATATTAAATCCGCGGATAGTTTCTTCAATTGGAACCAATACCCCTTTAAGACCTGTAAATTGTTCCGCAACAAAGAATGGTTGAGACAAGAAACGTTGAACACGACGAGCGCGACTCACCACTAATTTATCTTCCTCACTCAACTCATCCATACCGAGGATGGCGATGATATCCTGTAATTCTTTATAACGTTGTAATGTACTTTTTACTCTTTGTGCGCAATTGTAATGTTCTGCACCAACGATATCAGCAGTTAATATTCTGGAAGTTGAATCCAGTGGATCCACCGCAGGATAAATTCCCAACTCGGCAATTTTACGGCTTAATACTGTTGTTGCATCTAAGTGACTAAAGGTAGTTGCCGGAGCCGGATCTGTTAAGTCATCCGCAGGAACATATACCGCCTGAACGGAAGTAATAGAACCGCGTTTTGTTGATGTGATACGCTCTTGCATGATACCCATTTCCGTTGCAAGTGTTGGTTGGTAACCCACCGCTGAAGGCATACGACCCAATAAAGCCGAAACCTCAGAACCTGCTTGTGTGAAACGGAAGATATTATCAATAAAAAATAAGATGTCTTTTCCTTTAGCATCATTTGCATCTCCATCGCGGAAATACTCAGCTACCGTTAATCCGGATAAAGCCACACGTGCACGTGCTCCCGGTGGTTCGTTCATTTGTCCGAATACAAGGGTAGCCTGCGATTTTTCCAACTCTGCATAATCCACCTTGCTCAGATCCCATCCACCTGCTTCCATGCTATGTTTAAATTCAGAACCGTAACGAATTACGTCTGACTCGATAAATTCTCTCAAAAGGTCATTTCCCTCACGGGTTCTTTCACCAACACCGGCAAAAACCGACATACCAGCGTATGCTTTTGCGATATTGTTGATCAACTCCTGAATCAATACTGTTTTACCAACTCCTGCACCACCAAAAAGTCCGATCTTACCACCCTTTGCGTAAGGTTCGATAAGGTCGATTACCTTGATACCTGTAAAAAGCACTTCCGATTCAGTTGAAAGTTCTTCATATAAAGGCGGTTTGCGGTGAATTGGCGCTTGGGTGTCGGATTTTACCGGTTTCATACCGTCGATCGCTTTTCCAACCACATTGAATAAGCGGCCTCTGATCTCATTACCCGTAGGCATGGAGATATTGGAACCAAGATCATAAACAACAGTTCCACGAACGAGACCGTCGGTAGAATCCATGGCGATGGTGCGCACACTGTCCTCCCCAAGATGCTGCTGCACCTCAAGAATAAGTGAATCTCCGTTTTCACGGCGCACTTCCAATGCATTCAGAATTTCAGGAAGATTTCCTTCTTTAAAAGCAACATCGACAACCGCGCCGATGATCTGTGTAATTTTACCAATTGCTTGCATTATATATAATTTAAGAGGACCTTTTTGATTTCGGGCGCAAAGATAGAAGTTCAGGGGCGGAAATCAAAAGAATGTGAGAAAGTTGTTTGGAAAGATTTTGACCTTTGAAAGGTAATAATCGGAATACACTTGGTTCTACCCAATTTTTTCAATAATTCCCCTTTTAACAATGGATTTGACCAAAAAACACCAATTTTGCAGCCGAAATATAAAAATGGCACCTTTTTACAAAAGAGCATAAAACTAATACAGGTCGAATTTCCGTTCATTGACCTAAGTGATACTATAAAAAAATAATGAAAGACAACCCAAAAGCACCTTACCGACATCTGATAGTAAATTCACAGTATTTGAAAATTTATTTCTGTATTTTTCTGACATCTATCCTAATCTGTTTATCATTTACTTTAAACGCGCAAACAGAACCCATTATTCCTGATACCTCGAATACGGACAGAAAAGGTAAAATATTCCCCTCCCCCGTTGTAGGATATACCCCGGAAACGAGACTGTATTTTGGTGCTGGCTGTGTATATTATTTACCGCCTTCAAAAAAATATCCCGAAACAAATCCGGCTGTTTTAAAATTAGTTGCTGTTTATACTTTAAATAAACAAATAGAAAGCAATTTCAGCGGCGACTCCTATTATAAAAACAACCTGTATAAATTTAATTATTCCATTTCCTATTTTGAATACCCCGATCATTTTTTTGGAATAGGAAATTATACTTTGGAAGAAGACAGGGAAAAATATGATTTTGATTTTTTTAATTTTTATTTTAATGCGCAGCGTTTAGTACATCCGAATTTTTATGCGGGCATAAAAACATTTTTCGAAAACACAAAGGTTTATAATAAAGACTCCACCGGCTTTTTCAGCACCCAGGAAATTATTGGCGAAGATGGTGGTAGAAATACAGGTCTTGGTTTATGGCTTACCTACGATACACGTGACAATATTTATTTCCCATTGGAAGGAATGAATATTGATGTTTCGGGAGTTGTGCATAACAGGGTTTTGGGATCTGATTTTAATTATGTTGATTATTTATTAGAAATAAGTCAATTTAATAAAATGGGTAAAGACGATGTTTTAGGATTTAATTTTTACGGAATATTTGTTCCGGGAAGTCCTCCATTTAACCGCCTTGCCGAACTGGGTGGCGACAAACATATGCGTGGAAATTTTGAAGGCCGGTTTCGCGATCAAAATTATTTGAGTTTACAGTCGGAATATCGAATTACCTTTTGGAAATATTTTGCAGTAAATATATTTGCAGGCATAGGGGAAGTAGCTGACGAATTTTCCAACTTTTCAGCAAGCGGATTAAAATATTCGTTTGGAGCCGGCGGGCGATTATTTATTGTGCCGGAAGATAAATTGAGTTTACGCGTGGATTATGCCTTTGGAAGTGAAGGGCAAAGTGGATTATATGTTACGTTTAGAGAAGCGTTTTAATACAACTTTAACCACAATTTTTAAATCGGGGCCCACTCATTACTCATAACTCATCACTCATCCTTATATTTACGCCAATGAAATTAGAATTCCGTCTTTTTGAACATCTGGGCAAATATCTGATCATGCTGCAGAGGATGTTTTCTAAACCTGTGCGTTGGGAAATGTATTGGAAAGAGTTGTTCCGACAGATGACCGATATTGGGGTTGGGTCTGCATTTATCGTGTTTTTGGTTTCCATATTTATTGGAGCTGTTACTGCTGTGCAAACTGCTTATCAATTGTATGGAACACCTTTTGTGCCTGCTTCTTATATCGGTTTGATAGTGCGCAATACCATTATTTTTGAATTAGCACCCACATTTACCGCCTTGATACTCGCCGGAAAAGTGGGTTCAAACCTCGCATCAGAATTGGGTTCCATGCGTGTGACGGAACAGATTGATGCTTTGGAAAGCATGGGTGTTAATACGGAAAGTTATCTAATTGCCACAAGAATATTCGGAGCCATAATTACCATCCCGATCCTTGTTGCCATTGCTTCCTTTGCTGGAATTTCCGGCGGATATATCGCAACGGCTCTTGGAGATACTTATTCCATTGAAGATTATATCAGAGGTATAAGAATGGATTTCGATCCTTTTGATGTGCAACTCATGTTCATTAAATCATTTGCCTTTGCCTTTATTATTGCTTCCATTTCCTGTTACATGGGTTATTATGTAAAAGGCGGATCCGTGGAAATAGGAAAAGCGAGCACACAAGCGGTTGTATATAGCTGTATTTTTGTTTTATTGGCCGATTACGTAATTGTATCCTTACTATTATGATAGAGATCTCACACATATCAAAATCATTTAACGAACAACAGGTGTTGAACGATGTTTCTGCTGTTTTTGAAGCAGGAAAAACAAATCTTGTGATTGGGATAAGCGGTTCGGGAAAAACTGTTTTGATGAAGATCATGAACGGACTTATTGCACCCGACAAAGGAAATGTTTATTTCAACGATCGTGATTTTTATGCACTCAACCGGGAAGAACAAAAGGCGCTGCGAAGAGAAATAGGTATGTTGTTTCAGGGATCTGCTTTATTTGATTCGATGACCGTGGAGGAAAATGTGATGTTGCCCTTGAATATGTTCAGCAATGCAACAAAAAAAGAAAAATTGGATCGCGTAAATTTTTGTCTGGAAAGGGTCAATCTTCCGGGTGCAAATAAAAAATTTCCCGGTGAGTTGAGCGGTGGAATGAAAAAACGCGTGGGAATTGCCAGAGCAATTGTATTAAATCCGAAATATTTATTTTGTGATGAGCCGAATTCCGGTTTGGATCCCAAAACATCCATCATTATTGATGATCTTATTATTGAAATTACGAAGGAGTTCAATATGACAACCATCATAAACACCCACGACATGAACAGTGTGATGGAGATCGGTGAAAAGATCATTTTTCTGCATAAAGGCGTAAAAGCATGGGAAGGCAACAATAATGATATTTTAAGCGCTAAGGATGAAAATCTGAATTCCTTTATTTTCGCCAGTAGCTTTTTGCGAGATGCTAGAGATGCAATGGTGGAAAAGATGACAAAATAGCTGTATTGTCACTCTTTTCAATTCAAAATCCTATCTTCGCAGCACATTTATAAAAAATTATGAGCGTATTAGTTGGAAAATATTCCCGTGTGATCGTGCAGGGATTTACCGGAAAAGAAGGAACCTTTCATGCGGAACAAATGATAGCCTACGGCACAAATGTGGTTGGCGGAGTTACCCCCGATAAAGGTGGCACCATGCATCTGGAAAGACCGGTTTTTAATACCGTTGGAGATGCCGTTAAACAGGAGGGAGCAAATACTACCATCATTTTTGTACCGCCGGCTTTTGCCGCTGATGCAATTATGGAAGCTGCTGATGCAGGAATAAAGGTGATAGTTGCAATTACCGAAGGCATTCCGGTGCAGGATATGATAAAAGTGAAGGCATATATCTCCAATAAAGATTGTAGATTGATTGGCCCGAATTGTCCGGGAATTATTACTCCTGAGGAAGCAAAAGTGGGCATTATGCCAGGCTTTATTCACAAAAAAGGACATATCGGAATTGTTTCGCGTTCAGGAACCTTGACTTACGAAGCTGTTGATCAGGTTACTAAAGCTGGTATGGGACAAAGCACTTGTATCGGAATTGGCGGAGACCCTGTTCCGGGAACAACAACTTTAGATGCTATTCAATTATTAATGGCGGATGATGAAACAGAGGGCATCATTTTAATAGGTGAAATTGGCGGAAGTATGGAAGCCAATGCGGCAGAATGGATAAAATTAAACGGGACAAAACCTGTAGTAGGTTTTATTGCCGGATTAACTGCTCCTAAAGGAAGAACAATGGGTCACGCAGGAGCAATTGTGGGGGGAAAAGCCGATACCGCTGAAGCAAAAATTGAGATCATGCGTAACTGTGGAATTCACGTAGCAGAATCTCCGGCTGTGATCGGAGCTTTGATGGCGAGGGTGATTAAAGGGTGAGGGAGGAGTTGGCAGTGGGCAGTGGCAGTGGGCAGTGGCAGTAGGCAGTGGTGAATAGTGAGTGGTGAGTGGTGAGTAAGATCCGGGTTGGATGGAAGTTTCTACACCTGACTAATGACTCTTGACTAATGACGCCTGACCTTTAATCCCATGAAAATCGAAAAATTAACATCACAGCAGGATCTATCTAAATACTATATACTACATACTAAATACTCTTTATGCTATTAGAAAACAAAACTGCACTCATCACCGGAGCTTCCCGCGGAATCGGCGAGGCAATTGCAATAAAATTTGCGGAAGCAGGTGCGAATGTTGCATTTACTTATTTGAGCAGTGAAGAAAAAGCAGTTGCGCTTGAAACAAAATTAAATGCACTTGGAATTAAAGCGAAGGGATACAAAAGTAATGCAGGTATTTATGCAGATGCTGAAAAATTAATTGCGGATGTATTAACTGATTTCGGTGCATTGGATGTTGTTGTAAATAATGCAGGAATCACAAAAGATAATTTAATGTTGCGCATGAGTGAAGAGGATTGGGATGCTGTAATTGATATTAACCTTAAATCGGTTTTTAATATTACCAAGTTTGCCATTAAACCCATGATGAAAGCGCGCAAAGGTTCTATTATAAATATTTCTTCTATAGTTGGATTAATAGGTCAGGGGGGACAAGCAAATTATTCTGCTTCCAAAGCGGGAATTTTAGGATTTACAAAATCCATTGCTAAAGAATTGGGCTCTCGCAATATTCGTTGCAATGCAATTGCTCCTGGATTTATCGAAACAGATATGACCAGTGAATTATCAGATGAATTAAAACAAACGTATTTTAAATCCATTCCTCTTGGACGTTTCGGACAAGGTTCTGAGGTTGCCGACGTTGCTGTTTTTCTTGCAAGCGAAATGAGTAGTTATGTTACGGGGCAAACGATAAGTGTTTGCGGAGCGCTACATACTTAATGTACCTATGAGAAAATGTACCGATGTACCAATGAACAGCCGGTATAATGTAACAGTGAATGCCGGATTATAACTGAATTTAACGCTGTTTATATATTAATTTGAACTCATCCTTCGTTTAAGCGCCGTATATTCGCAACGGAATGAATTTTCAATTATTTACTGATTATCCCTCCTGGTTTTGGCTGCTTTGTGTGGTATGCGGAGGCGTTTATGCTGTTGGAATGTATTTCCGGGAGAAGAAGATAGGTTCTGCCATTTCAGCTATCTGGTGGAAAAGGATCTTAGCGGGATTGCGATTTGTTGCAGTATTTATTCTTGCATTTCTTTTATTAAATCCATTTTTAAAATCAAGTTCCAATCAAACGGAGAAACCTATTATCATTTTAGCACAGGATAATTCTTCGAGTGTGGGACAGGTTATTTCAGATACCGTTGTTTATCAAAATTTATTAAAAGATCTGCAAAAATCGCTGGATGATAAATTTGATGTTGTTTCCTACACCTTTGGTGAAAGCTTAAAAGAGGGGAAAGAGGGAATGCATTTTCAGGAAAAGTCGACGGATCTTTCTTCTGCAATGAGTGAACTCAATAATTTATACCAAAATTTAAATGTTGGCGCTGTAATTATTGCAAGTGATGGAATTTATAACACGGGCAGCAATCCAATTTATGTAAAAAATGATCTTGGTTCTCCAATATATACTATTGCACTTGGCGATACTGTTCAAAAAAAAGATATTCGGATCACAAGGGTATTACACAATAATATCGTTTATCTGAAAGATAAATTTAATATCATTTCCGACATTGAAGCAATTTATTGCGGAGGTGCAAACCCAAAAGTAAGCATCAGTGAAATCACCAAAGGGAATGTAAAAATGATCAGTGAAAAGAATATTAATATTTCGGGTGATCAATTTAATACTAATGTTAATTGGGAAATAAGTGCAGATGCACCCGGTATTCGCCATTATCAGGTTCGCATTCAAACTTTGGAAGGAGAAATTACCACGGATAATAATATTCAGGATATCTATATAGAAGTATTGGATGCGAGGCAAAAAATATTACTTTTAGCCAATTCTCCACATCCGGATATCAATGCAATTAAACAAGCAATAGAATCGAATCAGAATTATGAAGTTGAAATTCAATTGGCAGGTGAATTAAAAGGAAACATCAGCGAATATGATCTGGTAATATTACATCAGTTACCCTCCTCAAAATATCAGATACAGGATGTATTAAATTCCTTAAAAAGTAAAAATATCCCACTTTGGATCATAACGGGATCGCAATCTTCGATCGGGGCATTTAATAAAATACAAAATCTTGTTACCATTAATTCAGCCGGACAATCGGCCAATGAAATAACAGCAATTCTTGATAATGGGTTTAATTTATTTACACTTAATGATAAAAGTATTTCTGTATATCCAAAATTACCTGCATTAAATTCTCCTTATGGACAATATACGGTCTCTCCGGCTTCGCAAATAGTTCTATATCAGAAGATCGGTTCTGTAAATACCAAAAATCCCTTGTTGGTCTATAGTTTACCTGGCAGTGAAAAGTATGCCATTCTTTTAGGAGAGAATATCTGGAAATGGAGATTATATGACTATGTATTAAATACAAATCAAGATGCAACAAATGAACTGGTAAGTAAGACAATACAATATCTTGTAGCAAAAAGCGATAAAAAACAATTCCGCGTCTCGCAATCAAAAAATGTTTTAAATGAAAGTGAATCTGTTATTCTGGATGGGGAATTATATAACGACAGTTACGAATTGGTGAACGAACCCGATGCAACAGTTATAATAAAAAATGAAGAGGGAAAAGATTTTCCTTTTCAATTTTCCAAAACCACAAAAAGTTATACGTTAGAAGCGGGGTATTTCCCATCGGGAAATTATACTTACGAGGCAAAAGTGGTATATAACGGTAAAGAATATAAAGACAATGGCGCTTTCAGTATCTCACCAATAAGACTCGAAACGATCAATACTACAGCTAATCATGCTTTATTAAATCAACTCGCCGTACAAAGCGGCGGACAAATGGTTTATGCAGATCAACTGGAAAAATTAGTTACCAGTATCGAACAAAGCTCCTCCGCAAAACCTGTTCTTCGTGAAACTATCAAAACTCAATCCATCATAAATCTCAAATGGATATTCTTTTTAATACTTGCACTACTTGGAGTGGAGTGGTTTGTAAGGAAGTTTAATGGGGGATATTGAATTAATGTACCAATGTACCGATGAACAGCCAAATTAATGGACCAATGAACAGCCGAATTGATTACAAATGAACGAACCTCGACTATAGTATGAAAATTTGAATTAAATGTTTGTGTTAATGTAATTAGCAAATTAGCTAATATAAATTCTATTTCTAATTCGAAGCATATATCATCAATGTCAGGTATCAAATTAGCTAATTGGCTAATCATTTGTCCATTATCACAAATACGTCTTCGTTTGGTTTTTTCATGTAGTATTTTTCTCGGGCGAATTTTTCGAGGGCTTTTTGGCTGGATTTTAATTCGTTGAGTTGCTGGTTGGTCGCCTTTGTTTCTTTTATGTAATAGGCGGTTTTACTTCTCGCAACATTCAGATCGTGTATACGATTATATTGACGAAGAAAATTATTCTGATCAAAAAATGTCATCCATACACCAAAAACAAATATGGTAAATACATATTTATTTAATAACAAGGAAGGTATTTTCCAGGCCTTAATACGCGCTCTGAATTTTTTGAAGATCGACATGCTTTTGACTGTTGAGTAAAATTATAACGAAATCAATCGGGAAAAACGTTTTTATATGCTGAAAATGTTGTGGATTGTTTAAAACAGTGGGCAGTGGGCAGTTAGTAACATTGGAGAGTATCGTTTCGAATGGAACTATTTTTTAAGTTTATAACTGTTTCAAAAAGTCGCAGTCGCAGTTTGTCGGACTGGAGGTTATTCCTCCGAAATAAACCTTGCTAACCCTGTTAACCGCAACTTATTTACGAAAAACATTCCCCGGCCAAACGGCATTTTCACCTAACTCCTCCTCTATTCGGAGTAACTGATTGTACTTCGCTATCCGGTCGCTGCGGGAGGCTGAGCCGGTTTTTATTTGTCCGCAATTTAGGGCTACTGCAAGATCGGCTATGGTAGTATCTTCAGTTTCACCGCTTCTATGGCTCATTACAGAGGTGTAATTTGCACGTTGAGCCATCGAAACTGCATTGATGGTTTCTGTTAAAGATCCGATCTGATTTACTTTTACTAAAATGGAATTAGCAATATTTTCTTTAATTCCTTTGCTCAATCTTTTTACGTTTGTGCAAAAAAGATCGTCGCCAACCAATTGAATTTTTGTTCCGAGTTTTTCGGTCATTAATTTCCAACCTGACCAATCATCTTCAGCCATTCCGTCCTCAATACTTGCAATCGGATATTTTTTACACCAGTTCACCCAATAATCCACCATCTCTTCAGAGGTTAATTTTCTGCCATCCGACTTTTTGAAAATATACATTTTACTTTCATTGTCGTAAAATTCGCTCACTGCCGGATCGAGTGCTATCATAATATCTTCACCCGGAATATACCCAGCACTTTCAATTGCATTTAATACGATCTCAATAGCTTCATCATTTGTTTGAATATTCGGTGCATATCCACCTTCATCTCCAACATTGGTTGAATATCCTTTATTCTTTAATATTTTTTTGAGATGGTGAAATACTTCCACACCCATTCTCAATCCATCAGAAAAATTGTCGCCGCCAATCGGAGCGATCATAAATTCCTGAAAATCTATTTTATTATCTGCATGCGCACCGCCATTTAAAATATTCATTAATGGAACGGGTAAAGTATTTGCATTTACTCCGCCAACATATCTATATAAAGGAATATTTAATTCTATTGCAGCAGCTTTTGCACATGCAAGTGATACCGCCAAAATTGCATTGGCACCTAACTTCGATTTATTTGCAGTGCCATCCAATTCCAGCATCAATTTATCCAGTTGATTTTGGTCCAATACATTTTGACCTTCTAATTCATCTGCAATAAAATCATTTACATTTTCTACAGCTTTTAATACTCCTTTTCCCAAATAAATATCAGGATCCTCATCGCGTAATTCTGCAGCTTCATGCACGCCGGTACTTGCACCGGATGGAACTGCAGCACGACCAATTGCCCCAAATTCAGTTGTTACTTCTGCTTCCACCGTAGGATTTCCCCTGGAATCTAAAATTTGTCTTGCGAAAATGTTAATGATATGGCTCATAGTAATTGATAATTGATAATTGATAATTGATAATTGGAGTTAATGTTTAATTGAACTTTATTTATTATATTTTGAGTTAAGTATAAATATTCGAATTTTATTTTGGTAAAATAAAATTATCTTGTAGACAAACTGCCCACTGTTGACTATCCACTAACTACCCATCATCTTCACAAATTCATCAAACAAATATCTCGCATCGTGCGGACCCGGAGTTGCCTCGGGGTGATATTGAACACTAAATGCTTTTTTATCTGTAAGGCGAAATCCTTCTATGGTATTATCATTTAAATTCATGTGCGTTACTTCCATATTTTTAGATGCGCGCACTTCTTCTTCTTTTATATTAAATCCATGATTTTGCGTTGTGATCTCACATAGTCCGGTAACCAAATTTTTAACCGGGTGATTACAACCTCTGTGTCCATGATGCATTTTATAAGTGGAAACTCCATTTGCCAATCCTAATAATTGTTGCCCGAGACAAATACCAAATAAAGGAGCATTGCTGTTCAATATTTTTTTCACGGTTTCAACAGCATAACCCATACTTGCAGGATCGCCGGGTCCATTGGAAATAAAATATCCGTCTGCTTTAAAATCCAAAGTTTCTTCAAAAGCAGTTTTAGCAGGAACAACTTTTAGGTAACATCCGCGAAGCGAAATATTATCCAAAATACTTTTTTTAACTCCGAAATCATATACGATCACCTTTTTTTCGGCATCTGCATTTCCGATAAAATAAGATGTTTGTGTGGAAACCAAACTTGCAAGTTCAAGACCATTCATGTCGGGAACTTCTTTTAATCTTTTGGTCAATTCTGCTATATCGGTTGTTTCACTGCTGATTATACAATTCATAGCACCCTTGCTGCGAATATGGCGAACGATTGCACGAGTATCCACATCACTGATAGCAACCAAACTCTCATCCAAAAGGTAATCTTGAATGGAATCCTGGGTCAATCTTCTCGAATACTGATTGGTAAAATTTTTAACCGCAAGTCCGGAGATCTTGATCGAATTACTTTCAACATCCTCCTTATAGGTTCCGTAGTTCCCGATATGCGCATTGGTCATAACCAGAATCTGCCCGTAATAACTCGGATCCGTAAATATTTCCTGATAGCCAGTCATTCCGGTATTAAAACAAATTTCCCCTGTGGTAGTGCCAATTTTGCCTGCGCTATAGCCGTTAAAGGCAGTTCCGTCAGCCAAGAGTATCACGGCGGGAACTTTTTCGAAGTTTTCCATTAAAAGACAAAGTTAAACAAGAATGCTGAGTTAAAACCGAATTAGAATCTAAATCTACCCCAAAAGAAATACATATTTTATCCACAAAAAGCCATAGGGCTTAATTATATTAATAAATTTAAATCTTTATTGATCATTAAACCTACCGGACATTTAATAGTCTTTGATTAAACAATTCACGCAATGAGAACCCTAATTACTATTATAATTCTTTGTTTTAGCAGCACTTTATATTGCCAATTTACACCCGAGATCACTTCCTGGATCATAAATACAGATGGCGATACGGGATATGATGGTATTGAGACCAATGTACAACAGGTTCAATTTTCTGAGGATAATGTATATATCAGTTGCACTTGTATACCCGGATATGATATAGGTCCATGGATCGCAAACCCGAACGTGCCCGTAAATCAAAATTTTGTTTATAAGATCACACGAAATCCGGAGGAAAATACCGGAATCTTGGTTGAAACACCAATGGGACATACAGGAGTTTGGAGCAATGGGGTGAGTATTTTTAATGCCAAAGATGGAATGAGTTATGAAAATGAAGGAATCTGGAATCAAAATGCCGTTGTTGTGGAAGGAATTAGTTTTGATGACTGTTTAGGGCATCCCGCTCCGAACGGAGAATATCATCATCATTTAAATCCAACCTGTTTATATGATGATGAGAATTCGCTGGAACACTCACCTATTATTGGGTTTGCCTTTGATGGTTTTCCAATTTATGGAGCTTACGGTTACACAAATGTTGATGGTACCGGCGGAATTTCAAGAATGGAAAGTTCCTATCAGTTAAGATCCATTATTGCGAGAACTGAATTACCAGATGGTACCATTTTGCCGGCTTCGCAATATGGTCCCGATGTATCTGCGAGCTATCCTTTAGGTTATTATATTGAAGATCATGAATTTATAGTTGGCTCGGGTGATCTTGATGAACACAATGGCAGATTTTGTATCACACCTGAATATCCCGATGGTATCTATGCTTATTTTGTAACCCTGGATGAAACCGGTGAAGCCAAATATCCATATACCATGGGTCCCGAATACTATGGCCTGGTGCAGCCGGGAAATACCGGCCCCATGTCGGGTCATAATACGATAAGTGAAACTGTGGAAACATATGTTTCAATAGGGGATTTAGGCAATGAACGTATTAAAATGTTATTATTCCCCAATCCTGTAACTGATTATTTAAATGTGTATTTAGAACCATCCTATAATAATAATTTAGTGGCTATAATTACGGATCTCTCCGGCAATATCATTCGCACTATGGAAAATATGCAACCGGGAATCACATATACTTTTGATCTTGAGAAGGTAAACAGCGGAATTTATTTTCTCCATATTTCTGATGAAAATATAAATGGGATTCAAAAAATTGTAGTAATAAAATAAATTCCTATTTGGCCGTATCCTTTGTTATAATAGGAAGCTGATAGGCAAATTCTGCATTGTTATTCTGCACTATTTTCATTATAGTAAATAATACTTCATTACGTGTTCTTATATATTGATCCCAAACTTCATATTCAAAATGCATCTCCACATATATTTCAATTGCAAGGGTTCCGAAATTATATAGACCAACATTAATAGCCTCATTTTTTTTGGGATGTTGTTCTCCGAAATTTTTTATTTCCTGAATGATCTTATTTAATTGTTCCTGAGAAGTACTATAAGTTAACCCCAAATTAAACTGCACCTTTCGGGAAGTTCGACGAGTGAGATTACTCATTTTATTATTTACTATATTTTTATTGGGGATGGTCATAAAACTGGTATCGAGCGTTCTGATACGCGTGCTGCGAAATCCCACCTTGACAACCTTTCCGGATACTCCGTCAATTTCAACGAGGTCGCCAACCACAAAAGGTTTTTCAGTAAATATGGAAATGCTGCCAAATACATTTTGCAAAGTTTCCTGAGCGGCAAAAGCAATTGCAATTCCTGCTATACCTGCTCCGGCCACTATGGAATAAATATTAACGCCGAATACGGAACCCAGTATTGCTAAAAACGCAATTATCCAAATAAGTATTCTTATTATCTCCTTTAAAAACACCACAAGCTGATCGTCCCAGGGATCTTCTGTTTTTAACGCGCGATGATTTAAAACGGCGACAAAAAAATCACCCAGCCGGGAAACCAACCAGGCAACATTTAAAACAAATAATAATTTATATACTCCATTAGATATAAGCAGCACATAATTTTTCAGCACTTCATTTTCAGGATCAAATGGATAATTAAGTGCTTTAAATCCGAAATAAATGGTCTCTAAAACAATGAGATATTGAAGTGGTTTCAGAATGAGATGAAGAAATTCCTGAGTCAATTCTCCTGCATCCGTCCTTTTTACAATTCTGAATAATAATAAACTGATAAGTTTTGAAATATACCTCTTGAAGATAATTACGAATATAATTACACCCGCCAGCCAGCACCATTGCCTTCCGGTATTGTGTAAAAACTCTGTATTTAAAAATTCGGATACTGATAAGATCATCTTACAAAACGCCTTTGAATAAAAATCTTCAGCAAATTTACAGGTTTTCGAAATTTTCTTTTCAGGGAATACAATGAAAATGAAAACTATCCATCAATTAATTGATCTCATTAATCAAGGTGTATTGACTGAATAAATAGACAAAGTCCACTTTAAAAGGTGTAAACCCTGCTTCAAACCTATCATTTTTAGGGGCAATTTTAAGCCATGATCAATAAGCTGCTCACACCTGTGCGAACCAGAGAATATTTAACGGACTGGAAAATTCAAAACTATCACTGGGCGCATAAAATAAAGGTGAATACCGGAGAAATGCCGGATACGTCTGAATGTTTGATCGCAATAATAGGTGTAAACGAAAGCAGAGGCAGTTTTCAGAACAGCGGCTCTGCATCGGGATCCGATATTGTCCGGAAACATTTATATCAGCTGGCGATCAACGATTACAACCTCCAATTAATTGATGCAGGAGATGTATTGATTGGCGAAACGGTGGAAGAAACTTACCAAAATTTAAAAATGGTAATGGAGTGGTTTCTCGGACAACAAATATTACCCATAATTATCGGAGGAAGTCAGGATATTACCATAGGCCAATACGCAGGATATGAATTTTTAGGGCAAGCCGTTAATTTAATGGTGATTGACGAAAGGATAGACCTGGATGAACCAGAATTTTTGCCACCTGCAAGAACCTGGTTGCAAAACATATTCAGACATGAACCTAAATTTTTATTCAACTATGCCGGCATTGCATATCAAACACATTTTACCTCACCGGATATATTAAAAACAATTGATGCATTGTTTTTTGATTCGATACGATTAGGTCGTATGAAAGAAAATATTCAGTTTGCCGAACCAGAGGTACGCGATGCTGATATTTTGAGTATTGATATTGGTGCCATTCGCGGTTGCGACGCTCCGGGAAATGCACATGCCACACCCAATGGTTTATCGGGAGAAGAAATTTGTCAGGTGATGCGTTATGCTGGCATGAGCGATAAAATAACTTCACTGGGTATTTACGAATATAATCCCATGTTCGACAACCAGGAATTAACCGCGCAACTCGTTGCACAAATGATCTGGTATTTTGTGGATGGATATTACAATCGCAAAAGTGATTATCCCATTGTTTCAGAAAAAGAATTTACAAAATACATTGTCAATATCAGCGACAACGAATATGATCTCACATTTTGGAAAAGCAATAAAACAGGACGTTGGTGGGTAGAAGTTCCATTTATAGTTCAACAGCGTTTCGAACGCCATCAATTAGTTCCTTGCGCTTATGAAGATTATGAGGCTGCGGTTAAAAATGAAATTCCGGAAAAATGGCTGAGGATATTTCATAAGTTAGGTTGATAGTTCGGAGTTCTGGGTTAGGAGTTCTGGGTTCTGGGTTAGGATCCGATTAATGTTTTTTATTTTTTGATTATTATTTATTATTTATCACCTTCTCCAACATCATTCCTCTACTCCCTTTCAACAAAATTGTTGCACCGGAAAAATGTTGCTCATTAAACCATTCCTTCGCTTCATAACTATTCATAAATTGGATGATACCGGAGGTTTTGTGTTTTAAAAATTCGGGCCCTATTGTTACAATTGTGTCGAATTTAAATCCCAACGCAATTTGCAAAATTTCTTTATGTTCAGATTCTGAAAATTCTCCGAGTTCGAGCATGTCGCCTATTATAGCGATCTTTTTTTCTGCTTTTAGATGATTGAAATTTTCGAGTGCGGCTTTTAAGCTCGAAGGGTTTGCATTATATGCATCCAAAATAAAATAATTGCCGTTAATCTCTTTTAATTCGCTTCTGTTATTTTCTGGGAAATAATTTTCTATTGCAGTTTGTATCTCAGTATATCCCACATCAAAATATTTCCCCACACAAGCAGCAGCCAATATATTTTCCGCGTTGTAATTTCCTACAAGCTGCGAATGAATAATAATTTCATCATCTATTTCAACAGCAGCATATTCATCCATTGATAATAATTTTCCGGTGAGATAATCGTTTTCTTTAAAACCATATCTTATCACCTTATCATAATTACCTATCACATCATTTAATAAATGCTGGCCACTGTTGGCAAACAAAACACCATTCTTTTGTTTAACATATAGATACAATTCTGATTTTGCTTTCAACACGCCTTCTATACCCCCAAACCCTTCTAAATGTGCTTTCCCAATATTGGTAATTAATCCAAAATCAGGATCTGCAATGCTGCAATAAAATTCAATTTCTTTTTGATGGTTCGCACCCATTTCGATGATCGCAAATTCACAGTCATTTTTTACGGATAACAAAGTTAGAGGAACACCAATATGATTATTGAGATTTCCTTTAGTAGCAGAGGTAATATATTTTGCAGATAAAACTTTGGTAATTAATTCTTTTGTCGTCGTTTTTCCATTTGTTCCTGTAATTGCTAATACAGGAAATTGAAATGTAGCGCGATATCTTTTGGCTAATTCCTGCAAAGCCACAAGACTATCCTCCACTAAAAAACAGTGATGATCAATTACATATTTTTCATCATCCACCACACAACAAATTGCACCATTATCAATAGCTTTTTGCGCAAATTCATTTCCATTTACATTTGCACCTTTTAAAGCAAAAAACATTTCGCCGCCGGAAATATTTCTGGTATCAATGGTAGCTCCGCTGCAATGCTGAAAAAGTTCAAATAATTTTTCGATGGTTTCGCTCATAAAGAGTAAAAATAAAAAAGCCTTCCGTTTAACTGGAAGGCTTTTTCTATAAGTTACGAACAGATCAGAATTTATTCATGTTTCTGTCGGTCTTGTTCACTTTCTTTTGTTTTTTAGTTTTCTTAAAGTGATTACCACCTTTTGTTTCATTGTCAACATCTCCACCTAAACGAATCATTGCACAACGGAAACCAATTGTTGCAGTTGACAGATCTTCCTCCAAATATCGACGTGAACCAGGTGAACACCAGAAAGCTTCATCAGCCCAAGAACCACCTTTATATACTCTCGCATTGTCGCTGATCAAAGTTGACTTACCATACTCATAAGTAACACTTGAAGTAGAGTCACCATCCAGATAATCAACAACATATCCTTTTTTATAATTTCTGCGGTTTACAGATTCCTCATCTTTCACAGGGCGGTATTTAATTCTACCCAATGAATCCAATAAAGGATAAGAATCTTCATCAAGATCACGCACCTGATATTCGTTTCCGCGATAAGGATTGAGATCTTCCATATCAGCATAGGTTACGGCACGATAAACATCGGCAACCCATTCGTTCACGTTTCCTGCCATATTATATACACCATAATCGTTCGGCATAAATGAATAAACCGGAGAAGTGATGATCGCATTATCATTTAATTTACCTGCTATACCCGCATAGTCACCTCGACCGCGTTTGTAGTTTGCAAGCATTTTACCCTGAGCCCATTTTTCTTTTGCAGAAGGCTGACGAAGTGAGGTTCCATCCCATGGATAGATCCTTCTGTCAGATATCATCTCATTGCCCGGAACTCTGTTTCCTACTAAACCAAGAGCGGCATATTCCCATTCTGCTTCTGTCGGCAAACGGTAATCAGGCATAATGATTCCATCTTCCATACGCACTGTTCTTCCCATTTTCGGGTCAGTAGCATAAGGGCTGTAATCTTTTTTACCTTTTTTGATACCGGTTGTATATTGTCCGGTCATATATGTTTCGCCTGTGAAGTTATCTTCACCGGTTCCCATTGTATTTACGTCGATGTATTTTTTCTGGGCAAGTATCATTTCGTTTACGCGATCGCTTCTCCATTTACAAAATTCAGTTGCCTGTAACCAGGAAACCCCTACAACAGGGTAGTTTTGATAAGATGGGTGACGCAGATAATACTGCACATAAGGCTCATTAAAGGAAAGTTCTTCGCGCCAAACTAATGTATCGGGTAGTGAATTCTTGATCACTTCCGGGAAATCGGGGAACTGCTTAGTAACCCAATAAACGTATTCGCGGTATTGCAGGTTCGAGATCTCCGTTTCATCGATATAAAACGACGAAACCGTTACCCTGCGGGCAATATTGTTATATTCGAAGGTTACATCCTGTTCAGACCAACCTTGGGTGAATGTTCCACCCTGAACGAGCACAAGATTAGGTCCTGTGGCTTGTCCTGCGAATTTGTGTGCTTCAAATCCCCCCCATTTGGCATCGTTGTACTTAAAATTAGTAACCGACGACCTTTTCTTACAGGAAGTAGAAAATGCGAGCACAATAACTACAATTGAAAATACAATTGCAGGCTGAAGTTTTCTTTTCATACTTTGATCTTTTTACAGAGTTAACGCAAATGTATAAAACTTATTTTTACATTCATAGCACTGAGGGGCAATCGAGCATACTTTTTTGGCTATTTTTTTTTGTCCGTTTGCTGTTTTCCTTAAAACTGAACATCAGCGACAATTCATGAGCACCTCCACTGAGCCCTGCTAAATCGCCAATTGCTATATCATAACTGTAAGCAAACTTCACCAATCCTTTCGATAAACCCGCGCATACAACAACGTCGCTTAGATTTGAAGTATTGTGTTTAAAGAACAATCCCGTTAAAATAATTCCTTTTTTTACATATAAACCTGCCTGAATCTGCTGAAATCCTGCCTGATTGGTGTAAAGAGCAAATGGATTTACGATAAGTGGATTTTTTTTCTTTGGTCCCTGGATAAAAACACCTGTCTGCCCTGAAATACTTACGGGTATTACACTGGAGTTATCTCCATAAAAGCTGATGGTTGGTTGTGTCAGATGTGATGCGGAAAATCCTACATACAGGTTATTGCTGTATAACAACACCCCCGCACCCAAATCGATGGATGCGTCAGAAAGCACAGTGGGAGCGGCTTCCAGGGTAAAATTGGGGTTCCCGAGTGCATCGTTGAAGCCATACAACAAATTTATCTGGTCGTAAAACTGCAGATCGGCCCAATTCAACCTGTATTGCAAATAACTCAATTGCATCCCGAAATTTAGTGCCCAATTCTCCGAAAGCCTTGCCTGATACATATATTGCATGCCAATTGTGGTAGCTTGCAATGCTCCGTCGCCCTGATTGTCCTGATAAGCAAAAACACCTATTCCACTGCTTATTGCATTGATATATCCATCATATGCTGCGCGGTAAGAAATATAGGTTTGAGGCATATCAGGCCACTGATCGCGAAAGTTTAAAATGATTCGGGGTTGACTATACGCACCTGCAAAAGCGGGGTTAACATAAGTTTCGGATGCATGCCATTGACTAAAGCGCAGATCCTGAGCATGTAAGGAAAGTTGTTGCAAAATGAACAAAAAGGAAAAAATATGACTTACAATAAAATATCGCCTATTCGCCAAAAATGACCTGAGAATGGCAATATTATAGGGATATTTGCGTTTTACTGACACTTTGAAAAATTGAATTCACTAACTCCATAACAGGATCACAAATGTATAACAAAAGGAACCGGCTTATTCTGACTGCAATTTTAACGTGTTTATTTTCCTTTGAAGTATTAGCCGGTGAACAATTTTCGGTGGATCGAACCCTTAATTGGTCAGAAACCCCGCGTATTTTTTCCTACGATGACACAAAAAAAATGGAGGCGCTTCAATTTGATGGCGCTTCTTTTCGATTTAAAAATGATGAAATGTTGCCGGTTTTTGCAGAATCTTTTGCGATAAGACAGGAAGGTACAGTAACGGTGACGATTGAAAATGCAGTTTTTGAAGTAGTTACAAATGGATCAAATACCGGAAAAATAAACGAAAAAAATAAACACAATTTCAACGATCAGATACTGATAGAACACAGTATTGGATTTGCAAAAAATAAAGCACAACTCGATGTACAATTTGTTCCCCTGAGAAAAAATAAATTTACAGGTTCGATTGAAAAATTGGTGAGTTTTACTTTAGTAATAAATATAATATCCAATACCAATAACTACAAAATATCCGATGTAACTGATTTTACTGATCACTCAAAGTTATCTGCAGGTACCTGGCATAAATTCAGCATCACCAAAGAAGGTATTTTTAAGATAGACAGAAGTTGGTTAAATGCGAATGGTCTATCAGGAGCTATAAATTTTTCTACGCTTGGCATTTTTGGAAACGGCGGAGGAATGTTGCCTGAGTCGAACGCAATATTCCGTTATGACGATATTCAGGAAAATGCCATTTATAAATTCGATGCAAATGGCAACGATTTTTTGGAGGATGGAGATTATATTTTATTTTATGGCCAGGCTCCTCATCGCTGGTATTATAATGAAACCACAAAAGTATTTTCGCATAAGAATAATATCTATTCTGATAAGACCTATTATTTTATTTCTCCTGACATGGGCACAGGAAAATTTATTGAGGATCAAACCTCACTTCCCGCAGAAAATATCAGTACATCAAGTTATGATATTATGTCGTTTGTCGACATTGATAAAATAAATTTAATTAGTTCAGGAAGAACATGGTACGGAGATGTAATTGATGCATATACTCCAGAAAGAAATTATTCTTTTAGCTTTCCTGATCTCATAACGGGAGAACCAATGACCATCCGCTCAAAAGCAGCAGGGGCAAGTCCTGTAGGCACAATCGCTTTAAATTACACCGCCAATACAACGGTTATTCCCGCCACGTGCATTATTCCACTTCTGGTGAGTGGATTTACAGAAACTTATGCAATAGAAGCCGGAATAGAGACAGCATTTACAGCGCCTGGTTCCAGTTTTAATATGAATGTAAAATTCACCGGTTCCAGTGCATCAACCGCCTGGTTAAATTATATAGAATTATTAGGACGGTCAAACTTAAAATATAACAATGCACAATTATATTTCAGAGATTCTAGAACTGTTGCACCGGGAAATATCACGAAATATATTTTGGATGCAGATAACGGAATTTTAATATGGGATGTGACAGATCGCATCAATGTAAAAAATCAAGAATATACAATATCAGGTTCCGACATCACCTTTATTTTAAATTCAGATAGTTTAAATCAATTTATCGCCTTTTATGCAGACGATGCATTTTCTTCCGCTGATTTAAATTATGAAGGCGAAGTATCAAATCAGGATCTTCACGATCTAACCCTTGCACCTGATTATGTGATCGTTTCGCATCCTGCATTTTTAAGTGAAGCGCGCAGGCTTGCAGCCTATCATCATGATACACATGGATTAGATACATTGGTGGTGAATATTTATCAATTATATAATGAATTTTCTTCCGGTGCACAGGACATATCTGCAATTCGCGACCTTATGCGCATGTTTTATACGCGTGCTGCAGGAGATGAAAATTTAATGCCACAATATTTATTATTATTTGGTGATGCATCATTTGACTACCGATATATTATGTTTGATGCAGATAAAAACACATTAAAGATCCCGAATTATGAAAGTAATGAATCACTTGCTCGCGGTGTTTCTTATGGCACGGATGATTATTTTGGATTTTTAGATCTGAGTGAAGGAGATAATATTGAAGAAACATCCGAAAAACTTGATATTGGTGTTGGAAGACTTCCAGTAATTACAGCTGAAGAAGCAACAGAAATGGTAGATAAAATAATGCACTATAAATCTGTTGAATCGTTAGGAAGCTGGAGAAATTCTTTTTGTTTTATTGCCGATGATGAAGATTATAATACCCATGTTGAAGATGCTGATCTGCTGGCACAATATTTAGAAGATAATTATCCGATCTATAATATCGATAAAATATATTTTGATTCTTATCAGCAAATTCCGGGTGCAGGTGGTGAACGATATCCGGAAGTGGAAACTGCCATTTCAAATCGTATGTTTTCGGGCGCCTTTGTTATGAATTATCTTGGACATGGAAACGAACAGAACTGGGCACAGGAAAGGGTTTTAGGGGTGGATGATATTAATGGATTTGACAATTACGACAAACTTCCATTATTTATAACTGCTACATGTTCTTTTTCGCGTTATGATAATCCTGACCGACAATCTGCCGGTGAATTAACACTTTTAAATCCGCGTGGTGGTGCAATTGCATTAGTTACAACAGTGCGTTTAGTTTACGCTGCTGCAAATTACGATCTCAACAGTAATTTTCTTGAACATTTATTTTTACCAATTGATGGAAAATATCCTGCATTGGGTGATGCTGTGAGGGAAGGAAAAAATGCCGTGACCACTGATCCAAAAAATAACAGGAAATTTATTTTACTGGGCGATCCTGCATTAGTGCTTAATTATCCTAAATACAGTGTTAAAACAACAACTGTAAATACCTATCCGATCATTTCCTATACCGATACATTAAAAGCATTGGATAAAGTAACTATCACCGGCCAGATAAATGATGAAACCGGAGTAAAAATGACTTCCTTTAATGGTATAGTTTATCCAGCCGTTTATGATAAACCTGTTACGATAAATACATTGGTAAACGACCCTACATTTTCCGGTGTAGGATTCGGACCAAGTCAACCATTCTCTTTTGAATTACAGAAAAATGCATTGTATAAAGGAAAAGCAAGTGTGATAAATGGTGAATTCACCTACACTTTTATAGTGCCAAAGGATATTTCTTACACTTATGGAAACGGAAAATTGAGTTATTATGCCGATAATGGCCTGGAAGATGCAAACGGCGCTGATTTCAATGTGATCATTGGCGGAACAGCCGATGACGCACCTGAGGATACTGAAGGTCCTGTTGTTGATGTTTTTATGAATGATGAAACCTTTGTTTTTGGTGGACTTACCGATGAGGATCCTACTTTATTGATAAAACTGAACGACCTTAACGGTATCAATGCACTCGGAAATGCAATTGGACACGACATTACCGCAACTTTGGACGATGACCAGCAAACCATGCTAAAACTCAACGATTATTATGAGGCAGAACTAGATGAATATCAAAGCGGGACGGTATCTTATCCTTTAGCCGACATTTCTGAAGGGCGTCATACTGTAATGGTTAAGGCCTGGGATGTTTATAATAATTCAGGGGAGGGTTATACAGAGTTTGTGGTTGCCGAAACCGCCGATCTTGCCTTGAGTCATGTTTTAAACTACCCGAATCCCTTCACCACAAACACCTCTTTCTGGTTTGAACACAATCGTCCGGGAGATATTTTGGATGTAAAAGTGGAAATTTTTACGGTGAGCGGGAAAAGAATAAAAACTTTGGAACAACAGGTCTCCACTGATGGATATCGGGTAGACAATATAGAGTGGGATGGTCTTGACGAGTATGGTGATAATATTGGAAAAGGTGTTTATATTTACAAATTAACCGTAAAAGCAGGGAGCGACAATTCAAAAGCTAACGAGTTTCAAAAACTTGTAATACTAAAATGATTTTTCCCTCGTTATAGAATTCTTTATTTTTGCATTCCCAATTTTAACAGAACTTATGTTTACAATTCAGAAATTTTCGATGTTGGTTGTCTCTGTGATCACACTTTCAACTACCCTTCAATCCCAAATCACCTTAGGTACCGGTACCGGGGATGATTATTTAAATACAGTTACCACAGCTGTTCCATTCTTAAGAATAGCGCCTGATGCGCGTTCCGGCGGTATGGCGGATGTGGGTATCGCGATCTCCCCGGATGCGAACTCCATATTTTGGAATGCCTCAAAACTTGTTTTTATTGACGATGAGCATCCTTCAGGACTTTCCATTACTTACACTCCCTGGTTAAAAAACCTTGTTAATGATATCTACCTCGCCTATTTGAATGGCTATTGGAAGGTAGATGAACTGTCTGCTTTAAGCGCCTCGCTCCGATATTTTTCACTGGGGACCATCACTTTTACCGATAATTCCGGAAATGTTTTACAGGATTTCCGACCCAACGAATTTGCCTTTGATGTGGCGTATTCCAGAAAACTGACCGATAATTTCGCAGCAGGACTCAATTTGAAATATTTATATTCCAATCTCGCTACAGGTCAAGTGGTTAATGGGGTGGAAATTAAACCTGCTCAAGGTGTTGCAGCAGATATATCCATGTTTTATACCAACGAGTTTAAAACCAGCGGAAAAGATTCTGAATTAGGTCTGGGTTTAAATATTTCCAATATCGGAAATAAGATCACTTATACTTCCAGTATAGAAAAGGATTATATCCCGACTAATCTTGGTATTGGCGCTTCCTACGGAGTGCATTTCGACGATTATAATAAACTTACCCTTGCAGTTGATCTTAATAAATTAATGGTTCCTACACCAGACTCTGCCGATTCGGATCCTCAGAACGGAATTCCTGATTTTAAAGAACAAGGTGTGGTTAGCGGAATGTTCAGTTCTTTTGGAGATGCTCCAAATGGGTTCAGTGAAGAATTACATGAAGTAATAATTTCTACCGGTTTAGAATATTGGTACGATAATAAATTTGCAGTGCGCACAGGCTATTTTTATGAGCACGCAACTAAAGGTGGTCGCCAATTCTTTACGGTTGGTTTAGGATTGCGTTACAATGTATTCGGACTTGATTTCTCTTATCTGGTTCCAACATCAAACAATCAAAATCCATTAGACAATACGCTTCGTTTTACTTTAATGTTTAATCTTGATGCTCTTCAGGCAGAAGGCGGCGGCGGAGATGATGAAGGTGCTGATGGATAATTTAAATAAACGCATTTTATTACAAGGCGATCTTTTTAGGGTCGCCTTTTTTTTGAGGAAAAGGAGAGAGGAGTAAAGGAGAATTCCCTTCGGGAAAGGAGTGAGGAGAAAGGAGAAAGGAGTGAGGAGTGAGGAGTATTCCCTTCGGGAAAGGTGTGAGGAGAAAGGAGTGAGGAGTATTCCGTTCGGGAAAGGAGTGAGGAGGTATCCCAGCGGGATAGGAGTTTATGATTGCGGGGTGGGAATTGGGATTTCAGAAAGTAATAATAAAACCTGATTCAAATCGTTATTTTATTATGTTTTAATTACTCCAAAAAAACACCTATGTATAAAATTATTGCAATTGTATTTTCGGCAATTTTAGTGAACAATTCGCTTCAATCGCAGATCACTTTGGGAAATGGAAATTTAAGTGATTATCTAAATACAGTAACCACCACTGTACCTTTTTTAAGAATAACTCCTGATGCTCGTTCAGCTGGAATGGGAGATGTTGGAATTGCAACTACACCGGACGTAAATTCCATTTATTGGAATACTTCAAAACTTGGGTTCATCAATGATGATCACCCTTCAGCAGTTTCTGTAAACTATGTTCATTTTCGGAGCGGTTTGAATTCAAATCCTTTTTTGGCTTCTGTATATGGATATCAGAAATTAAATGACAAAAATGTTGTCACCTTATCTGCCCGATATTTTTCATTGGGTAAAGTTGCTCTCACAGGAACCGGAACATTAAATGATTTTCACACCAGAGAATTCGCATTTGATGTGGGATGTGCAAGAAAAGTATTTGAAAATATTTCCGTGGGTTTGAATTTGAAATATTTGTATACAAATATTCCGGAAGCGTATGCGGCTAGTGGTGTACAAATAAAACCTGCACAGGGAATTGCATCTGATATTTCCCTTTTTAATTCAAACAAATTTGAAATATTTAATAAAGATTCCGAATTAGGTATAGGAATAAACGTTTCGAATATTGGAAATAAGATCATCTATACATCCAGCATAGAAAAAGATTATTTACCAACTAATCTTGCAATCGGGACTTCTTACCAGGTAAACTTGAACGAATTTAACAAATTATCTTTTGCAATTGACTTAAACAAATTGATGGTCCCAACACCGGATACTTCAGATATCGAACCTCAAAATGGAATTCCGGATTTTAGAGAACAAACAGTTTTAAGCGGTATATTTAATTCCTTCAGTGATGCTCCTGATGGATTTACCGAAGAGATTCATGAAGTAACCATCTCAACAGGTTTGGAATATTGGTTCGATAATAAATTGGCTATAAGAACAGGATATTTTTATGAACATGCAACAAAAGGAGGACGACAATTTTATACTGTGGGAGGAGGAATACACTATAATACTTTTGGATTAGATTTTGCCTATCTGTTACCATCTCAAGGCAATCAAAATCCTTTGGATCCAGTTGCTCGAATTTCGCTTAATTTAAACCTCCATGAACTGCATAAAACTAAACATGATGATGGTAATAGTTGATTGAAATTCGGAAATTAATTCCAACTACCTATCATCAATCCAATTTTAAACCGGAATTTAGAAATATCAGAACTGTTCTTTAACTTTAAATTTAATAAACCACAGATAAAAAGTGGACTTATTGATTTAAATGAAAAAGATCACCCTTTACATCCTTGTTATTTTTGTAACAAAAACTATTACAGCGCAGGTGTATTGGACCGAAACTTTTGGTTCGGGAATAAAGAATACTAGTGCAGATCTTTTAGATACCGGTAACGGTGCCTGGACTGAAGTATTAAACGGAGCGCAGGGCGTAAAAGCGAATTCCTTTTTTGCAAGTGTGGAAGAATGTGGCAACGCCCCAAATACATGTGGTTCTGTTTGTCCCTCTGATGCAAGTTTACACGTGGGTTCGGTAAATGTCGGATTATGTGCGGGTGGTGACTGCGGAGCTGCTTATTTTGCTTCAGGAACAGCGCTTACCAATAAAGATGCAATTTCACCACTTATTGATAATACTGGTCTTTTCGGAATTACAATCGCTTTTAATTTTATCGGATATGGTGAAGGCACGCAGGATGTAGCAAGTTGGTCGTATAGTTGCGACGGTGGCAGCTCATGGACATTTGTAACTAATCTTACTACAAATTGTTGCAATGCCGGTGGATCACCTATTAGCTGCACAGCATTTTCCTGTTTACTGGGTTGTCAGGGAAGGTGGACTGCTTATAGTTACACTTTGCCGGCTTGCGCCAACAATATCCCGGATTTTCGAATAAAGTTTAATTGGAAGAACGATACGGATAATAATGGAAACGATCCTTCTTTTGCGGTGGATGATATTACATTATCATTTCTGACATTACCTATCGAACTCCTTAGTATCAATGCAACAGAAATGTTGGATGAAATTAAAATTGATTGGATAACACAAAGCGAGATCAACAACGATTATTTTACAGTTGAACGATCCTTCGACGGAAAAGAATTCTATGCACTCGACAATATTTCCGGAGCAGGAAATTCAACAACACAATTACGATATACTTATGCTGATCATAATTTATTGGCAGGTGCAAGATATTATCGTTTAAAACAAACCGATTATGACGGTAAATTTAGGTATTCAGAAATTATTCCATTAATTGTGAAACAACAAACCAATGTATACAACGCACAACAATTTCCCGATCAATTGATCTTATTATCGCATCAGTATTCTTTTGAAGATCTGCATTTTGTTTTATTTAATTCAGCGGGATCAATGGTGACATCAATAGGCGCGAATGAAACTTCCAACTCCTATGCAATTGACCTGCAAAGTATTCCCAAAGGCATGTATATAATTGCAGCAAAAAATGATCGCGGAGAATTTTTATTTAAACATCAGTTTTCGAATTATTGAATTGTTGACCCGATTGAAAATCTATATTTGGGCTAGAGCCCGGTGACGCGTTCGTTTTTTTTATAAGTGGGTTAAAACCCACTGCTATTATGGACATAATTCGCATTGCAATATGAAAAAACCTATACATAATCGCAAATAATAATACATTCTCAGCTTCAGCCGGTGGTAAAAGCTCACACCATACAATCTGGTTTTAGCCAAACTACCCCTCCGTCTTTGGACAATCAAATCTACAACGCGCGACTTTAGCCAGTGGGAGAAATGCCCACCCTACACATAGTCCTTAGCCAATCTAATCAATAACCCTCGGCTTTAGCCGGTGGGTAAAAACACAAACTACAATCGGGCTTTAGCCCAAACGAGGATCATCATGATTAGATTAAAACATCAATAATACGAACAGTAAAAAATCAAATAATTATATAAAACTCCGCCCTTCAGCTTTACTTTCCAATTGAAAATCTATGTTTGGGCTAAAGCCCTATGAGGTGTTCGTTTTTTTATCCGTGGGTTAAAACCCACGGCTATTTTAAAATACATGGGATTGCATAATATAAATTTTACATCAAAACTTAATCCCCAATAACCCCCGGCTTTAGCCGGTGGGTTAAAAGACAAACTACAATCGGGCTTTAGCCCAAACGAGGATCATCAAGCTAAGAAATAACTATTCTATAGGCTGAATTTTCCAATAACCGATATCTCCTCCCTCCTATCACCCTGAAATCCTTAAATTTGCAGTATATTAGATACAATGAAAGACGCCTTACCATACCACCCGAAAAATAAGATCAGAATTGTTACCGCTGCGAGTTTATTCGACGGACATGATGCTGCAATTAATGTGATGCGCCGAATAATTCAGGCAACAGGTGTTGAAGTGATACATCTTGGGCATGACCGCAGTGTAGATGAGGTTGTTAATTGTGCAATTCAGGAGGATGTGCAGGCTATTGCCATGACAAGTTATCAAGGTGGACATACCGAATATTTTAAATACATGTACGACTTGTTGCAAGAAAAGGGTGCAGGGCAGATAAAAATTTTCGGCGGAGGTGGAGGTACTATCCTTCCAAGCGAAATTGAAGAATTGCAGAATTATGGTATCACCAGAATTTATTCCCCTGACGATGGAAGGTCATTAGGTTTGCAGGGAATGATAAATGATCTTGTGGAAAAAAGTGATTTTGCAACGGGAATTAATTTAAATGGCGAGCTTAATAAATTATCCCTTTTAAATGAAAATAATTCTTCGCAGGAAAAATACAGAAGCATTGCGCGATTAATTTCCGCAGTGGAAAATAATACACCTGATGCAAATAATATCATGACACAGGTGGAAGTGCTCATAAAAGAAAATAAAACACCGGTATTGGGAATTACAGGTACAGGCGGAGCAGGAAAATCATCTTTAGTGGATGAATTAGTGAGAAGATTTTTGGTGGATTTCGATAATAAAACGATTGCAATTTTATCCGTTGATCCTAGTAAAAGAAAAACAGGTGGAGCATTATTGGGAGATAGAATTCGCATGAATGCAATAAATAATCCTCGTGTTTATATGCGCTCCATGGCAACACGTCAGGCAAATCTCGCGTTGAGCAAACATGTAGATGAAGCAGTTAAAATATTAAAGGCAGCTAATTTCGATCTTATTATTCTTGAAACTTCCGGAATAGGACAAAGTGATACAGAAATTACAGAACACAGCGATGTTTGTATGTATGTGATGACTCCGGAATATGGCGCAGCAAGTCAATTGGAAAAAATTGACATGCTCGATTTTGCAGATATTATTGCTATCAATAAATTTGATAAACGCGGAGCAAGTGACGCTCAACGCGATGTGCGGAAACAATTTCAACGCAATCATAAATTATTTGAAATTGATGTTGAAAAAATGCCGGTATTTGCAACTATTGCATCGCAGTTTAATGATCCGGGAACAAATCAGCTCTACCGTCATTTGATGGATACCATCAAAGAAAAAACAAAGGTGGATCTGCACAGCGATTTTCATATTACGGATGAGATGAGTAAAAAAATATTCATCATCCCTCCTCCCCGCACGCGATATCTCGCAGAAATTGCTGAAAATAACAGAGGTTATGATAAAAAAGCGTTGGAGCAAAAAGATATCGCACAAAAGTTATATGCTATTCATAAAACAAAAGAATTAATTGAGGATGACGAGTTAAAACAAAAACTGGAAGAGGCATATAAAAAGACCGCCATCAAAATTGAAAATGAAAATCTTGAGTTAATAAGTAATTGGAATGACAAGGTAACATCCTACAAAAATGAAAACTATATTTTTAAAGTAAGAGAAAAAGAATTAAAAATAAAAACACATTCCGAAAGTTTAAGTCATTTACAAATTCCAAAAATTGCACTTCCGAAATATGAGGCTTGGGGAGATATTTTATTTTGGCAGTTGCAGGAAAATGTGCCCGGTGAATTTCCATTTACCTCCGGTATTTATCCATTTAAAAGAGAAGAGGAAGATCCGACCAGAATGTTTGCCGGTGAAGGTGGTCCGGAACGCACCAATAGAAGATTTCACTATGTGAGTAAGGGAATGCCCGCAAAACGTTTATCCACGGCATTTGACAGCGTTACCTTATACGGAAACGATCCAGATCATCGCCCTGATATTTATGGAAAAATTGGCAATAGCGGGGTGAGTATTTGTTGTTTGGATGATGCAAAGAAATTATACAGCGGATTTCATTTATCTGATCCAAAAACATCTGTTTCGATGACAATAAATGGTCCGGCACCGATGTTACTCGGATTTTTTATGAATGCTGCCATTGACCAACAATGCGAAATTTATATTCGCGAAAATAATTTATTGGAGGAAGTAAATGATACTATTAAAGAAATTTATAAAGGCAAAGAACATTTACGCCCGAAATATAATGGTGAAATACCCGAAGGGAACAACGGACTCGGATTATTATTGTTAGGTGTTACCGGCGACCAGGTTTTACCGGCCGATGTATATCAAAAAATTAAAAAACATACTTTAAACGTTGTTCGCGGAACTGTTCAGGCAGATATATTAAAAGAAGATCAAGCGCAAAATACCTGTATTTTTTCCACAGAATTTGCTTTGCGATTAATGGGCGATGTGCAGGATTATTTTATTCATAATAAAGTGCGCAATTTTTATTCCGTTTCCATTTCAGGATATCATATTGCGGAGGCCGGTGCAAATCCCATTACACAACTGGCATTTACTTTAGCTAACGGATTTACGTATGTGGAATATTATTTAAGTCGCGGAATGCAAATAAATGATTTCGGGCCTAACTTATCCTTTTTCTTCAGCAACGGAATTGACCCGGAATATGCGGTGATTGGGCGCGTGGCGCGGCGAATTTGGGCGAAAGCCATGAAACACAAGTACGGCGCGAACGAGCGTAGTCAGATGTTAAAATACCATATTCAAACCAGCGGAAGAAGTTTACACGCGCAGGAAATTGATTTTAATGATATTCGCACAACTCTGCAGGCATTATATGCAATTTATGATAATTGTAATTCGCTTCACACTAACGCATACGACGAGGCTATAACAACACCAACGGAAGAAAGTGTTCGTCGTGCAATGGCAATTCAATTAATTATTAATAAAGAATTAGGTTTAGCGAAAAATGAAAATCCTACACAGGGATCTTTCATTATTGAAGAATTAACTGATCTGGTGGAAGAAGCAGTTTTATCCGAATTTGAAAAAATATCAGAACGCGGCGGAGTTTTAGGTGCAATGGAAACCATGTATCAGCGCGGACAAATTCAGGAAGAGAGTCTTTATTACGAAACATTAAAACACACCGGAGCATATCCTATTATTGGCGTAAATACATTTTTAAATTCAAAGGGTTCACCAACAATATTACCCAAAGAAGTAATTCGCGCCACGGAAGATGAAAAACAATTTCAAATTACCACACTCCAAAATCTCCACCAATATCACGCTGATAAAACAGCCTCACACCTCCGCCATCTTCAAAAAACTGCTATAGAAAATAAAAATTTATTTGAAGCACTGATGGATGCATGTAAATATTGTTCATTGGGGGAGATAACGAAGGCGTTGTTTATGGTGGGGGGACAATATCGCAGAAATATGTAGCGATCGCGATTGAAAGATTCGAAGGGGCTGAGGAAGAATCGAAGGGAGAAGATTCGAACCCGCCTGCTGGCCGCGTCGGGCAGGGGGAGAAGGGTAAGGATCTAAGGAAATAAAGGAAGGAAGGTTGGGGAAAGGTTTAAAAAGGGGGCGTTCGGTTTGGATTGAAAATTTTATAACTTGCTGATAATTTGTTCTTGGGAATAAGATTTATCGGGATAAATCAATTTTAGTCTTGTGTCCTGTGTTCTGTGTCTTACATCACTTTCGGAAATAAGAAAAGTGTATATTTAAATTGAAATTATTATTAAACCCAAACAAAAAAATATCGAATAAAATACAGCTATGAAAACTCTGATTTTATTAATACTCATATTAATTACACCTATAATTACCTTTTCACAAGATGACGTTCCGAATAATTCACCGGATGAGGCGCCATTGGTAAATATTCCTGCTGGATTTTGGTCAAGTATTGGTCCGGAACCTGGTGATGTTGATTATTTTAAACTGGAAGTTACAGAACCAGGAGTTCTCGAAGTATTGGTTAATAATTATACCGAAGCTACCGGGGCTGCACTTGCAATAGAAGTTACACTTTTAGCAAATGATGGTATAACTCAAATTGCCTATAGTGTGGAGGGATATGTTAGCTTTGATGTTCAGAAAGAATTTGCACTTTGCCCAGGAACCTATTACCTCTTAATTAATGAATGTTATTTGACCGATAATGATGCCGCCGATCCCGATCTTCTGTATATTAATATCCATTTAAATACAAATGAAATAACAGAATGTAATAACTGTTTTGCCTATGCAACGGAAGTTCCTATTGACACTACTTTTACTACTAAAATATATGGTACAAATAATTTATATCCTGGTGGAACAGATAGAGATTATTTTAAAGTGGAAGTTCCTGTTGCAGGCATAATGCACATTTATATTGAAAATCCTTCATCACTGGAACTCGTTCTAAAGGTTTATGACGACGATACCACAACCTCGGATCTTGCTTCCATTTTTGATGTGGATGCAGGACCTGTTGATCTTTCCACTTATACCGTAGTTTGCCCGCGCATATATTATTTCTATATTTATTCCAACGAATATCCCTCCTACGATTCCACATCAATAACGGTAAATATAAGTATTGATACTTCGGAAATTTGTGAATGTAATAATACATTTGAGGATGCGTGGTATGTTCCGTTTGATACAACCTTTGTTACAAAAATGCACGGTACAAATATGGATTATGGGGATACTGATCATGATATCGATTATTTTTATATTGTTCCGCCATGCGATGGACAAATAGAAATTACAGTAAACAATCAAACAGAATATACTTATGGATTTTATCAGGTTTATTACTCTGATAGTCCACCGGCATTTTCATCAAGTGATTCCTATCCCTCTTTTACATTCCATAATTTTTTTCCGGGCGTTGAAGGAGATACAAGCTATTTTTCTCTGGAATACGATTGGAATATTACCTATGATCATTATTTTGATACTGTTCTCATTACTGTAGAATTACATCCGTACGCCTCTGAAGAAATTGATTTTGAAAGCGATACTTCACTTTGCACAGGTGATTCCGTGATGCTGTTTGTTGTTGATCCTGATGCAGATCTTTATTTATGGAATACAGGTGATACAACAACGTCCATCACCGTACATGATTCAGGAAGTTATTGGTTTACCGTTTATGATGATGCATGTATTTTACATTCAGATACTATTGATGTTTCACTCCACGAAATTCCAACTGCATTAATTACCCCCGGTGGTCCGCTGGAATTTTGCGAGGGTGATTCTGTTGTGCTTTATGGATCAGGAGGCGATATTTTGGATTGGATTCCAGGGCCTATCGCCGATAGTATCGTAGTTGATGATAATGGAACAATTCAACTTAAGGTAACAACGGATGGTTGTTACGATTACGCATCAGTTTATGTTGAAGTTTATGACCTGCCGCAACCCGAAATTTTTACTTCAGATCCTACTACCTTTTGCGAAGGCGATTCAGCATTATTATTTACTACAGCAACAGGAGATATACTTTGGAATACAGGTTTAACCACAGATTCAATAATGGTTTATGATGCTGGAGATTATTTTGTCGTAGAAACTGATATACATGGTTGTTACGGACAATCTGAACCCATTTTAATTGTAAATAATCCATTACCTGTCCCCGAAATAACCTTTGCAATTGGCACTTTTTTTTGCTCCACTGCAGAATTATATCAGTGGAATTTAGATGGAACTCCTATAATTGACGCAACCGACCAAACTTATATACCAACTGAATTTGGTAGTTACACTGTAACCGTAACAGATGCAAACGGGTGTATTGGAACATCAGAAGAATTTATGTATCTGCTGGAAATTCCGGAATGGCAATCAAATATTAAAATATTTCCAAATCCGGTTGTAAAATCATTAAATATTGTTTTTAGCGATGACCTTAGTTTTCTTTCTATGGATATTCTAAATTTACGGGGAGAAATTGTTTATTCTAAAATACTGATTGGCACCTCGCAAATCCTATTATCCAACTTATTGTCGGGACAATATTTTATTAAATTGACAGATAACAATGGAAATATATTACTAAATACTTTCACCTTAATGAATAATTGATAATTGATAATTGATAATTGATAATTGACAATTAAAAAATTTAAGGCCGAAAAGATACAAACTCTTCACTCCTTCACTCCTTCACTCCTTTCTCCTCCCTCCTATCCCGCAGGGATAACTCCTCTCTCCTTTCTCCTTTCTCCTCTCTCCTATCCCGCAGGGATAACTCCTCTCTCCTTAAAAAAAAAGCCGGTCAATATACATCAACCGGCTTCTTCGTTTTTAAATTTTATTTATTGAACCGATAAACTTCCGGAATAAATAATTTTATTATTTTCTACCACAAGAATCTGATATAAACCAGCAGCTAAACCTTCGAGGTTTAACATGTGGTTATTACTTTGAATTGTGGTTTCCTGTAAAATTCTTCCTGTAATATCGGTGATAACCGCTTGTGAAAATAATGGAACATTTCCTTCAAACGCGATATATGCAGTTTGAGATGCAGGCTGAGGATAAATAGAAACATTTGTTTCCGGAATATCATTTATACCTACTTCACAACCTACACATAATTCCCAGCAAACTGCATCAAGTGTTGCATCACCTGTAACAGTAACTGATCTATTTGTAAATCCATCAATTGTGCTTGTGCAAGGAGATCCTTCTGTCAGATCTTCTTGTCCGGCCCATGCATCATAAGCAAATTTATATTCATGCGTGCCTTCCGCTAAAACTATTGCAAGTTCCCAAACGCCATTTCCATCAGCATCGCTCATCGGAGCACAACCACCGCACCATCCATTAAATGTTCCGTTTACTTCCGGTGTGGTAAATGTTTCTGTAACTGTGCTCATATCCACTTGAAATAATACCGTATAGGTTGGAAGAGTAGCCTCGCAAGAAGAGCAACTTCCCCAACAAACAGTATCAAGTACTGCATCTTCGGTAACTTCCAAAGCTCTGTTTGTAAATCCAAAAGCAGTAATTGTGCAAGGATCACCTTCTAATAGAGTTTCAGATCCAGCCCAGGTATCATAAGCAAATTTATATTCATAAATGCCTGCTGCAAGCGGAATTGTTAAAGTCCATATTCCGTCACCATCAACATCGCTCATGGGAGCACAACCACCGCACCATGCATTAAATGTTCCGTTCACTTCAGGAGTTGTGAAAGGTTCAGCAACTTCATTCATGTCAACTGTAAATACAACATCAAATAATGAGTCTTCTATTACATCGCATGCATCACAACTTCCCCAACAAACATTTTCCAATACAATGTCTTCTGTAACTTCAATAATACGATTTGTAAATCCACCATCTGTATATGTACAAGGATCGCCGGCAGTAAGATTTTCAGAGCCAGCCCATGCATCATATGCAAATTTGTATTGATAGGTGCCTGCTTCCAATGCTAATGTTGTTGACCATATTCCGTCAGCATCAGGATCAGATAATGGATTACAACCACCGCACCAGCCTGTAAATTCACCATTTACTTCCGGTAAAGTGAATGCAGCTACCACCTCATTCATATTAACGGCGAAAGTTACATTGTAAGTAACCGGTCCGCCACCGGCCCCGAACATCACATCATCAAAATAATATGTTTTTTCCCCTGCTACAGCTCCGGTAACACCAAAGTTGAAGAAGATGGAAGCTTTGTCATAATTATAAACAAGATTGATCTCGGCAGTTCCGGGAGCCTCGTTTGCGAAATCGAAAACAAGCGTTTCCCAATCTCCGGCTACGGTTGATGTAACCTCAGTTTCCACCGATTTGGTTGGATCAAGATGATCTTCTACTTTCAATCGAATCTGAATTCCCGAATCCGGTGACCAAACGCGAACTGACATTTGTGTATTCACATCGGTAAATGGAATTTCAGTTGCAAAACCCTCGTTTGCAGGATTTGTTATTGTAGTGCCGGCCCAAAGTTCTGCAGTTGCAGATTTTATCACCATTGCCACCATATTTGAAGGATCTGTTGGGTCAAATTCGATGGTGGAAGCCTCAGCACCACCAAAGCCAACTAAACCATAATCAACACCTTCCACATCAAAAGTTACTGGCAGGTCCATCTGCTCAAGTTCTACAACACCACAATCAGAACAGCTGCCCCAACATGTAACGTCAAAAATATAATCACCTGCAAAATTTAATACTCTGTTTGTAAAACCGCCCAGTGTAATTGTGCATGGATCTCCGGGGGTAAGATTTTCCTGACCTGCCCAGGCATCATATGCATATTTAAATTCATAGGAACCTTCGGTAATAGGCAGAGTTGTTTCCCAAATTCCATCACCATCGGGGTCAGATAAAGGGTTACAACCACCGCACCATCCGTTGAATGATCCATTTACTTCCGGAGTTGTGAAAGGCTCCGCAACTTCATTCATATTCACTTTAAAAGTAACGTTATAAACCATTGGGTCGCCGCCGCCACCAAACATCATATCATCAAAATAATATATTTTTTCACCGGCAACCGCACCTGTTGTACCAAAGTTGAAGAATATGGAAGCTTTGTCAAAATAATATGCCAAATTAAGCGCAGCAGTGCCGGGAGCTTCATTGGCAAAATCAAAAACTAGTGTTTCCCAGGCACCGGCTACTGTGGTCATGGTTTCTGTTTCCACCGAATGTGTAGGATCTAAATGATCTTCCACTTTTAAGCGAACCGGGATTCCCGCATCGGGTGACCACACGCGAACCGACATTGTAGTATTCACATCCGTAAAAGGAATTTCACTTGCAAAACCTTGACCTGCCGGATTTGTAACCGTTGTTCCAGCCCAAAGTTCAGCGGTTGCCGATTTTATCACTTTAGCTACCGTATTTGCCGGGTCGGTTGGATCTGTTTCAATGGTGGAAGCTTCTGCTCCGCCAAAACCGATCAACCCGTAATCAACGCCGGCATCTTCAAAAGTGACAGGAAGGTCCATTTGGGTAAATACCACTCCGTCGCAATTCTCGCAACTTCCCCAACATACAGGATCTAAAACAATATCACCTGTTACTGTAAGCAAACGATTTGTAAAAATATCCGTAGTTATCGTGCATGGATCTCCGGGCGTTAAGGTTTCTTGTCCTGCCCAGGCATCATTTGCATATTTAAATTCATAGGTTCCGGCATCAAGTAAGATCGTTATGGACCAAATACCATCCATATCGGGATCACTCATGGCTGCACAACCTCCGCACCAGCCGTTGAAAGTGCCATTCACTTCCGGCGTGGTAAAGGGTGTTACTACCTCATTCATGTTTACCTGAAAGGTAACATTGTAGGTTTGTGCTATAGCACCTGTTGCAAAGGTGCAGAGCAATAATAAAGTAAATAATTGTTTCATGACTAATATTTTAAATATTAAATAATGTAGTAAAGCTAATTACTTTTTGTAATATTTACAAAAAGGAAAATATTTAATATTTTCTCAAGTATTATTTTGTTTAATTAATGGATGAACAAAATAAGATGCAGAAGGCTAAACCGAAGGATAAACCGGTGAAAAAATGTCCGGTTTTTAACTGTGTAAACAGTTAAATTCCGCTAGGTTATTGACCATTTTTTCTATTAAAAAGACGCTGTGTCGGTAATGTTGTATCATAAAAATAACCCATTCCAAAAAAATGGAATGGGTTATCATTTTTTGATTCAATTTTTATTCTATGATCAACGATCTTGTGATGGTGATATCGGCACCCAAAATTTTAACAATATACATTCCACTTGCAATGTTATAACCTAAGTTTATAGTTTCATTAATAATACCATTTGCAGTTACCGGTTGATTATAAATTTCAATTCCTGTGGTGGAATAAATGATAATAGAAACATTTTCATTATTCGAAAATTCCCTGTCAGATTTCACTGTAATTACATCATTGGCAGGGTTAGGAGAAATGGTAATATCAACATTATCATTAATAACATTTCCTAACTTACAAGAGGAGGTAACAGTAACGGTTTTAGACTTAACACAACCTGCGGTTGTAGTTTCTTTTAACTTATAACTTCCAATTGTAGTTGCTGTATAATTTAAAGGAGCTCCAACAATTAAAACACCATTTTTATACCACTGATAAGTACTGCCTACACCAACTTTTCCCTTCAATAAAACAGAACCTGTTAAACAAATATCAAGACTACCCACAACCATAATTTTTGGTGCCGGTTTTGAAACGATCAAAGTAGTTGCAGCAGAAGTTGCAAACGCAGTTCCCGAATAAATTAATACGGAATAATTTCCAGGTGTGGTTGCCACATAATTGGAAGATGTAGCTCCACCGATATTAACTCCATTTCTTTTCCACTGATAAGAAGTATATCCTGAAGCCGCAACAAAATTCACATTGGAACCCTGACAAATTGTGGTTGATACGCCAGGTGTAATAACGGTATTAATTGCATCACAGGTTGCCCATACCACAGGCGATAAAACTGCATCACCTGCAACGGTGATCGCTCTGTTTGTGAAACCGAAATTAGTAACAGTGCATGGAGAACCTTCTGTCAAAGCTTCCTGACCCGTCCATGCATCATATGCAAATTTATATTCATAAGTTCCGGCAGCAAGTGCTATGGTAACATCCCATATACCATCGCTGTTTGCATCGCTCATTGGCGCACAACCTCCGCACCAACCATTGAAATTGCCATTTACTTCAGGCGTGGTAAAAGGTTCCGCAACTCCATTCATATTTACCTGAAAAGTGATATTGGAAACCGGAGCTAAACCACAATCATCGCAACTTCCCCAACATACTGTACCCAAATTAATATCAGAAGCAACAACTTCCAGTGATCTGTTCGTAAAACCAAAATTTGTAACAGTGCAGGTTGTTCCGGGGATAAGATTTTCCTGACCTGCCCAAGCATCGTTTGCAAATTTATATTCATAAATACCGGGAGCAAGAGCAATAGTTGCTTCCCAAATCCCATCAAGATCGGCATCGGTCATTGGATTGCATCCGCCGCACCAGCCGTTAAAATTGCCGTTTACTTCAGGTGTTGTAAATGGGTCAACAACTTCGTTCATGTTAACTTTAAAGGTGACATTATAGGTTTGAGCCGATAACGCCGCCGTAACACTAAATAACATAAGTAAAATAAATAATTTTTTCATAATAATTTGTTTTTGTGAGTGAAATGATGGGTAAATGTAAATACTTTTTGTAATTATTACAATAAGACTTAAAGTATTTTTTACAATAAGTGTTAAAGTATTTCCCGCAAAAAGGCAATTTGCAAAATTGTTTCTTACATTTGTCAGGTTAAATGAACAAACCAAAAGCTACAAAAAGCAATCGAAGAGATACTAAGTATCAGATCTATTCCGTACCTATTGAGTCGTTTTTTGAAACAGCGTTTTCGATAGATTGTGTTGTATTCGGGATCGGCAAAAAGGATTTACAGGTATTATTGATACAGCGGGGAGCCGAGCCATTTAAAGGGTTATGGGCTTTACCGGGCGATCTGGTATATTCTGATGAAGATCTTGATTCTTCAGCGGTTCGTGTTTTAAAAGACCTTACCAACTTACCTGATGTTGTTTTCGAGCAAGTACATGCCTTTGGCGCAGTTGACAGACATCCTTTGGGAAGAGTAATTACGGTAGCCTATTATGCACTGGTAAATGTGAAGGATTTTAATCCCAAGGCTGGATTTTGGGCTGAAAAAGCATCCTGGCATAGTATTAAAACTTTACCTAAACTGGCATTTGATCATCGGGAGATCATCAATTACTCCTATGCAAAATTAAAAGAAAGTGCATTGAGATATCCATTGTGGAACCGTGTTTTACCTCCAAAATTTACACTTACCGAATTTCAAACTTTTTTTGAAGTGATACTGGATAATAAATTCGATAAGGGTAACTTTAGAAAAAAAGCAGGCCTCTTTGAATATGTGCTGGAAACAGAAGAATACCAGAAAGATGTGCCGCACAGACCTTCGAGGCTGTATAAATTTGATAAAAAATCATACTTAAAACACAATGAAATCAAATAAGCTGTTGGGGTTAATATTGTTGTTGCTTGGATTTATTTCCTTTTCAAATATTTCAGCACAAGCTATTCCGGTAATTCTTCAAAAGGATGCGCAGGGAAATTGGCAACTGTATCGTGAAGGGAAACCTTATTATGTTAAGGGCGTAGGGGGCACAGTACATCTCGAAAAAGCAGTTTCCATTGGAGCGAACTCAATAAGAACCTGGGGAAGCGATAATGCAGGAGAAATTTTAGATGAGGCACAGAGCATGGGCTTAACAGTTCTGCTCGGTTTATGGATGCAGCATGAGCGTCATGGTTTTGATTATAATAATACCGAGAAAGTAAAACAACAACTTTTGTATTTTCAAACCGTGGTTGAACAATATAAGGACCATCCTGCATTGCTCGCATGGGGTGTTGGGAATGAGGTGGATCTTTTTTATACAAATACTAATGTTTGGTATGCTGTGAATGATGTAGCAGCGATGATCCACAAGTTAGACCCCAATCACCCGACCATGACTGTTACTGCAGGTTTGGATACCACCGAGACGAGGTTGATAATGGAGCGTGCGCCCGAAATTGATATCTATGGTATTAATACGTATGGCGATCTTGCATATGTATATGATAAACTCAGAACAACAAAATGGGATAAACCCTATATGATCACCGAATGGGGTCCTAACGGACACTGGGAGGTTTCTAAAACATTGTGGGGCGCTCCCGTTGAACAAAACAGCACTGAAAAGGCAAACAGTTATAAGGAAAGGTATTTACAATCTATTCAGCGGGATACACAAAAATGTTTGGGTTCTTATGTTTTTTTATGGGGTCAGAAACAAGAAACAACAGCAACCTGGTACGGATTATTTGATGAAAATGGATTGTCATCTCAGGCGATAGATGAACTGGAAAGGATCTGGTTGAAAAAGGAACCTTCCAATACGGCGCCTGTATTAAATTCGGTTGTATTAAATGACCAAAAAAAAGGCGAAAAAATTCTTGTTAAACCTTATTCTGATTGTTTTGCATCAGCAATGGCTATCGACAATAATAATGATAAACTGCACTACCATTGGGAAGTGGTATCCGAAAGTCAGGATATCAAATCAGGCGGTGATGCCGAATCTAAACCACCATCCCTTAAAGGTCTTTCGATGCGCTCAAAAAAGAATACGGTAAAATTTAGCGCTCCGGGCACAGAAGGTGCTTATCGGTTATTCTTATTTATATATGATAATAATGGACATTATGCATATGAAAACATCCCTTTTTATGTGCTGCCATCAGGAGATAATAAAAAAGAAGGGCCGGCAATTTCTTTTAAGAAGATCACACTCTGAAGAAACCAAATCCCGGCAAAAAAAAATTTAATTATACTAATTGTAAATTTTACAAAAAGTATTACATTTGATACATAATACACCTTTCACTTTTAAAAAATGCCTGTAAAAGATATTGCATATAATGATCATTTGAAAACCCAAATGCCTTATTCTAAAATCGCATCGGTATTCATTTTTGTATGGTTATTAATACAATCCCAGATGCTTTTATACGGCCAATCAGATACAACCAAGTTGGATGGATCAAAAACAATCGGCGTTTTCCCGAAAGAAATTCAATCTGAATTATATCGTATTTCCGTTTCCGGATTTTATCGGTTTTATGGCACGCAAACAAGAAATTTTGTTCCGTATTTATTAAGTACAGACGGTGGTGTAACAACACCTGTTAATCAACTATTTATTGGAGACGACAGTCAACTTCCAACCTTCCAACTCAATGTTTCCGGAAGGCCAACTTTAAAAACTTCATGGGCATTTGATATTTATTCTTATCAATATCTGAATGGCAATTTGGATGCAACTTATGGTGACCAGGTTGTAGATTCTTTACGTCCAGGTGTTCAGGATCCATTATCAGGAACCCGACTAGGTTCCAGTTTAATATTAAACCTTGGAATAAATTTTACGGGCACACATGAAACTCCATTCGGCTCTTTTACCATTCGCACAGGAGGTATACAATGGCATTATATTTCAGATCTTACTTTGGGTTCATTCAGAGGTTATAACCGATTTACTTTATTTGAAAGAAACCCGTGGGATCCAATTGCAAATTCCGTTTCTACAAGGTATGATAAATATTTCAATGAAGGCGCAATTGATCAGGATGTGCGTTGGGGAAATAAAGCCTTTAAAGGTTTTGCATTAGACGCATCAGAATTACCGGGAGATATGGCTGCAAAATTATTGGTCGGAAAAACAGAACTCAACGGCGGCTTCAGCAGCACACCTAATATAACGTATGGCGGTAAAATAATTAAGAATCAAAATAATGGCGCTTATCTCTCCATAAATACTTTACATAGTTTGACTTATTCAGATAGCCTTGCCTTAGAAAAAGTTGGATTTGATCAATTTACTTTTGAGTTAAAACAAACCTGGTTTAAGTTTGGATTGCATCTGGAAGCAGGCGCAGCAAATTATTTTAGTCCCATACATAATAAAGGTTGGGGAGAATTAATGAGCGCAACAATTACGAGCCCACAGCAAAAAAATATTCCAACCTTCAGCTTACACGGATTTAGGATCAGCCCGGATGTAATTAATAACAATGCGACATTTTTAAATAGCAGTGTTCAGGAATTTACCACCAATACTATTCCTGCCGGAGCTATTGGAAGTAGTGCAGTATTACAACTTTCAGGAAGTTCGATGTTGCGTATGGGACAACTCTCCAACAACCGACAAGGACTTGATTTAAATATTGAACAGGTTTGGGATAAATTTTCTTACAATATTGGATTTGGAATGACAGGTGAAATTACACCTGCATCAAATATCATTACCTATACGCATCCGGTAAATAGTTTAACGCGATCGCGTTTCTGGCGTTTCGCTTATCCTACAAATGTTGGACCTTACGACAGATATTCCGTTATTTTCAGAGATGTATATGAAACTGTTTATCTGAGTGACGACAGCTCAGGAATAGCAGTAAATAAAAAATATTTTTCTGTTTTAGAACCACAATTAAAATTTAAATCTAAATTATTTAACAGGCCATTATATATTTTCTTCCTTGGATATTATAGCAGCGCCCAAAAAACATGGTCTGCAATTCCTGTTGTAACTGAAAAAGCATATATAAGACAATATGCAAGTGAATTGGAATTATATTACAATATTACAAATGGTCTTACCCTTTCAGGGTATATTGGTTATGAAAGAACCTTAGGAAATTACCAAACAGATATTGATGAAGAAACGAGGCGTCCGAGAAATCAAACCGGAAACGGATATGGAGCAGGGCTCGATATTGACCTTGGAAGAAACGCGATATTATATGTGCGGAACAGATGGTCGAAATTTGAAGATGCAAGTTTTGCAGATGATAAATTCAGAAATCAGGAAACAATTGTTGAACTAAAAATATTTTTCTAGTGCAAAAAATAAAAACATTATTCTTCTTACTGCTAACGTGCAGCACATTTCATGTAGTGCAGGCACAAACGGAGATCAAAAAATTTACGCTAAACGGAATGGCAAGAACACTTTCGTTCATGGATAATTTATCGCAGGATCTTTCTGAGGCAGATACTGTTACAGCTCCAAAAAGTTTAGCATCTCACACTCTTGTTGATCTTGGAATGAAGGTGAGACCAGGCGAAAATATTGAAATACAAAGTATGGTGCGCATCAGAAACGATTTTGGTGGTTTTTGGGGTTCCGGTGTAACTTTTGATGTTCGTGAATTGTATGTAAAAGGAGTAATAAAAAATATTGTGCGTTATCAGGTGGGTGATATTAATTATAAACTTACACCTTATACTTTTTATAATTCCGATGCAGAATTATCCTCATTTACCCCGGCTGTTTTTTCTCACTTGTCGGATCAAATTGATTATGACAATTTTTTTAGTGATGACAATACCTGGAGACAGCAAGGTGCCTCTGTAGATTTTGGAATTATTATTAAAAAATATATTCAGGAAATAAATTGGAATCTATTTACTAGTCATATTGCTGCAACAAATGGAAGTACATCTCCCGACAGACTTTTTTCTGCAGCAAATATGACCGTTTTGCAAAGTAAATATTTTAATATCGGGCTAAATTATTCCAATTTGTATGATTTTGCGGGAACAGCAGCAACAGATCAACAACTTAAAAATCCGGTAACTACTGTTAATGCAAATGCGGAATATATCATTTCCGATCTTAAATTCAATTTGAGTGCCGAAACCGGTGTATCGAAAATGGAAATACTTAACGATTCGCTTGCTCCGGTATTAAGCGATAACTTTTTTGACACGAAATTAACAGCAGAATATACACCATGGAAAATCGGGATCTATTTAAGATTGAAAAGTGTTGGTGCTGATTTCAGGAGTCCCGGAGCACAAACTAAACGTATTAATTTTGAATCTTTCCCGGCAAGTTTTGAAAGAATAACCAATGATCAGATCTTGCGAGGATTTACTTCTTTCGATCTTTTACGCGAATCTGAACTTTATAATTTACAATTACAAAATGGTTTGATGGATTTTAATCCCGGTTATGATAATATCACACCTTATGGAGATGCTACACCTAATCGGCAGGGTTTCGAAACGGGATTAAATTGGGCAGGGTGGAAAGAATCTGTTCAATTAAATTTTGCGTTTATTTCACAAACTGAAATTCGCGGTCAGGGAACATTAGTAAAACGCGAATTCAATCGCATGAATGCAGGAGCTGAAATTGCTATTGGAAAACTCCTTAAATCGAAAAAATCAATAGTTTTAAATGCCGATATTCGCAGAGATCAAACCAGCAGAAAAGGTGAAGCAGGTGTACCTGATGTTGATTTTAATACTGACATTATAAGTGTAGGGCTTTCAGCTGAAATTATTTCACATCTGGAATTATGTGCCGGCATTCAAAATCATGCATATTCCGGTTTTGAATTCAGTAATCAGGTTAACCTCTACGATGAGATCATTAACTTCACAGAATACTACGCAAATGCCGAACAACGGATATGGGGTGCAGGTGCCAGATGGAATTTTTCTGAAAAAACGTATCTCATGGGGCAATTCAACCAGTTTAGTTTAAACAATAGTAACCTTTTAGATGTTACTCCTGATTATACCATCAACAATTTTACCCTAATTTATTCAATGAAATTCTGATCATGAGAAAAAAATATATTTTACCATTATTCGCGTCATTCCTGATGATCATTTCTTGCACAACAGAGAATGACACCTTTGACGGTCCGTCACTGACTGATATTTATGGAGAATTTTTTATAGTTGATAGTCTGCAAGTAAGTAGTTCAACCGTTGATTTTTCGTTAGGCCAAAATATAATTGCAACCGCCGAATTCTCTAAAAATGTAAATTGGAAATTGGAAATAACAGGTCAGGAGTCAGGTGCAAAATTTACATTGGAGGGGTTCTCCAGATTATTGGACGCAACGAACGCAGTTTGGAATGGAACAACAACAACGTTGCCTATGTTCCGTGCAGAAGATTGCAGTGTTTTATTAACAATAAGCAATGAGGCAGATAGTTTAATAACCTCCGTGCAAGTACTCGGAACAAAATCAATTAATGGTTTTTTACTTTCCGATTTTGAGGGAGAATGGAATCCGGGTTGGGGGTCGTTCATTCAATCAGGTGCCGACATGAGTTTTATTATTACAGATGAAGAAATAGCAGCTCAGGGAACAAAATATTACAATATGGCAGGTGCTGTGGATTGGGACTGGTTAATAGGATTAATAGATATTCCGGCAACAGCATATGGTTCAACCACTTTTCCTTTGAACAGCAATCCAAATAATGTATTTTTTAATGTTATGCTTGCAAAATATCCCGGCTTAACAAATGGTATTGTGTTATTTCAATTTAAAGAGGACGACAATATGGATGGTGTATATACCGCAGGATCGGAGGATCTGTTTTCCTTAGAAGTTAAATTAACCGGAGACGATGGTTGGCAATTGATCAGCAGTAAATATTCCGATCTCCCAACATTAATTGATGGCGCTCCATCCGATCCTATTGGCAATGGAATATATGAACCGCAAAAATTACAAATGGTGTCTATATTAATGCTCGCAAATCCTGTAACCGGCTATGCAAAAGCATGGATGGATCTACTCCTATTTACTGAAACCGAACCATTTCAACCATGATATTAAAATCAAATAATCGATTAGTTGTATTAATCATAAGTGGAATAATTTATTCCTCCATGTGGTCATGTAGTGTTAAACCGATCGGGTTATTTGAAAATTCATCAACTGTTGATTCCGTTCCGCATATTGAAAATGTTTATGCATTACAGATCTTTAAAGATTATTTAAGTAGCGAAATTTGGTTTACTGAAGACACGTCTTGTTTGAAGGTTGAAAATGTTTTTGATGAAAAAGCAATTGATAACGGAGCTTTATTTTTAAAATGGAACAAAACTTCAGGCGGTTGCATCTGGGTAGGTATGGGTATTGGATGGGATGGATGGAATCCAAAAAATTTACAGGAAATATATCCCAATGCATCCATTGAATTTTTAGTGCGTTCGCCGAAAGGCACACAAAATGGTTTACCCTGGGCAATGGCATTGGAAGATTACAGCGGTGGTCAAGCGTGGGCAGGCGTGTTTGCAAATTATATCGACGGACAAAAAATAACAGAAAACTGGACCAAAGTTCAGGTTCCTTTAAGTGCATTTGATCTGACAGAATTTGATGCAGATATAACCAGCATTAAACACCTTATTATTCAATTTGAATCGGAAGGAGAAATATTTTTAGACGAATTGCGCATTATTCCGGGTCAGTCCGTTCAATCTAAAACAATAGATATCGAAATTAAAAATTCCGCTCCGGTTGTTGATGGAATTTTTGACAGTACAAATTATAATAAAACACCATTTGAATTGGAAAATGGAAAAGTGTGGTTCAGTTTACAACAAAATACCATTACACTTTTTGCATCTGTTGTCGACAAAACCCCACTGCAAAATAATCAAAATGGAAAGGATATCTGGAATGGTGATGCAATAGAAATTGCATTCTCAACAAATGCAAATGCATCTCTTACCAGAAAATCATTTCTGCTCTCCGATCAACATCTGGGAATTAGGGCCAATTCTAATCCGGAAATATGGAACTGGAGAATGCAACAATCTGCGCAAGGTACAGTGGTAACCAAAAAAACAAATTCAGGTTACTTATTGGAAGCATCAATCCCATTGCAGCAATTTATTGCATCTAACTTTATTGCCGGTTCAACCTATGGTATTGAAGTGGCAATTGATGCCGGTAATCAGATAAATGGCCGGGAAATTCAATACAGATGGAACAATCCATATAATGAAGGATTTCATAATTCACCACAATTGTGGGGTAAAATGCAAATAACAAATGAATCTGCAATTAAATAAAAATATTTTATTGAAAATAGGCTCCTTATTTTTAATTGCCTTTACCTTTTTTTCCAACCTATCAGCACAATCTGAAGTTGATATTGAATCTTTATTGTCGAAAATGACAATAGAAGAAAAGGTTGGGCAAATGACACAGCTAAATCTCGATGTTGTTTGTGAAGGTGATATATATAAACTTGTGGAACCACATCATATTGATAAAGCCAAATTAAATAAAGCATTACTTGAATATCATGTAGGATCTATTCTTAATTGTGGAGGTCATGCCTATCCTCTTGAACAATGGCATGCAATTATTGGAGAAATACAACAGGTTGCTACAGAAAATACAAGACTAAAGGTTCCGGTCATTTATGGTATTGATGCCATTCACGGTGCAAATTATACGATGGGTTCCACGTTGTTTCCACAACCTTTAGCACAAGCGGCAACATGGAATCCGGCTCTCGTTAAACGAGCTTCTCAAATAACTGCTTATGAAGTTCGTGCAAGTGGGATCAGCTGGAATTTTTCTCCTGTTTTAGATCTGGGAAGAGATCCCCGATGGTCGCGATTATTTGAAACTTATGGCGAAGATGTTTTGCTTGCACAAAAATTGGGAGAAGCTGCGGTTATAGGGTATCAAGGAAATAATTTATCGTCAAATGTAAATGTTGCAGCTTGCATGAAACATTTTTTAGGATACAGTATGCCGCGCACCGGAAAAGACAGAACACCGGTTTATATAGATGAAATTCAATTGCGCGAATATTTCCTGCCAACATTTCAAACAGCCATCAATGCCGGCGCAGCTACTGTAATGATCAACAGCGGCGAATTAAATGGCATTCCTGTGCATGCCAATAAAGATATACTCACAACATTATTGCGCAGAGAATTAGGATTCAAAGGTGTTGCAGTTACTGATTGGGAAGACATCATGAAATTAAATAATATTCACATGGTGTCACCTACTTTAAAAGAGGCCGTGCGTATGTCGGTAGATGCCGGAATTGATATGTGTATGGTTCCCAATGATTATAATTTTACCATTTTACTCATCGAATTAGTTAAGGAAGGTACAATTTCGGAAGAAAGACTTGATATTTCCGTTAGAAGAATATTACAATTAAAAAAAGACCTCGGTTTATTTGAGGAACCATTTACACCAAACAAACATAAATATCCCGAATTCGGATCAACTGCATTTGCAAAAGAAAGTCAAAATACAGCGGAAGAATCGATCACCTTATTAAAAAATAAAAATAATATCCTCCCCCTGAAAGAAAATACAAAAATATTTATCACCGGCCCCGCTGCAAATAGTTTAACCTGGTTAAACGGAGCCTGGACCAGAACATGGCAGGGAGTAGATACTACTTGGGATGATGATTCTAAATTAACGATTCAGGAGGCATTTAACAAACAAAACTCCACCTACCTTTCTTCCGACCTATTTAATTCAGAGGAAGGTGCAAAACAATTAATGGAAGCAGCACAAAATGCTGATGTAGTTATAATATGTTTAGGTGAGCAACCTTCTACGGAAAAAGTTGGCGACAGAAATACTCTTACACTACCTGATGACCAATTGGAATTATTTTCCATAATGGCGTTAGCAGGTAAACCTGTAGTACTTGTTTTAGTGGAGAACCGACCATTACTTGTAAATGAAATAGAACCATTTTGTGATGCAATATTGCTGGCGTATGAACCAGGCGATTATGGCGCAGCCGCCCTTGCAAATATTATGTATGGAAATGTAAATCCTTCCGGTAAATTACCAATTACCTATCCGCGATATGAAGGATCATTATTGTGGTACGATCATAAACATACCGAGACATTAGACGTAAATTTTGGAAGAACAGCATTTGATCCCCAATGGGAATTTGGTTATGGTTTGAGTTATACTCAATATGTTTATTCTGGAATCGAAATTTCGGATGATACTATACAAAACGAAATAGTAACTATTTCAATAAATGTTACGAATACCGGAGCTGTTGCCGGTAAAGAAGTTGTGCAATTATATATTGCAGATAGATATGCCAGTATTACACCATCCGTAAAAAGGTTAAGAGGATTTGAAAAAATAACTCTGCAACCAGGTCAAACACAAAAAGTTACATTTAAAATAAATCAAAAAGATCTTGCCTTTGTAGGAAAAGATTTACAATGGATTTCTGAAGAAGGTTGGTTTGATGTTTCTATTGGTGATCAAAAAACCGCTTTTTACCTTTCAAAATAAATTAGATGAAAAATATATTTTTTCTTGGAATATTATTTTTAGTGATCGGCAGTTGCGAACAATCTGAGCCGGAAGATGTATTGGGTCGTGTTGGTGATGTTGTGTATTTCTCCGGTTATACCTGGGATATAAAAATAAATGAATATGCAGTTGGTCCCGGTCCAAATTATTTTTCGGGATATTATGAAGATGTTTTTGTGGATGAAAATGGTTATTTACATATGCGGATTGCAGAACACGATGGCAAATGGTATTCTTCAGAAATAGTTGGACGCGATAATATTGGTTATGGTACATACACCTGGGTTTTACAGGCAGACCTCGAAAATATTCCGGAGAATATTACTGTAGGATTATTTTCCTGGGACAATGAATCATTTTATACAGAAGCAAACAGTGAAATAGATATTGAATTTTCAAAATGGGGTGATGCAGAACTTGCTACTACTTTACATTATTCCGTTCAACCCGTTGCATTTGGCCCTACTTATCCTGAAAGATCATTTAATGCACCAACACTTCCCGGCGATCTTATTGGTGTAACAACACATACATTTACCTGGACCGACACTTTAATTACCTGGGCAAGTTATAAGGGAGATAAAATAGATCCATTACAACAAACTGCATACTGGTCATTTGATTTGGATAATCCCGCGCGCGTAAAAAACGAAAATGGAAATTCCTCCGTCCCAATTGTAATTCCCGGTCCCGGCGAGGTTACCAATGCCCGAATTAATTTTTGGATATTGCCCTGGATCGATACAAAACCAACTGATGGATTGGAACAGGAAATTGTGGTGAGGTCGTTTAAGTATTCTGCATTGTGAAAAAGATGGACATCAGCATTTGCAGGGAGTGTTATTTTCGTTGATATTAATTAAATTTTTGTTAGTCGGTAAAAGAATCTATTTTAAAATATATATTAATATTCATTCTAAATTTAATTCCTATAAATCAATTTTAATTTTATCTCTATTAATTTATTTAATTCAACACAACCACCTACCCTCCCCCACTCAAATTTATCTATCTACTAAATACTATATACTAACTACTACCTTAACACCCTTTAACATACGTTAAATTACACCTCTCTGACAATTCTAATGTTAAGGAATTTTTTTGGTGATTTTATTGCATATAGTTTTGGATAAACTAAATTCAATAATTATGAAACCTAACTTCTACACTCCTCTTTTATTTGCATTTGCAATTAATTTATTTCCAATGCATGCACAATGGTGCACACCCGAAACTGCAATTCCCTATAATGCGAATATGCCGGGCATTACACATTTTATGTTAAATACCATTGATCGCGAATCGAGTGATCTTGAAAATTATCCAAACAACAGTTATGTTAATACCGGAATGTCAACTACACTGTTAAAAGGAGAACAATATACAAGTTCCATAACGCATACCATTGATGCAACAATTTGTGATGATATGAATTTACGCATCTGGATCGATTTTAATCAGGATGGTGATTTTACCGATATTGATGAAACCGTATTGTCGGAAGACCATCACGAAGTTGGAACCTTTGAGGATTCCTTTGTTATTCCGATAACAGCTTTAACCGGTGTTACAAAAATGCGTGTCACTGCTAAAATGTCGAGCAACGGTGGACATATTCTACCCACACCTTGTGACGTGCCCGCCGATCCATTTGGTTACCACGGCGAATTTGAAGATTATGATGTTACCATTTCTTCTGAAACAGGGATACTTAATGCTGAACATGTTGTATCAGCTATAAAATTATTTCCGAATCCTGCGACAAAAAGTTTTTCTATAATATCGCAAAATATGAATACACAAATTGATGGCTATATTATATACAATATTAATGGTAATGCTATGGTTGAAAATACCAAAATTATTTCAAGTGGAAAAAATACAATTGCTGATATCGATATCAGCGCACTTTCGGAAGGAGTGTATTTTGTAAAAATAATTTACGAAAATAGTTTCGAAATGCATCCGCTTATAGTAGTGAAATGAAACTCATTTTATTAAGTGTGATTTCATGTTTAGGGTTAACGGGTTGCAAATATGATCATAAAACATCTGTTTGCGATTCCGTTTTTCCCTTTGTTAGCTATGAAAATACCGTGAAGGATATTATCGGCAATAAATGTGCTTTGAGCGGCTGCCATCAATTTGCGGCTAATATCGGTGACTTCACTTCCTACCAGCAATTAATATTATCCATAGAAAATT
>JBGAWP010000069.1:0-20992 GCA_044227505.1 Chitinophagales bacterium | reverse complement strand
GCTATCTATTTAGAACAGCCTATTTATACAAGGCAGTTCCACTTAGGTAATAGCATTTATGAAACTCCCATGTATGGGGACTTTGTGTTATATCATCCAACAAAATGGAAGGAATGTTTAATCATTGAAAGCAAGTGGCAACAGTCGGGCGGATCGGTAGATGAAAAATTCCCGTATTTTGTTTTGAATATTCAACAGCGACACCCTTATAAAACCATTGTGTTGTTAGATGGTGGAGGATATAAGCAAAAGGCAGAAATATGGATGCGAAAACAGGTAGGAAACAATTTACTTGCTGTTTTCACTATGGGAGAGTTTCAAAAGTGGGCAAACAAAGGAAACATTTAAACTCAATTATATGGCATGTAATAAAGAACACCGTTACAACGAAAGACTATTAGATCTTCCAGAAGGTCAGGGAGGCGCACAACGCCACAAATGCTGTGGTTGCGCTTATGACTTAGGTTATGAGGATGGATATAATAACACAGGCAGAAGTGAAGTTGCTTGGGAGGATATAGAAGAAAGTCAGGCAGGGACAGGCAGACACAAAGATGCAGAAGAAGCCTACCTTATCGGATATTCAGACGGAGCGAGAGATCGCAGGACTGGAACGGCAAGGCACGAATTGGGTTAAATTGCTATATAGTTACCTAAAAATTTATCCATACTTTCGTAACGGGGGAATGGGGGGAGTCTATTGTAAACACATATCAGGACCAATCAGAACAAAGATGAAATCCCAAAAGGATGAGGTAATGCAGATTCTTCTAGTAGAAGATAACCCCGGCGATATAAGATTAACGCAGGAAGCACTCAAAGAGGGTTCTATAAAAAATGTACTGAATGTTGTGAAAGATGGGGTGGAGGCCCTGGATTACCTGAAAAAAAAGGGTAAATTTATGAACAACCCTACTCCGGACATTATTTTGCTGGATCTCAATCTGCCTAGGAAGGATGGAAGGGAAGTGTTAGCGGAAATTAAGTCGGATGAATATTTAAAGTTAATTCCTGTGATCATACTTACAACCTCTGATGCCGATCAAGACATCTTAAGAAGTTATAAATTGCATGCAAATTGTTTCATCACTAAACCGGTGGATCTCGATCAGTTTATTTTTATCATCAGACAGATCGAAACATTTTGGTTTACAGTTGTAAAATTACCCATCAAAAAATACTGATTATCCGTATGGATTTGAAAAAGAACATCAACGTATTATTAATCGAAGACAATCCTGCAGATGCAAGACTTGTTGAGATCTATTTAAATGAATCAACAATGCTTACTCCCAATATCTCCAAAGTTGTGGAATTAAAAAAGGGAATGCTCATGCTGGAGGAAAGCGATTTTGATATTGTTCTACTTGATCTAACCCTGCCGGATAGTTCCGGATTTGATACCGTTAAAACACTACTCAATGAATTTCCAACCCAAACCGTAATTGTAATGACCGGTCTGGAGGATGATACTATAGCAATTAATTCCGTTAAAGCCGGAGCACAGGATTTTATTGTTAAGGGTCAATTTGATAATAATTTACTTTCTCGTACTGTTTCTTACGCAATTGAACGACACCAATTGCAAATTAAATTAGAGAATTACGCCAGAGCCATTAAATTAAATGAGCAACGACTTATTGAAGCACAAACAATGGCGCGTATGGGCAACTGGGAATTAGATGTGGTAAATAATCAGATGTATTGGAGCAACGAAGTTTTTCGCATTTTAGGATATAAAGAAAATTCCTTCGAACCTACTCTTAACGATTATCTTAAATATATAGCGCCTGAGGAAGTTACCGAAGTGCACAATGCAATTAAACGCACTATGGAAAAAGGGAAACCTTATCATACTGAATACAAGATCATCCTTCCCGGAAACATAACAAAACAAATTGCCAACAGGGGCCAAATCCAAAAAAGTAAAAAAAATAGTGGGTTATGTCTTTCTGGAACTATACAGGATATTTCAAACCTGACAAATAAATCGGAGGATAAGAATCCTATAATTGAGGAGTTAACAAAACATTATTCAGTAATACTTTCCGAGGCAGAAAAATTAAGTGGCTACGATGATCTCAAAAATATGATCAAAAGTGGAAATGAAATTGTAAATAAATTGAAAATGTGATTGTGGGTTTCATTCTTTCATTATTCATTTTCCCCTTCCCTAAGACCTGCACAGGTCTCCGAGACCTGTGAGGTAGTGGGCTTCATCCATTCATTCTTTCATTCCTTCATTATTACCCTATCACTTCCATCAAACTCCGGTGCCTGAATACTCAAAACTTTTAATGGAATAGAAGAAGTAACCATAACCTGATGCAAGGTGCCCTGTGGAATAATGATCAGATCGCCGGGTTTAATCACTTTCCATTCATCACCTAATCGCATATTGCCTTCTCCTTCTAAAACAATTACCTGTTCGGTATGGAATGCATGTTTATGCAAAGGCACTTCTTTTTTCACCCATATTTCAAAGGTTGTCACCAAAGAATCACTATATAATTTTTTAGAACTAACGTTCTCATATTCACCGGAAACACTAATTGTGTCCATCGAAATAAATTGAGCATTCAGGATGCCACCGGTAAAAATTATCAGTACAATAAATAAATATCTGACCATAATAATGGGTTTTAATTTTTGAAATAGTCAATAGTCAGGAGTAAGATCTCCCGGCTTACAAGAATCAAACTCACTACTCACCACTCACTACTCACCACTTACCACTCACCACTCACTACTCACCACTTACCACTCACCACTAAAATTTCGCAACCAACTTAAAATTTAATCTCCTATCCGTTAAATAATTCGGAAAAGCATATTGCAGATTATTAATATCCTTCACCCAGATATAGGAAATTGTGTTTTGTATGCCAAGTAAATTAAAAACTTCTATACTTGCCCATAAACTTTCGAATGCTGTATTTAATCTGCCTTTATCTGTTAAGTCTCTGTTTTTATCCAGCAGCAATGCAGAAAATCCTATGTCTACTCTTCTGTATGGCGGGATTCGCAAACTGTTTCTGTAATATTCATTATCCGGTGGACCAAAAGGTAATCCGGTGCCGAATAAAAAGCTGAGATGCACTTTAAAATTTTCGTTCCCCGGCATATAATCCTGAAAGAACATTCCGAAATTTATTAATTGGTCGGTTGGTCGCGGAATAAATCCCTGAGAAATTGCTATCAGCGAATCTATTTGACCTTCTGCATTGTAATGATAATCAAAAGTTGAATCACCTTGAATATTTTCCATGGTGCGCATTATGCTCATACTTATCCAACTATCAGCATCTTCCACAATTTCTCCGTGTAATCTGAATTCCACACCTGCAGCATAACCATCTGCAGAATTATCGCCATAATATCTTATTCTTACATTTTCAACGTCATAAGGAATAAGATCAAATAAATATTTATAATACACTTCTGAAATAAATTTAAAGTCTCTGTTCCACGCTTTAAATTCATAATCAACCCCTAATACAAAATGTAAACTCTTCTGACTTTGAACATCTTCATTTATTACGCCTTCCAGGTCGCGTAATTCGCGGTAAAATGGTGGTTGATGATACATCCCGGCAGCAGCCTTGATTTCTATATTGCGAAGTGAATCCTTTTTATTATACCAAACAGGTTGCCATACAAATTGAAATCTGGGCGACACAGTTAATTCTTTATTCAGGTCCCAATAACTAGCTCTAACACCTCCCGTAAAGGCAAAATTTTTATATTTCGGTTCCCAGGTATCCTGAATGTATCCACTGTATCGCATTGTATTTAATTCGGTATCCGATTTAAATACTTCCTGCAGTTCAACAGTTTCTCCGGTGTAGGGCAACGAATACCCTGCACTATCCAATAATTCCCACTCTTTTAATTCATCTCTTATTATTTCGGTTTGAACGCGAACTCCCCATTGAATAAAATTAGCAGCTGTTTCATGTGTTCCTACATGCCCTATATTAATTACATCAGCAGTTAAATAATTGCGCGCAAAATTTTGAAAAGTGCCCACACCCAATCCGTATTTTACATCTCCGAAATCTTCATCACCTAAATTAGTTTCAACTAAACCCAGCCAATACTGTCCGATTATATCAAAAGTTTCACTTTCCAAAGAATGATATCCCGAACCTAATAATTTTAATGTGGTATGTTTACCGGGATGATAAATATATGATACACCACCAAATCCAGTAACAAATTCATCTATCTCCTGACCATCAAAAAAAACATCCAGTTGAATTACATTATTTACAACACCCGTTGCTGTGGAGCGACTTTGAGGTAAAAATTTATAACTGTTATAAGCGAAATTCCCCAAAAATTCAATCGACGATTTTTCGTTGATATTTATTCCAACCAATGCCTGGGCATCAACAAACACAGGTTCATATTGACCTTCGGTATTTAATGAATTTAATAGATATTTATTTGTTTTATATCGTGATCCGAATAAGAAATACACTTTTCCCGAATCAATAATATCATTAACATAAAACGAAGCACCCAATAAACTTGCAGTTACCCCGGCTTCAAATTTTGTCGGTTTTTTGTATTGGATATCTAATACACTGGAAAGTTTATCGCCGTATTTTGCCTCAAATCCTCCTGCACTAAAAAGTATATTATCTATCAGATCATAATTGGGAAATGGTAATCCTTCTTGTTGTCCTGAGCGAACCAAGAGTGGACGGTATACTTCAAAATCATTTACATAAACTAGATTTTCATCATAGTTGCCACCTCTGATCGAATATTGTGAGGTTAGTTCATTGTTACTAACAGCCCCCAGCGCCTGTAAAATTGCAGTTAGAGGATCCATAGTGTAGGGAATTGACTCAAGTTCCTTCACCGGTATCCTTTTTCCATTCTCTAATGCATTGATATCTACTGCACCAAGCATTATGCTTTCCATTTGTATCACAAGCACATATCGCACATTTGGCTCGAGTATTACTTTGCGGAGTTCTGTTAAAAAACCGGTACAGCTAAACCTCAAAACTACTGTATCATTTGCTGGTATTGTTATAAGGTAATTTCCATCCAGGTCTGTCTGGACAATTGTTTTAGAATCTAATAAACTGATATTGGCATTCGGAATCGGATTTTTATCCTCATCTGTTAATTTTCCATAAACTGTTGCAGTTTGTTGAGAGAAAATGGGAATTGCCACTAGCGCTAAAAGTGTGGTTAAAAGGTATCGCAGCATGAACACAGAAAACGCAGATTTATCCATTTTATTTTCGAACCAACGATTTTAGTGTATTTATGGCTGAAACGGTATCTTTTTCTCCAAAAACCCCACTTCCCGAGACAAGAACATCAGCTCCTGCATCCAAAATTCTTTGAGCATTATCCAATTTAACGCCGCCATCGATCTCAATCAGAGCCTTTGAACCACTTTTTTCGATGAGCGCCTTTAATTTTTTGATCTTTTCTATCGAAGTTTCAATAAAACCTTGTCCACCCCAGCCAGGATTAACACACATAAGGCAAACTATATCAATATCTGCAATAATCTCTTCCAGCTGATATACGGATGTTGCCGGATTAATTGCAACACCAGCCTTGGCTCCCATTTTTTTGATCTCATGAACGGCGGCATGAAGATGGGTGCAGGCCTCAATATGAATAGAAATAGAATCAGCCCCTGCATCGCGATAGTGTTTGATATAACGCTCGGGATGCACCATCATAAGGTGAACATCCAAAGGGATTTTGCTATGGTGTTTCATTGCAGCAACAACCGGAATGCCAAAACTCATATTTGGAACAAAAACTCCATCCATAACATCCACATGAATCCAATCGGCTTTCGACGAATTGATCATTTCCACATCTCTTGCGATATAGGCAAAATCGCAACTCAAAATACTTGGGGCAACTAAATGACTCATTATGCAAAGATACAGGGTTGGTTTAAAAGAATTGTATCGCTTCGGATCCAAATTTGTGGTAAAATTTACTTACCCACAATTTATTGTCTTTTATCGTGAAATTGAATGGTTTAAGCGAAATTTACATATTCCGGTAGTCTGATAATCATTTCTTTGGAAAAAATGATGTGGAGGAACCCTTACCTTTGCGAATCAAAATTAATCAATGCAAATTCCATTACAGGATTTTTTTAAAAATCCGGAAAAAACTGCTTATAAAATATCGCCCGACGCGAAACATATTTCCTGGTTGGCAGCATATCAAGGGCGATTAAATATTCATCTTCAACCAACGGAAGGAGGAGAGATAACAAGGTTAACCTCTGTTACAGATAGAGACCTGCGCTCATATTTTTGGCTCAATAATTTTCAATTAGCATTTTTTAAAGATAATAATGGTGATGAAAATGCTCATTTTCATGTGGTGCATATAATTAATAGAGAAGTGAAAGATCTTACTCCATTTGAAAATGTAAAAGTAGAGCTTGTGGATGAATTGGAGGATAACGAAAATGAGGTGCTCATCATGATGAATAAACGAAATGCTGAGTTATTTGATGTATACAATTTAAAAACAGATACCGGAGAAATTAAATTGATGGAAGAAAATCCGGGTAATATTACCGGTTGGATAACTGATCATGACGGCAATATTAAAATAGCAATAACAACGGATGGTGTTAATACAAGCTTGTTATATAGAAGTGATCACACATTGCCATTCAAAACAATTTTAACTACAAATTTTAAAGAATCTGTTTCACCGTTGTTTTTCGATTTTGACAACAAGCAGTTTTATGCCTTAAGTAATTTAAAGAGGGATAAAATTGCCATTGTTAAATTCGACCCTGAAACTGCAATGGAAACAGAGATATTATTTGAACATCCTGAGGTTGATGCAGATTCGATGGGTTTTTCGAAAAAAAGAAAAGTGATAACCGTTGGCGTATTTACTACATGGAAACAAGAATTTAAATTTTTTGATACCCTTACAGAAAACAGATATAAAAGATTAGAAGAGTTGATAAAGGAAGATGCGGAAATATTTATCGTTGCAAAAAATAAAGAAGAAAATATTTTTATCATCAGAACTATATCCGACATTTCACTTGGGAATTATTATTTATTTGATGAACAACAGGATATTGTGAAACACCTTGCAAATGTGAGTCCATGGTTAAAATCGGATGAACTTTGTGAAATGCAACCCATTCAGTACCAAAGTTCTGATGGTTTAACTATTCATGGATATTTGACATTGCCTAAAAATAAAAAACCGGAAAATTTACCCGTGATCGTAAACCCGCACGGAGGCCCTTGGGTACGCGATACCTGGCGATTCAATCCGGAAGTGCAGTTTCTTGCAAACAGGGGATTTGCCGTTTTGCAAATGAATTATCGGGGCTCCACCGGATATGGAAAAAAATTCATGGAGGCCGGTTTTAAGCAATGGGGAAAAAAAATGCAGGATGATATTTCAGATGGAGTAAAATACTTAATTTCAGAAGGCATTGCCGATAAATCAAGAGTTGGCATTTATGGTGCAAGTTACGGAGGATATGCAACTTTGGCGGGTTTGGCATTTAGCCCTGATCTATATGCCTGTGGTGTAGATTATGTTGGTGTAAGTAATTTATTTTCATTTATGGAAACTATTCCACCTTATTGGAAGCCCTATCTGGAAATGATGTATGAAATGGTAGGGCATCCTGAAAAGGATAAAGAATTATTGGCGTCTTCCACTCCGCTTTTTCATATCGACAAAATAAAGGCGCCATTATTCGTTGCGCAGGGGGCAATGGATCCGCGCGTAAAAAAATCGGAAAGCGATCAGATCGTAAATGCTTTGCGAGAAAAAAATATTGATGTGGAATATATGGTAAAGGACAACGAAGGTCATGGATTTTCCAATGAAGAAAACAGATTTGAATTTTATACGGCAATGGAGAAATTTATGGAAGAGCACCTTTTAAAAAATTATAATTAATTTATGGTAAGGTCATCGCTGATTGGTGTGTTTTTGTTTTTTAGTGGGTTTGTTGTTAAGGCGCAAACTTCCAATAGTTTGTTATGGGAGATATCCGGCAATGGATTATCAAAACCATCTTACCTATACGGAACAATTCATCTAATTGCCCAAGATGATTTTTTTGTTCGTAAAGAAATAGATTCGGTATTTAATTTATGTGAGCAACTTGCTTTTGAGATTAAATTGGACGATCCTGCAATACTTCAATTATACCAGGATTGGATTTTATTGCCGTCGGGCAAAACATTAAAGGACTTTTGCACAGAAGAAGAATATCAAATATTAAAGCAATATTTATTGGATTCAGCAAAAACAGATATTGAGACCATTATGGATCAAAAACCCTTCATGCTCACCCAATTACAAATTTCGGATTATATTACAGGGCAACCGGCTTCCTTTGAAATTTATTTTTTTCAAGAAAGTATAAAAAAGAATGTTCCGGTTTTTGGCCTTGAAAATTTGCAGGATGAATTAGATCTCCTGGATGTTATACCATATGAAGAACAGATAGACATGGTGATCAATAATATAAAATCTTCTAGTCAAAACCAGAAAACCTGGGATGAATTGATAGCAGCTTATAAAGAAGAAGATATCGATAAATTGTATGAAATATCTCTTGATGTAACTCCGGAATTAATAAAATATGAAAATTTATTTTTAGATAACAGGAATATTAAATGGATTCCAGTTATCGATACCTTGATAAAAGAGCGGTCAACATTTATTGCAGTTGGTGCTGCGCATTTATCCGGTGAAAATGGGGTAATTCAATTATTGAAAAACCAAGGGTATATACTTAAAAAATTATAATAGATTTACCTGTTATTTGCGATTTTTTTAATTGTTCATTATAGAAAAAAAACAAAAAATATTTAATTTGTAAACAATGATAGAAATAACCAATCTTTCAAAAACCTTTTCACTTTCCAAACAGCAAAAAAAGGAAATGGGAACAGAATTTAAAGGATCAACAATTGATGCTGTTAAAAATGTGAGTTTTGTTTGTCAGCCGGGTCGCGTTTTTACCCTGCTCGGTCCAAACGGTGCCGGTAAAACAACGGTATTGCGTATGATCGCGACCATTTTAAAACCATCGGAAGGTGCTATTAGTGTTTGTGGATTGGATACCGTTTCACAGGGAATGGAAGTGCGTAAAAAACTCGGATTTTTAACCGGCTCAACAGGTTTGTACGACAGACTGACACCGGATGAAACAATAACATATTTTGGACGATTAAACGGAATGGAAGATAACCTGATCGAAAAACGGAAAAAAGATTTGTTTGACCTGTTAGGCATTAATGATTTTGCACACAGAAGGATAGGGAAATTTTCGACAGGTATGAAACAAAAAGTGTCCATAGCCAGAACCATGATACACGACCCGCAGGTGGTTGTTTTTGATGAACCCACATCAGGTCTGGATGTAATTGCAGCAAAGAGTATAATTGAACTGATAAGAGATTGCAGAAAACAAGGGAAAACTGTTATTCTCTCAACGCATATTATGAGTGAGGTAAATATGCTGGCAGATGATTTTGCTATTATGCATAGAGGTGATCTTATATACAATGGATTTTTTGTTGATTTTAAAAATGCCATGCAGGAAAAAACTTTAGAGGATGAATTTATCCGGATCGCTTCAGAACACGATAAAACATTTGCATAATTACCTGAAAATTAAAACAAATAGATGAAAAATATATTAACCATATTCAAAAAAGAGCTTACAGATATAACCCGCGACAGAAGGACATTAATGATAATGCTCGTTATACCGCTTTTTGTATATCCTACAATTTTTGTTGGCATTTCAAAATATATGACCAAACAATCACAGAATGCAGGACAAGAAATTTTGCGTTTGGGTTTAGTGCAAAATGGAAATGAAAAAAACTTTGAAAAATTTATTACGGATATGCCCAATGCAAAAATAATTTCTATTGGGGACACAACTGTAGGTAAACAATTAATTTTAAGCGATAGCCTGGATGCTGCGTATTATTTTCCTGCTGGATATGATTCTGCCATCGCAAATTTGCAGCCCACCGCATTTCAATTTTTTTATACTTCAACTAATAATGAATTTGAAGTTGGATTTATCAATAATCTTAATTCAGCATATCAGCAAAATCTCGTTAAAACAAAATTGGCAGAGGTGCATATTTCTGAAACTATTTTGGAACCTGCAAAGAGCATAGCGCGAAACCTGGCATCATCCAGAGAACAGATAGGAAGTATTTTAGGCGGAATTTTGCCTTATTTCTTTATCATATTTTGTATGATCGGTTGTATGTATCCAGCCATAGATCTTGCGGCAGGAGAGAAGGAGCGCGGTTCTCTTGAAACATTACTTGTGAGTTCTGCAAGCAGGCTTGAAATTTATATGGGTAAATTGTTAACTGTTGCATTAAGTGGATTTATTTCTGCTATGGCAAGTATTGTAGGATTAATTATTTCAGGGCAAATGGTTGGCTCTGATGCAGGAGGAGGGGAGGATTCCATGCAAATTTATTCTCTCCTGAGTGGAATTATTGAACCGAAATCTATTTTACTTTTATTGGCAATATTGCTTCCTTTAAATATATTTTTTGCAGCAGTCACTTTAATGTTATCTATTTACGCAAGATCATTTAAGGAAGCCCAAAGCATGATAACTCCCTTAATGATCTTTATCGTTTTCCCAAGTATTTTCGGAATGCTTCCGGGTGTTAAATTGGATTATACAACGGCATTCATCCCTATCTTAAATGTTTCTCTGGGATCCAAGGAAATAATATCGGGAAATATTTCAATAGGTCCGCTCATTGTTACTTATCTCACACTTATTGCATATGCTGCGATAGCCTTGATCGTAAGCGTTCGATTTTTTAACAATGAAAAAAATATTCTTCGGGGATAATTATACAATTCCTTTAAATTGAACATTTATTCCGGTAATCCACCATTATCGGGATAATTCTTTTTTTATACCAGTTCTAAGTTGACGAATATTGCATCCCCTTAATTGTAAACGGGGTGTTAACAAATAAGGGGCACTTGTTTACAACCTTTTTTTACTTTCAAGCGTTTAAACCTTAACGACAGAAACTATTACGATGGAAAATTTATTTTGGAAGATCAAGAGTTTTCACCAGCTGAATGTTTTTGAATTATATGGCATTCTTAAATTGCGTCAGCAGGTGTTTGCAGTGGAGCAAAACTGTGTATACCTTGATGCTGACGGTAAAGATCAGTTTTGTGACCATATTTTTGGTGTGGATGACGCTGGTCAGGTGATGGCGTATTGTCGTATCTTACAACCCGGCTCTGCATTTCAGGAAGTTTCTATCGGGCGGGTTTCTACCCATCCCGACAATCGTCATAATGGATGGGGTAAACTTATTATGGAAAAGGCGATCAATTTTATAGAAGACAAGTATGGTCCTGTTGCTGTAAAAATTGAGGCGCAGTATTATTTGGAAAAATTCTATTTAAATTTTGGTTTTGAAATATGCGGAGCGGTATATCTATTGGATGGGATCGAACATGTTGAAATGTTGCGTGAAAAAAACGCAGTCAATGTAAAGGCCTGATTAGGGGATGCCTGATCTTCACAATTTAGTGAACTAATTTGGTTTGGCATATACGTCAATTATTTATAACATTGCATTTTAACCCTATTCTTTAACTTTTAAACTTTTTTTATGGGAATGATGAGTGAATTCAAGTCCTTTGCCATGAAGGGCAATTTGGTAGACCTTGCAGTTGGTTTCGTTATGGGTGCTGCTTTTACTTCAGTAACAACCTCCTTTATTAATGGAATTGTAATGCCTTTGGTGAGTTTGATCGCCGGCAAAGACTTTTCCGATTGGAAATTTGTGCTCAGAGAAGCCAAAATTGATGCCGCCGGCGTAACTACCTCCCCTGAAATTGTAATACTTTACGGCACATTCATATCGGCAGTTATTTATTTTCTTATCGTGGCCTTTGTAATGTTCATGGTTATAAAAGCAATTAATGCAACCAAGAAAAAAGAAGCCGAAGTTCCTGCAGCACCTCCAGCACCAACAAAAGAAGAATTATTATTAACAGAAATAAGAGATTTATTGAAAAAATAAAAATAAAAGAAAATACCTTCTGAAGAAGGTATTTTTTTTCTCCTTTTGGCACACACTTTTTTTTGGCCAAATACATAATAAACACAATTAAGTATGAAAAAATTATTTACACTCTCTATTTTAATTGGGGTAAGTTCCCTGATTTTTACGCAAGTTGATACCACGTGGAAAAAGGGTGGTGGTACTATTTTAAATTTTAATCAAACCTCACTTACTAATTGGGCAGGCGGTGGAGAAAGCAACTTGTCATCCACTTTGCTTACTAATTTTTATGCAAATTATAAATTAGAAAAAACGACCTGGGATAATACGCTCAATATGAATTACGGATTAGTTACTGCCAATAATTATCAGGATATCCGTAAAAATGAAGACAGACTCGAATTAAACAGTAAATATGGAAAATATGCTTTTGCCGATGACTTTTATTATAGTGCATTGGTTAATTTTTTAACGCAATTTACGGCTGGATACGATTATCTGACCGACCCTGAAGCGGCAGTGCCTATCTCTAAATTTTTATCCCCGGGATATTTAACTGCTGCCGTAGGTTTGGACTGGAAGCCCAGTGATAAATTTTCTGTTTTCCTTTCTCCTGCAACGGGCAAATTTACATTTGTTTTGGATGAAGAAATTTCGGCCTATGTTTCCGATACTGTAAATCAAAAAAACAGATATGGAGTTGCCGTGGGTGAGTCGCTCAGGGCTGAATTCGGAGCGTCTTTAGTAGCTTCGCTTAACACTCCCCTCAGTTCTACTATTAGTTACTCCTCCAAATTAGTGTTATTTAACAATTTTACGGATCCTGTGGCCGAACACAGAGGAAATATTGATGTCGATTTTCAGAATAATCTCAATATGAAGGTGAGTAAATATTTTGCAGCAACTTTATTCCTTCAGGTATTATATGATCACGATATCGCAATATCAACCTTTGATGAAAATGATGTTATAATTGGAACCGGACCCAAAACTCAATTTAAAGAGGTATTTGGTATTGGATTAAGTTATTCCATAAATAATTAAACTAAATCATGCATAAAAAAACCGGAGCACCTTACTCCGGTTTTTTATTTCCTTTATTTCAAATACAGGAGGTCAACTTTTCAAATTTCGGTTTTGCGGATAAATTATATATCCACTTAACAAAAAAAGGTACCATTCCAAAAAAATATTTTTTATCTTTCTCATCCATTGCGTCAACCATCCATGGCATTAATAACGCCATTTCTGATCGTGGGATCTGATTTCTATACTCTAATTCTGCTTTTAAAACCTCCGATTCCGGAAATTTACCGATCACTTCATTCACAATTACTTCTTCCTTATCTAAATGTCCGATAACAAGATCAATGTAATTTTTTGCCGCTGATATAAAGTTTTGTATTTCTCCATTGTTGCCTGCTTTTAATTGATTGAACAATCCATTAAGTTTTGCCAGTCCTTCATCCAAAGCAATATGTTCATGCTCCATTGCATCTATTTTAGCAAGAAAATCCGGTTGCTTTTCACGCATAATCGGAAAAAAGAATCCATCCTCACCATGATGATGTGCAAGAATGCATTGTTCATGATAAATGAACCAATTGTGAAGCTTGCTGAAATCATCAGTCGAATAGGTATTGATCTTTTCAATTACTTTTTTGAGCTTATCCATATCCTTACGGATAGCATCATGGTTCCAGTAATAACCTTTGAGTAATTTACGGTCTGAAGTCTTCATTGTGTGTTTAGTTTTTCAACCCAAATATAGGAAAAGTATAGGGACATAAGAATCAGGACATAGGATACGGGACACAGGACACGGGACACAGGACACGGGACACAGGACACGGGACACAGGACACGGGACACAGGACACGGGACTTGACTAAGCACAAGGGAAAAGGGACATAGGAAAACAAAGGGTGGAATTTTTTATTTCGAAGAAATTAAAAACCCAGAACCCAGAACCCAGAACCCAGAACTCAGAACGGTTACCAACATTTTCCATATAGCCTATACGCTTCTTCCTCGAGATTATTGCGATGTTCGGGGCTTGCAATGCTTATGAGTGCCTTTGCGCGTTGTGCGATGTTTTTCCCATAAAGATCAACCACTCCGAATTCAGTAGCTACGTATTGAACATGTGCTCGTGTAGTAACTACTCCAGCCCCAGTTTTAAGCACAGGGACAATTTTTGACACTCCCTTTGCTGTTGCAGCACCTAAGGCAATAATGGGTTTGCCTCCATCACTCAGGGCAGCTCCGCGTATGAAATCCATTTGTCCACCAACTCCGCTGAATATCTCTGTTCCGATGGAATCAGCACAAACTTGTCCGGTAAGGTCAATTTCAATTGCACTGTTGATCGCTGTAACCTTTTTATGTTTTCTTATAACGGAAGTATCATTTACATAGGCAACATCAAGCACGGCAACCTCAGGGTTATCATGAATAAAATCATATAAGGCTCTTGTACCCATTGCAAACGATGATACTACTTTACCAGGGTGTTTACTTTTTAATTTACCATTAATTACACCACTTTTAACAAGTGGTAAAATACCATCAGAGAACATTTCCGTATGTACTCCCAAATTTTTATGCGTATTCAGAAAATGCAAAACCGCATTTGGAATTCCACCAATACCCATTTGCAATGTTGCACCATCTTCAACTAATTCAGCCACATTTTTCCCGATAGCCATTTCCACGGCACTCATTTCTCCTAAAAATGATTCATGAATCGGATCTTCCGCATAAACCGCTGCCTTTATCTGAGAATAATGAATGAACCCGTCACCATGTGATCGAGGCATATTCGGATTTACAAGGGCTATAATATTTGTCGCTACCTCACAGGCAGCTTTAGTAATATCAACAGAAATTCCAAGCGAACAAAAACCATGAACATCCGGAGGACTAACATGTATAATCGCAACATCGATAGGGAATTTTTTCTTCCGTATAAATAAAGGAATATCGCTCAAAAACATGGGAATGTATTGCACGTTGATTTCATTAACGTGTTTACGTACATTCTTCCCGACAAAAAAGGCATTCACATGAAAAGAAGAGGCAAATGAAGGGTCGGCATAGGGAGCAGCACCTTCTGTATGCAAGTGAGTTATTTCAACATTTGATAATTCTGAATGTCGGTTTGTTAATGCTTCAACGAGTCTGCTTGGTGTTGCCGAGCCACCGTGAATAAATACACGATCATTATTTTTTATGATCGATACTGCTTCTTCGGAGGAAATAAAATGCATAATTAAATTAAATAGTAAATTAAATAAATGATGAAAAAATTATTCTTCATATGTTTTTGCAACCGCGGGATCTGTAATAATAATGTAATCGCCCAGATGTTTATATTCATCCCAATTTATATCGGGAAATGATTCAGCAGATCCGGCAGAAATAACCAAAGACTTTGTTTTTGGACTATAGTTTTTAAGCTGAGTTACAATGGCAAATCTTTCATCACTGTGAAACCTTCCGTTTACCTGCATTACTTTATTCCCTTTGTGTTTTTTTAAGTATTCTGAAATAGAATATGCCATTGTTGCATCCCAAAGTGATTGTCCCATAATTAAATTAAATCCGGTCATATAAGGAACAGGTGGAAGTGGTTTTCCTGTGGAGTCAACAGCTGCTCCATGGGAAGTAAGTTCCACCAGTTTTTCATAATATTTTCCTGATGCTGTATCGTAAGGTAATGGTGCGAAAAACTTTTTTGATTCTTTGGGTAATTCCATTAATGCTTGTTGTCCTTTTCTGCCAGCAAGATTTGTGTAACGTGTTGGGGTATTTGCACATATTACATTCAACTGATTTGTTTTTGCAAACTCTACCATGGGTTTATAGTCACTATAATTGCTCCATAATCGAGCATCTTTATTAAAATTCTTTTCTCTTATATACCCGGCTAAATATTCATTCATTACCGGTTGCACATCGCGGTCGAACATTTCCATGGATAAAGCAACACTATTACCATAAGTAGCAAATAAAACTTCCAACATCGATTTTTCCAGAAAATGTGTAACACTGTCATTGTGCTCTTCACCGAAAAATAATACATCATAATTTTGCATGTCGGTTGCAATTTCCTGTAAAGTAACCTCCTTAGCCAGTTTTACCGAATAAATACGATAATTTGCTTCCGTAATTTGTGTATAAAGATTGAAACTGCAAAATAGTAATACAGAAATTATCACTGCTTTTAAATAATACATTGTAAAAAGTTAATTTTAATGAATAAATGTGAAAGAACCTTGTTCCCGACATTAGGACAAAAGGGCACAGCCCGAAGGTAGGAAGAAAAATCGAAATATTTAATGACTTTCATTCTCCTGATCATAATCAATAAAGGGAAAGTCCCAGTTTAATGCCATAACAATGGTCAACACCATACCTTTTAATAAATTTTGGGGTTACCACCTTGGAAAAAGGAATACCATTAAAATTTGCATTTTCCAAAGTCAATTGTTCGTAATAAAAGCCAATTGTAAGTAATTTTAATATGTCTCTTGGAGTGTAATCAGCAATTTCCACAAAACCATTTTTAAAAATAGTATATGGTTTAAATGAAATTTCAGCAGAATAATTTTTTTTAATTTCAAAGAGGGTATTGTCTAGTTTCCCATCATCTATAAAATCATTTCCATATGTTCCGAAAATGGGGAAATCTCTGTATCCTCTTTTTGCTGAAATTAAAATCCCCCCATATTTTTGAGGAAACAGGGAAAACATCACACCCAGATTACCTGAATAATTACCGTAAAAGCCATGTCCCGGGACATCATTAAATGCTTCACTGATAGTATATGCTTTTGCGGAATCCGATTCTTTGTTGTATTCTGTCTTGAAACTTTCGTTAAAGTCATTTATAAAATCATCAGAAAATTTTTGCTGCGTAAAACCCTTAACTGCTTTAATATCCGCACAAATACCTATCACCATTTTATTGGAAAAAAAACGGGCTACATTGAGTCCAAAGGTTGCCTGCAGTCCGCCGCTTCTGAATGATTCAAATTGATAGGTATAGGAATATTGCCAGTTGAAAGTTAAAAGTCTTGCCTGGGCATCATCTGCCGGAATATATAATTGTTTGAGGTAAGGGTGTTTATCAATGAACTCAGGTATGCTAAAAGATTCTGTTTGAGCGTGTAACTCAACATTGAGCATACAGAATACCAATAGTAATTTTTTCATTTTACGGGGAATAAATTAAAAAATTACCATCCTAACACCCAGGCAAAAATTAATGGAGCAACAATTGTTGCATCGCTCTCCACAATAAATTTCGGAGTATTGATATCTAATTTCCCCCAGGTTATCTTTTCGTTTGGAACTGCACCCGAATAACTTCCGTATGAGGTTGTGGAATCACTGATCTGGCAAAAATAGCTCCAGAACGGAACATCGTGCCATTCGAGATCCTGATACATCATTGGCACTACACAGATGGGAAAATCTCCTGCGATTCCACCACCTATTTGAAAAAAGCCAACCCCTTTTCCGGATGAATTTTCGCGATACCAACTGCTTAACATCACCATATATTCAATTCCGCTTTTCATTGTGGAGGGTTTCAATTCTCCTTTGATACAATAGGAAGCAAAAATATTTCCCAAAGTGCTATCTTCCCAACCCGGAACTATGATTGGTATATTTTTTTCTGCCGCAGCGATCATCCATGAATGTTTCGGATCAATTTCATAGCCATCCTTCATCACCTCGCTCAACAAAAGTTTATACATATATTCATGTGGAAAAAAACGGTTGCCATTCTGTTCAGCACTTTTCCAAATATCTACAATGTGTTTTTGAATTTTTCTGAATGCTTCTTCCTCAGGGATACAGGTATCTGTAACGCGATTTAATCCCTGCTCCAATAATTCCCATTCCTGCTCCGGAGTTAAGTCTCTGTAATTTGGAACGCGTTTGTAATGAGAATGTGCCACAAGGTTCATCACATCTTCCTCCAGGTTGGCGCCTGTGCATGAAATGATATCCACCTTTCCCTGGCGGATCATTTCTGCAAAGGAAATACCAAGTTCAGCCGTGCTCATTGCCCCTGCAAGCGTCACCATCATTTTGCCTCCTTCCAATAGGTGCGTTTCATAACCCTTTGCAGCATCAACAAGTGCTGCAGCATTAAAATGGCGATAGTGGTGTTCAATGAAATTGGAAATCGGTCCTTTGCTCATAATATCGGTTTTATAGTTGCAAATTTAATAAGGAAAAGCAGATAAATCATTAATTATTTAATAGAAAGCTTCCAAGGTAAAGGTGATCTTAATTTGCTTTCCTACTCAAAAAAATGGAGTGAAATTGATATTAATTCAGAAAAATTTTGACGCCAACATTGTAATTAAATGCAAAATCAGAAGCTACATCAATAAACATAATTTCACCATAATTATCTGTAAACGGGTACTTAAATAAAAAATCATTTACAAGGTATAAATTATCGCCTATCTCAACCTCGAATCCTGCACCTAAAACTACTCTTAATTGTTTATTGGTAAATTTATAAATAGTTTGTTCGTCAGTATAAATGTCATAATATTCATCTCTCCCTCTTGCCCAAACCATTTCTAACCCACTATTTGTAAATACCCGAACTGCATTACCCTGCATACCTATTAAATAGTAACGCCCATATAAACCGAGCTCATAAATAGAGATTCTTTGTTCAACGCTAGTTTCATATGCATTTCCACCGTAAATATCCCCTATGTATTTATCAAAAATATAATTTCGTGGTATATAAACTCCGCTTTTTAACAAAATACCCATTGTTTCCCCTTCTGCGCCTATTTCTGCACTTAGCCCTGTAAATAATCGTTCCGGACCATTTTCACCTATTATTGGATAGATATAACTCGTGTTTGCCTGACCAGTGGCAAATATCTGCGCATCAACTTTTGTACAGGGAATAAATATCAATATTCCAACTAGTAAACTAAATGTATTTTTCATGGGTGCGGATAAATTATTTATATTTTTTATTCAGCATTTATCATATAACTTTCTATGGGCGGACAAGTACAAATCAGATTTCTATCGCCATACGTATTATTGATCCTGCTTACACTTGGCCAGAATTTTTTATCCTTTAAATATGCAATAGGATAAACTGCTTTTTCTCTGGAATATGTATGTTGCCAATCTGCAGTTATGATATCATTTACCGTATGCGGTGCATTTTTTAATACATTATCTGTTTTATCAGCAGTGCCGGTTTCAATTTCCTCGATCTCTTTTTTTATTCCCAACATTGCATCAATAAATCGGTCGAGCTCTTCTTTGCTTTCGCTTTCGGTTGGTTCTATCATTAAAGTTCCTGCAACCGGAAAGGAGACAGTTGGCGCATGAAATCCATAATCCATTAATCGTTTTGCTACATCTTCCACTTCCAAACCAATGGTGTTTTTCCATTTTCTGAAATCGATGATAAATTCATGAGCTACTCTTCCGCTCTTGCTCACAAATAAAATATCGTAGTGTTTTTCCAATTTGCTTTTTAAATAATTTGCATTTAAGATCGCATATTTAGTTGCATTGGTGCAACCTTCACTTCCTAACATTTTAATGTAAGCATAACTAATTAATAAAATACTGGCACTGCCAAAAGGTGCAGCATTAATTGCGTGAATTGCCTGATCACCACCTGTTTTAAATAAGGGATGTCCGGGTAAAAAAGGCAATAGTTTTTCGTTCACACAAATTGGTCCCATTCCTGGTCCACCGCCACCATGTGGTATTGCAAAAGTTTTATGCAGGTTTAAATGACAAACATCAGCACCAATTTTTGCCGGAGAAGTTAAGCCAACCTGTGCATTCATATTTGCACCGTCCATATAAACCAATCCACCGTTTTGATGCACGATATTGCAGATCAGCATAATGGTCTCTTCAAAAACACCATGTGTAGAAGGATAAGTAACCATTAAAGCAGCAAGATCATTTTGATGTTCTTCAGCTTTTAATTTGAGATCATCTATATCAATATGTCCTTCTGCATCACTTTTAATTACGATTACTTCCATTCCTGCCATAACAGCACTTGCAGGATTTGTACCATGAGCACTTGCAGGAATAAGTACTTTATTTCTGTGTGATTCATTCTGATGAATATGGTATGCCCTGATTACCATTAATCCTGCATACTCACCCTGTGCGCCGGAATTCGGTTGAACACTGCATCCCTCGAATCGGGTGATCTCACAAAGGTCATCTTCCAATTCTTTTATTAATTCAAGATATCCTTCCACTTGTTCCGATGGAACAAAAGGATGTATCTGAGAAAATTCAGGCCATGAAACAGGAAATAATTCAGTAGCTGCATTTAATTTCATGGTACAACTTCCAAGCGGTATCATCGATGTTGTGAGTGAAAGGTCTTTATTCTCCAATCTTTTTATATAACGCATCATTTCACTCTCTGAATGATAAGTATTAAATACAGGATGCGTGAGGTAAGTGGATGTGCGAATTAATCTTTCCGGAATTGAAGCATTTAAAGTATCAATACTTGTTAGTTCCGATCTGTTTCCATTTTGCACTCCTTTAACCTCAGAAAAAATTTCGAGAATGTCCTTTACATCTTCTATTTCAGTGGATTCATCCAGTGAAATTTGAATATCCCCATTTGGATGGTAAAAGAAATTCATATGCTTCGCTATGGCATGTTGATGTATCAATCCACATAGTGCTCCGCATTCAATATATAAAGTGTCGAAAAAATATTCGTTCGACTGTTTGAAGTTTAATTTCTTGATACCGTCGTTTAATACACAGGTAAGTCCATGTACTTTTTCAGCGATATTTTTTAAGCCTGTTGGACCGTGGTACACTACATACAAACATTCCAAAAATGACAGTAATTCTTGTGGTTTAAAAAAAATTTA
>JBGAWP010000068.1:0-21504 GCA_044227505.1 Chitinophagales bacterium | reverse complement strand
GCCCAGAAACTGAAAATCTGAATCTTACCATCCCCTTTATAATCGGATATCTCCACTTTATTCCCTTTAATATCATATAAACTCAAGGCAGGAATAGGATCCTGTGCTTTTACAGCTAGTGTACACAAGAGAATAACAAAGGGCATTAACACCAATTTCCTCATTATTTTGATTTTTTTATAGTTCAAAGATAGGCATCTCAGTCAATATTTATGCCATTCCATAAAGGGCAAATTATCCAAAATGATTCATCAAATTAGAAAATTACATGAATATTACATTTGCCCGAACACATAATATGCTTGTAAAATCAGGCCTTAGCGTAATTTGAACCGATAATCTTGCATTGTAATTCGTTTCACCTTTTTAACTTAGTGCCGGGAAACCAATTCGATATGAGAAAAAAAATACTGATTTTACCCTTTTGTTTCGGGATAAGTGCGCTAATAGCCCAGAGCAGTTTTTCAGGTGATCTGCAACTGAATACGGAATTCTACCAAAGTGATTCTGCAATTGGTGCAACGGGAACACCACATTACGACAACCTGTTAAGCGGTGCAAATGGGTGGTTGAACACGAGTTACAGGAATGATCAATTCGGTCTTGAAGCCGGGTTAAGACTGGATATTTTTAATAATTCCAATCTGCATAATCCCGGAATACCATACTCGGATGCTGGTATAGGAAGATGGTATATCAAAAAAAAGATTGAAGCTCTGACCATTACAGGTGGATATGTATATGATCAATTTGGAAGTGGTTTGGTTTTCAGAGCGTATGAAGAACGCACGTTGGGGATTGATAATGCTTTATTTGGAATGGAAGTGCAATATGATATTAATGAAAATTGGACCGTTAAGGCGATAGGTGGACAAATGAAAAATCTTTTTACAAGATATGATCCGGTAATTAAAGGTGCAAATATTGAGGGAATTATTCCAACTAAAAATCAAAATATTCAAATTGCTCCGGGTGCTGCTTTTGTTAACAGAACTATTGATCAGGAAAACATGAATGTGATCGTTGATCAGATAAACGGATATGATCTGGAAGATCGATTTGTTCCGAAATTTAATATGTATGCAGGTTCCGTATACAATACTCTTACAGTTAAAGATGTAAGCTGGTATATTGAATATGCACAAAAAAGTCAGGAAGCAATTAAAGATATTGATAATCAGTTAGTAAATGATAATGGTTCTGTTATTTATTCCTCACTTTCGTATTCCACCTCAAAAATTGGAAATGGATTTGGAATAACAGGTCAGGTAAGAATGGTAGATAATTGGGTAATGCGCGTTTCACCAAATGAAACACAATTGGATGGCATTATGGATTATCTTCCTGCACTTACAAAACAAAATTCATTGCGATTAACTGCACGTTATCAAGCTGTAGCGCAGGAATTGGGGGAATTAGCCTATCAGATGAATTTAACTTTCACTCCGAAAAAAGGGTACACGATCAATGCGAATTATTCTAATGTGACCAACGATAGTGTTCAACTATTTCAAGAGATATTTGTTGATTTTGAAATGCGCAAACCAAAATATAAATTATTATTAGGGGGGCAATATATTACATATCATCAGGAAATTTTTGAAAACCATCCGGACATTCCGATTGTTGAAGCAATAACTCCATTTGCGGAATTTGTATATAAATTCGACAAGAAAAAATCGATGCGTATGGAATTACAATATCAAAGTACAGAACAGGATTATGGAAGTTGGATATATGGTCTTGTGGAATTTAATATTGCGCCAAAATGGAGTTTTGCTATAAGTGATATGTGGAATTATGATCCGTTGCTTACAGAAGAAGCGTTGCATTATTATTCTGTATTTGGTGGATTTACACATAAATCGTCAAAAATTACGTTGAATTATGTAAAACAAATTGCGGGTATTGTTTGTACAGGTGGAGTATGCAGATATGAACCTGCATTCAGTGGATTGAAAGCAGGATTGGTAACAACTTTTTAATTGAATTTTAATAGAAAGAATATGAAAAATAATTTTTTATCCCGAGTAAAATATTTGTTTTTATTCGGTTGTATTATGGTGTTTCAAATGTACTCCTGTAAAGAAGTTGGCCCTGCAATCAATCTGATTGAAACAGATTATGAAACATATATTGGTACACCACAAACTCCAGACGACAAAGTAGTATTAATTGAAGATTTTACCGGAGCTGCCTGTGTAAATTGTCCTGATGCACATGAGGCGATAGCACTGGCCATTGCTGCAAATCCAACGCAAGTAGTTGCTATTGCGGAATATAATTATTTTGGTGATCCGTTATATCTGGACCAGAATTTTCTTACTGATGAAGCAGAGGCATTAGATGATGATTATTTAGGTCCGGTAGTTGGTCATCCTGCAAGTTTTATGGATAGAGTTGATTTTAGTGATGACGGATATCTTGCAGAACCTCCAACAAATATTGTGAGTTATACAAACGACAGATTAAGTGAAGTTCCACCTTGTAATATTGTTTTATCAAAAGTATACGATGCTATTTCCAGAGAATTAACACTAACTGTTACCATTGATTATACATCTGGTGTGAGTTTAACAAATCATCTAAGTGTATCTCTTTTAGAAAGTGGCATTATTGCTGCGCAAATTACTGATGCAGGTGAAGTGGATGACTATGAACACAATCATGTTCTAAGAAAAATGTTGACCTATTATTCCGGAGATAATTTACCGGAAGAAAATGTTGCCGGAAGAGGATATATATTTAATTATACTTATATTTTGGATGATGATTGGAATGCGGATAATATGAGTGTTGTAGCCTTTGTGCATAATTTCGAGGCTGATAATAAGGAGGTTTTACAAGCTGCGGAGATAGAAATAATTGATTAAGATGGTGAGTAGTTAATAGTGAGTTGTGAGTAAGCTCCGATTCGAAATTTACTCACCACTCACTATTCACCACTCCCTTATATTTTCAACTGAAATTGGGCTATAAACATATTTCCGGAATCAATGCCTCCGGGAGAAACAGGGCTTGCCCAAGAAGTATTCACAACATTTAATTGCAATCTTGCCATATTATCGGGGAGGAAAGTAAATCCGATGTTTCCGGTAATTGTGGTATAATCATTATTGTCATCAGAAACAAAAGTATTTGGATCGGTATTTTCAAACTTCCCTCCAACTTCGAATGTTTTGCACCATGGTTTATCGATGTCAATTTTGAATAATGCCTGTGCAAAATATCCACCCATAGTAAAATCATCTATTTTAATTTCAGCACCGGTGGTATCATCGTTAACTGTTGTTACAAACGACGAAGTATTAATTCCCTGAATGTATTCACCTTCCAGTATCAACTTTGTTTTTTTAGTAATATTTTTCTGAATACTAAGATCAGCACCATAGGAATTAGTATTCTGATCTTTAAGTGAAATATTTTGTGCATTTACACCTAAACGCACTCCTTTTATAAAGGAGTATTCCAAACGGCCAACAATATTTTTTTGCGAATTATCATCATAATTTACTGCTCTGCTGCTTCCGTTAGCAACAGCGAGATAATAATTGAGGGGAGTTTTTTCTTTCATGAACGTTCCGAATAACATAACGCCGGGTTGGTAAGAAGCGAGATTATTGGAAACAAATAAAACACTTGTAGTACCGCGATCAACCATACGAAGATCTTCGTGACTTGTTAATTCATCCAACTCATAAGGCATTTTAAATTGGCCTGCACGAACAGAAATTGCATCCGACCATTTATATTCCATATAGGCCAACTCAATAGTTCTGCCAATATTAGAACCTTTTAATTCTGGTAATTGCACGCGCACTACTCCGCTGAATTTATCATTCAATTTAATATCAGTCCGTAATTCGATGCGGCGCATTCTGAAGTTTGCAGCTACTGGATCGGAAGCGAATTTGTTTTGCACGTCAATGCTGTCGGTAAGCGATGCTTCAAATCTTGAATGTACCAAAGCCTTAACCTTGATGGTTGGGTTAAAGGTGGTTTCAGTCTGAGAAAACAGCTGTGAGCTGCAGAATACAGCAATTACAAGCAGTCCTTTAAGTTTAATTTGCATATTATGTTGTTTAGTGCTGCAAATATAAAATGGACTTTTGGCTAGTAAGTTAAATTAATATTAAGTTTAGATTTAGTTTATGGTAAGTTGTTATAATGTTGACAGTGGGTTAACAATAGCCACATCAGGGTATTATAATTGCAGTTTACTTTAAGTAATTATGATTTTGATATTAAATACAGATGGAATTGATGTTCGATGGCCTCGAATAGGCGAAGGGCGCGAAGTAAACGCGAAGGAGGGTTGAATTATTCTTCAATCAAAAATAAATTTACATACTCATACTTAAATTCTTGTTTTTTCCCCTTCACATTCCAATTAATTTCATATCTAATAATATATTCCCCCAACATATCATTTACACTTCTATTTAAATTCATAATTACACCATAAAATCCTGTTCTATACTGAAATGAGTACTGATCAGGAGATAATTTTTGTTCATTATGCATTATTGAATTAATTGTCACCTGTGGTGGAATTTCTTTTTCAGGACCATATGCAAATAATGCTAAATAGGTATTTGAATCTATCTTAAAAATAGCCTGCGGTTTATCTATTCTCATATCTGACCAGTGGAAACTTCTTGCATAGTACATTAACATTTGATTTGCCAATAAGGAAACATCGTTGATCGCCACCTGATAAGGGATCATTTCTATTTCGGGTTCCCAGTAAAAATCATCCTCAAAAAAATAATCCCAGTTGGTCGATTTAATATTATTCCTAATTAAATCTTTCTTAAATTGATTAAGTTTTGTTGATTTAATTTCAACTTTATTTTTCTCCAACTCTTTAATAAACGATATAGTTACACTATCTATATTTTTTAGTTTAAGTTGCATCTCCACTGTTTCAACGCGAGGATCACGTGATGATTGAGATATTGTAAGAGCTTTTGTCCATTCATTCGCTTCAGATATAAAAACATTGGATCTTTCAATTGCCATTAAATATGCATCTTCCTTTGGGGTTCTTTCGCAAGCTGAAAAAAACACATATACAACTATTAAATAAAAGAGGGTAGGTCTCATAAAGCAGCTGGTTCACTACCTAACGAAATCTACCCTGTATACATTGTAATATTCAAAACTTAATTATCTCCTAACCATCATAATGCTTTCAAAATATTCAATCTTTCTAAACGCTCTTTTATTCCGGCCTCGGCTTCGTGTAAGAACAATTCAGCCAATTCAGGGTCTTTGGTTTTAATCAGATCAAATCGGTTTTCATGATACATGAATTCACTAAGTGGAATTGTAGGTTCTTTAGAATCCAATGTAAATCGGCTACCTTTTTCTTTTAAAGGATTATATCTGAACAATGGCCAATATCCGGCATTCACTGCATTTTTTTGCTGATCATTTCCGTGACACATATCATAACCGTGGGCGATACAGTGACTATATGCAATTATTAACGATGGTCCCGGAAAAGCTTCTGCTTCCTGTATTGTTTTAACGGTATGCACGTCGTTTGCGCCCATGGCAATTTGTGCAACATATGCCTTACCATGTGCTATAGCCTGCAATGCCAGGTCTTTTTTTCCTGTGCGTTTTCCGTTGATGGAAAATTTAGCACTTGCTCCTATAGGAGTTGATTTTGATTTTTGTCCGCCGGTATTGGAATATACTTCTGTATCCAAAACAAAAATATTTACATTTTCACCTGTGGATAATACATGATCCAATCCGCTAAATCCAATATCGTATGCCCAACCATCACCACCAATTATCCAGACAGATTTTTCCGCGAGAAAATCGGCGAGCTGTATTAAAATATTTGCCTGTGGCGATTTAATAGTACGCAACCGTTTTCTTAATTCATTGATCTGCGATTTTTGTTTTTTAATATCTGCTTCACCTGTTGCATGTGTTCCAATTATGGAATTCACTAATTCCTCCCCAACATCTTCTTTCATTTCCAATAACAGATCATGCGCAATTTCCATTTTTTTATCGGTAGCGAGTTTAATTCCCAATCCGAATTCCGCATTATCCTCGAAAAGTGAATTTGCCCAGGCCGGACCTTCACCATCATGATTAAACGACCACGGTGTAGTTGGCAAATTTCCACCGAAAATAGAAGAACATCCTGTTGCATTTGCAACTATCATTCTGTCGCCAAACAATTGAGTGAGCAATTTTAAATAAGGTGTCTCACCACAACCTGCACATGCCCCCGAAAATTCAAATAAAGGCTGCAAAAGTTGTGTGCCTTTTACTGTGTTTTTATTTATTCTTTCACGATCTATATCCGGTAAGGCAAGAAAATAATCCCAGTTTATTCTTTCACTTTCCACAAGATTCATTTTGTCTACCATATTAATTGCTTTATGTCCCGGTTCGGTTCTGCTTTCCACAGGACAATATTCCACACATAAATTACATCCGGTGCAATCTTCCACACTTACCTGTAATGTATACGCTTCATGTTCCTTAAAGAATTCCTTTCCGATAGGATCATGTGATTTAAATGTAGCAGGTGTATTTTCCAAGGCATCTTTTTCATATACTTTACATCTGATGGCAGCGTGAGGGCAAATAAGAAAACATTTTCCACATTGAGAACAGAGTTGTTCATCCCAAACCGGAATATTTTCTGCTATATTTCTTTTTTCATATTGTGTAGTACCCGAAGGGTAAACTCCATCCACCGGAAATGCGCTTACAGGTAATTCATCACCTTCCCCTGAAATGATTCTCGCCAAAACATTTTTAACAAATTCGCTACTGTTATCCGGTACCGGTGCGTCTAATTTTAAATGTCCTGTTGGAAGATCGCTGTAATTAATTTCAAATAAATCTTCTAAAGTTTTATCAACTGCCTCATAATTTTTATTAATTACAGCCTCCCCTTTTTTGAAATAACTTTCATAAATGGCATCCTTTATTTTTCTAATTGCAGTTTCTTTGGGAATAACATTACTAATTGCAAAAAAACAAGTTTGCAAAATAGTGTTAATTCTGCTTCCCATTCCGGTTTCCTTTGCAACTGCTGTGGCATTTATCACATAAAATTTCAATTTTTTGAGTATTATCTCCTCTTGAATCTTTTCAGGTAATTTATTCCAGACCTCTTCTTTGGAATAAGGTGCATTCAATAAAAATGTTGCTCCTTCCTCAGCATCTTTAAGCACATCATATTTTTTCAAATAATTAAAATGATGACAGGCAATAAAATTAGCTGAATTAATAAGATATGCAGATCTTATCGGTTTTTTCCCCGCCCTTAAATGCGAAACAGTTAATGAACCGGATTTTTTGGAATCGTATACAAAATATCCCTGCACATAATCACCGGTGGTATCACCAATAATTTTAATAGAATTTTTATTTGCACTCACTGTACCATCTGCACCCAACTCAAAAAATAATCCCCTGAAATAATATTGTTGTTCCAGTGAAAATGTTTTATCATAATCCAGACTCAAATGGGTAACATCATCTTCAATACCTATGGTAAAATGTTTTATTGGTTTTACTTTTTTTAATTCTGCAAATATTGCTTTCACCATTCCGGCATTAAATTCTTTGGATGCCAAACCGTAACGACCACCAATTACATGCGGTAATTTGCCTGTAAATTCTTCATGTAGTGCACTAATTACATCCATATATAATGGTTCTCCAATTGCTCCCGGTTCTTTACATCTGTCTAACACTGCAATTCGTTTTACTGTTTTTGGCAAAACATCAATAAAATCTTTTACAAAAAATGGTCGGTATAAACGAATTACTACAACCCCTGTCTTTTCTCCGGTTGCATTAAGATAATCAACTAATTCCTGCACGGCGCCGGCTCCGGAACCCATGATGACTATAATATTTTCCGCATCTGCAGCTCCGTAATATTCGTATAAATTATATTTCCTACCGGTTAATTCGGCAAACTGTTGCATTGTTTGTTTAACGATACCCGGAACTTGCAAATAATAATTATTTCCGGCTTCGCGACTTTGAAAAAATACATCCGGATTTTGAGCAGTTCCTTTAATAAAAGGGTTTGCAGGATTAAGAGAACGACGGCGATGCGCCAGCACATCATCCATATTTATCATCGCTTTAATGGTGGAATCAGGAATTATTTCCACCTCACTTAACTCGTGCGATGTTCTGAATCCATCAAAAATATTTAAAAAAGGAACTCTTGCTTTTAATGTTGATGCCTGCGCAATTAAAGCCATATCCATTGCTTCCTGAGCATTACATCCAAACAACATCGAAAATCCCGTCGACCTGCAAGCCATTACATCGCTGTGATCACCAAAAATGGAAAGTGCATGTGTTGCCAATGCTCTTGCTGCAATATGAAAAACGGTTGGAGTAAGTTCACCTGCAATTTTATACATGTTTGGTATCATCAATAATAATCCCTGCGAACATGTAAATGTAGTTGCCAGCGCACCGCCAGTTAATGCACCGTGAATTGTTCCCGCAGCACCGGCCTCGCTTTGCATTTCAATTATTCTCGGCACCTGACCAAAAATGTTTTTTTTGTCTTTCGATGACCATTCGTCGGCCCATTCGCCCATTGCGGAGGAAGGTGTTATCGGATAGATTGCACAAATTTCATTTGTTTTATATGCAATGGTAGCAGCAGCTTCGTTGCCATCCATTATATCGCGAACCACTGCTTCCTTTTCCTTCGTTGGTGAAAGGATATCCAGAGGTTTTTCAATTAATTCGGCCATAATATAGAATTTTGAATTTGATTAAAATAATGCCTGTATTTGGAGGTAAACTTCACAAAATATCAATGGAAGATGGATGAGACGGGTCAGTTTGGGAGATGATAAAAATCAATGGAATGGAGAATGGGGGAAAAATTGACAATTGACAATTTTAACAGCCGGAATTTCGGCTGCGACTCCAGAGTCTACACAGAAAATAAATCATTTCATTTTGAATTATTTTGGATGTGGGACTCTGGCGGAATTGAAAAAATAATCCCAAAATAAGTATTTGTTACTTCGGTGATAAATACATTTGTTTACTAAACACACAACCCCTATTTTAGCCGCGATTTATGGGTCCGGCTTCTCTTATTGTATTGATCATGGCGGCAGTTGCTTTTTCGGCGGCGGGAATTCTGTTATCAAAACTGGTTTTAAAAGCCAGTAAAAGCACTGTAAAAGGTGAGCCTTATGAGTGCGGAGTGCCTACCATCGGGCAAAGTTGGGTGCAATTTAACGTTGGGTACTACCTTTTTGCTCTCATTTTCCTCATTTTTGACGTGGAACTCATCTTTTTATACCCTTGGGCGGTTACCGTGCAAAAATTGGGCATGTTCGCTTTTATTGAGGCTATTGTCTTTTTATTCATATTATTTATCGGATTTCTTTACGCACATAAAAAAGGAGCCTTGAAATGGATGTAAAGGACCCAAATATCAAGCAAGAGCCCTTTCCGGGCGATGTTCACCCGACAGCATCGGGTGGATTTTTGGTGACAAAACTCGATGATGTGATCAATTGGGCACGCTCAAACTCCTTATGGCCATTGGTTTTCGGGACAAGTTGCTGCGCTATCGAGATGATGAGTACTGCCAGCGCCAAATACGACTGGAGCCGTTTTGGCTTCGAAGTGGCACGTGCCACCCCCCGTCAGGCCGATGTTATCATCATTGCAGGTACCATAGTGAACAAAATGGCGCCGGTTCTTAAGCGATTATACGACCAAATGCCTGATCCCAAGTATGTTATAGCCATGGGAGCCTGTGCAACCAGTGGCGGACCGTTTTTTTATAATACCTATAGTGTGGTTAAAGGTGCCGACCATGTTATTCCGGTGGATGTTTATGTGGCGGGTTGCCCCCCGAGACCGGAGGCTCTTTTGCATGCACTTATCAGCCTGCAACATAAAATTCAGGCCGGTGGCAACAGAGAAAAAATGTTTATCGAAAAATATTCTGATAACTTGGATGTAAATAAACTCAATCAGAAATGACCTCTGAAGAATTAAAAATAAAATTAAGTGAGATCGCTCCTTCCATTACTTATGAAGAAGGTGGCGAAATGCTTAATTTATTTATTGAAGCTTCTGAATTTAAAGATTTTGCACAGGTAATTTTTAATGATGATAATTTATCGTTCGATTATATGTTTTGCCTTACTTGTGTTGATTGGAAAACACATTTAACCATGGTTTATCATCTCGAATCGACAAAACACAGACATATTGTTGTAATTAAATCAAAATTAGATAGAGAAAATCCGGAAATTGAAACCGTGTGCGACATTTGGCGCACTGCAGAATTACTGGAAAGAGAAGTATATGAATTATTCGGCGTCCGTTTCCTGAATCATCCCGATCTGCGAAGATTATTATTGACAGATGATTTTGAAGGCTGGCCGTTGAGGAAGGATTTTGAGGATGAGGTGAATATGATAAAGTTGTAGGGGTGAGTGGTGAGTGGTGAGTGGTGAGTATAACCCTGCATCGATCGAAATTTACGATTTACCCGTATGAGTAATGAGTGATGAGTAATGAATTTTAATTCGAGTGGGATCAAACTCACCACTAAATGAGTAATGAGTGATGAGTAATGAATTTTAATTCGAGTGGGATCAAACTCACCACTCACTATTCACTACTCACCCAGAACGAAGATTTTAATGTAACTGGGGTCGCACTCATAACTCATTACTCATAACTCATAAAAAAAACTGACAATAACCTGATGTTACAAGAATTAATACCCACCCAGGAAGGCGATCTGGTGATCAATATTGGTCCTCAGCATCCTAGTACCCATGGTGTGTTGCATCTTGTAATTACGATGAATGGCGAGACCATTAAAAAAATAGAACCGCATCTCGGATATATTCATCGCTCCATCGAAAAAATGTGTGAGAGTTTAAATTACCGGCAGTTTATTTATGTAACGAGTCGCATGGATTATTTATCCTCCCATATTAATAATCACGGTTGCGCCTTGTGCGTTGAAAAAGGTTTGCAAATTGAAGTTCCGCAAAGAGCACAGGTAATTCGTGTATTAATGGATGAACTCACGCGACTTGCATCACATCAGTTATGGTGGGGAGCTTTGGCGATGGATGTGGGTGCAATTACTCCGTTTTTTCATGCCTTCCGCGAAAGAGAAATGATCACGGAAATAATGGAAGATACCTGTGGGGCAAGATTAACCATGAATTATATCGTTCCCGGTGGTGTGATGGCGGAAATTCATCCGGATTTTCAGCGAAAAGTAAAAGAATTTATCGCATTCTTTAAAACCAAATTACCGGAGTACGATGAATTGGTTACAGGCAATGTGATCTTCCAAAACAGAATGAAAAATGTGGGATATATTTCCAAAGAAGATGCAATTTCTTATGGATGTTCGGGTCCTACCGCAAGAGCAAGCGGAGTACATTGTGATATCAGAAAATTATATCCTTACGATGTATATAATGCTGTAAATTTCGAAGAGGCAATTGAAACAGGAGGTGATTGTTATGCGCGATATTTAGTGCGCATGAAAGAAATTTATCAATCCATTTCCATTATCGAACAATTAATAGATAATATTCCCGAAGGAGATTTTCAAGCAAAAACAAAAGCAGTTTTAAAATTACCCAAAGGAGAATTTTATACCAGAGTGGAAACAGCAAGAGGTGAATTCGGAGTGTATATTGTAAGTGAAGGAGGAATGACACCATACAGAATTAAATTCCGGTCACCGGGATTTTCTAATCTGAGCGCACTTGATCATATGACACGAGGACAAAAGATAGGAGATATGGTGGCGATAATGGGGACGTTGGATTTGGTGATACCGGACATCGATCGATGATGATGTACCAATGAAAAAAGATGTACCAATGTACCGATGAACAGCCGAAGAAGATGTACCAATGAAAAAGATGTACCAATGTGCCGATGAACAGCCGAGTTAACTTTGATAAAAACAGGAATCATCAAATAAAAAGATAATTAATAGGGAGACAACAATTACTAAATTGACAATTAACAAATTACCAAATACCTAATGCCTTCTTTCGAAAATATCGCAAACAGTTTTGATGCCTGGTTGAATAATACATTCGCCTCATGGCTGGCGCTTACTATTGAGTTTGTTGTGGTGGGTATTTTATGTATTGGATTGTTTGCAGTGTTGGGATTGGTTTTAATTATGATGGAGAGAAAAGTTTCTGCTTATATGCAGGTGCGCCTCGGACCAAACAGAGTGGGACCAAAAGGTATGTTTCAAACCGTTGCGGATACTTTAAAATTATTGGTGAAGGAAGGATTAACTCCAACGGGTTCCGATAAATTTTTATTTAATCTTGCGCCTTTTGTTGTAATGATAGCTGCGATGTTGGCACTTGCTCCACTTGGTTTTGCAAGGAATTTTCAGATATGGGATATTAATATCGGAGTGTTATATATTACTGCCGTTTCATCTATTGGAGTTATCGGGATACTAATGGCAGGATGGGCAAGCAATAATAAATATTCTTTAATGGGTGCCATGCGAAGTGGAGCTCAAATTGTAAGTTATGAATTGAGTGCAGGTCTCGCAATTCTCACCGTAATTATTTTCACAGGCGATCTTTCTATTTCTAAAATTGTGGAATCGCAGGCAGATGGTTGGTGGATATTTAAAGGACATATTCCTGTTATCATCGCTTTTGTAATTTTTATCATTGCAGTAACAGCAGAAACAAATCGTGCACCTTTCGATCTTGCAGAAGCAGAATCAGAATTAACTGCAGGTTTTCACACAGAATATTCAGGAATGAAATTCGCCTTATTCTTTTTGGCGGAGTATGTAAATATATTTATTGTATGTGCATTGGGTGCCACTTTATTTTTAGGTGGCTGGATGCCTTTGCATATCGGAAATTGGGAAGGATTTAATCGCATTATGGATTATATTCCTTCCTCATTGTGGTTTATCGGAAAAACATTTTTTCTGATATTTGTGATCATGTGGTTCCGCTGGACATTCCCGCGTTTGCGCATTGATCAGTTGTTGAATCTGGAGTGGAAATATTTGTTGCCTATCAGTATGTTTAATTTATTGTTGGCGACATTTATTGCGATCCAGGGATGGTTTTTTTGAGCATTTATTAATTTGGTAATTGTCAATTTATTAATTGAAATGTTTATAGTAAAATACATAAAAGAGGTTTTTGGAGGTGTTAAATCGCTGCTTACTGGTATGCGGAGGACGGGTTATTATTTTACGCATCATAAACAAATAATTACCCAACAGTATCCGGAAGAATTACCTGTACTGTCAGAAAGATTCAGAGGGGAAGTGGTGATGTTGCACGACGAAAATAATGAACATGCATGCACTGGTTGCACAGCATGCGAACTTGCTTGTCCGAATGCAACTATTAAAATCGTCACCAAATTCGACATCACCCCGGAAGGAAAAAAGAAAAAAGCAATAGATAAATTTGTGTATCACCTCGAATTATGCACCATGTGTAATTTATGCATCGTGGCTTGTCCCACAGATGCAATTAAAATGGCGCAAACTTTCGAGCATAGCGTGTATGATAGAAGTTTGCTTACGAAGGTTTTGAATAAACCGGGGAGCAAGATTCGGGAAGGAGTTGAATAGTGGGCAGTGAGCAGTGGGCAGTGGGCAGTTTTGATCCGGAACGGATCGAAATTACGATTATGCCTAGATTATTTAACAATAGATAAATGAGCATTATGCTGAGAAGAAGCAAACTCACGATTCACGCCTCACGATTCACGAACGAAAATTATCAATGAAAAATTAAATTATCAAACATCCAAAAATTACCAATCAAACCCAAACCTTGACCGCTTACGACATCATATTCTACCTTCTCGCCGGATTTATTCTTGGAACCGGAATTCTCGCAATGACCACGCGGAAAATATTCAGGGCAGCGATATTTTTATTGTTTTCGTTGATGGGTGTGGCGGGATTGTATTTTTGGATGCATATGGAATTTGTGGCTGCTGTGCAGATAATAGTTTATGTGGGAGGAATTGTGGTGCTGATCATTTTTTCCATTTTCCTAACTCAGGAAGCAGGAGTGGAAATGCCGAAAGCAACAAATAAACGATTGATCTTTTCTGCCCTGGCAACTCTCTGCGGAATTGTTCTGACAACATTATTGATCGATCAATACGCATTTCCTGAAATTTCCACCATGGAATTGGATGCATCACCAAATAATATCGGAGAAAACATGATGGATTATACGGAAAAAGGTTATGCCCTGCCTTTTGAGGTTATCAGTATATTATTATTGTCGGCAATGGTAGGTTGTATCACAATCGCATTAAAATCAAAACCGGAAGAAGTATAATGGAAGTAACACTTACACATATTCTGTTTCTCAGCACCTCCTTATTTTTTATAGGGATGTACGGTTTATTTACACGTCGCAACATGATCACCATGTTGATGGCAATTGAGTTGATATTAAATAGTGTGAACATCAATTTTGTGGCATTCAATAAATATTTATATCCGGAACAATTAACAGGAGTGTTTTTTACGATATTCATTATTGCAATCGCCGCGGCGGAAGCTGCTGTTGCCATTGCAATAATCATTCATATTTACAGAGATCACAAATCCATTGATGTGGAAGATTCCCAGGATATGAAATATTAAATTTTGAAAAGAAAAAATGAGTAATTACAATTATATCGCCCTGATTCCTTTATTACCTCTTGCAGGATTTTTATTGCTTGGGTTATTTGGAAGAAGGTATTTTAATAAGGTATCCGGAATTTTAGGAACACTTTTATTAGGTGTTTCTGCAATTTTATCACTCGTTGCCGCTTATCAATATTTTATTGCAGATGGAATGGTGGATGGAGTTTATCCTGTTGTTGAACCATTTAAATATACCTGGCTTCAATTTACCGATACCCTATCCATCGACATGGGAATTATTTTAGATCCTATTTCGGTAATGATGCTCGTGGTGGTAACCTTTGTTTCCCTCATGGTGCATATTTATAGTTTGGGTTACATGAAAGGGGAAGAAAGATTTGCTACCTATTATTCTTATCTGCAATTATTCACCTTCTCCATGCTTGGGTTGGTAATATCCTCTAATTTATTTCAGATTTATATGTTCTGGGAATTGGTTGGTGTTTCTTCCTATTTATTGATCGGATATTATTACGACAAACCTTCCGCGGTTGCCGCAAGTAAAAAAGCATTTATTGTTACACGTTTCGCCGATCTTTTTTTCCTCATCGGAATTTTAATTTTGGGATTCACAGGAAATTCCTTCGATTTTAATACACTTATAAATACTTTAACATCCGCGGAATTCGCAACACATTTTGGTGCAACATTTTTAGGAATTTCTGTTGTTACCTGGGCACTTACTTTAATATTTATCGGCGGTGCAGGTAAATCTGCCATGTTCCCGCTACATATCTGGTTGCCCGATGCAATGGAAGGTCCAACTCCCGTTTCTGCATTAATTCACGCTGCTACCATGGTTGTCGCAGGGGTGTTTTTAGTTGCGCGATTATTTCCGGTTTTTTCAATTACCGATTCCGGTGCATTGGAAATTGTTGCTTATGTCGGAATATTTTCCGCACTCTTCGCAGCTGTAATTGCATGCACACAAAATGATATTAAAAGAGTTCTGGCTTATTCCACCATGAGCCAAATTGGTTATATGATGTTTGCCTTGGGTGTTAGCAGTTTTGGTGAACATGGAGCCGGTTATACTGCGAGTATGTTTCATTTATTTACCCATGCATTTTTTAAATCCTTATTATTTCTCGGAGCCGGTGCCGTAATTCATATGGTGCACAGCAACAATATGTCGGATATGGGAGGATTGAGAAAATATATGCCAATCACCAATATCACATTTTTAATTGGCTGTCTCGCAATTGCAGGTGTTCCTCCTTTTGCCGGATTTTTCAGCAAGGAAATGATATTACATGCAGCGTACGAATCGCATCCAATTATATTTTATGTTGCATTAATTACGTCAGGACTTACTGCATTTTATATGTTCCGATTATATTTTTCTATCTTCTGGAACGAGGAAGCACATTTACACGGCGAACACCACAGCGAAGGAACTTTTTCGATGAAATTACCCCTTATTTTATTATCTACACTAAGTATCCTCACGGGATTTATTCCTTTCGGGAATTTTGTTTCCTCTGACAGAACGGTATTACACGGACATTTTGATATTGTATTTTCCATAGCTCCGGTGTTGATCGGATTATTGGGAATTTTCATCGCCTATAATTTTTATCAGAAACAAAGTGAAAGGCCTGCAAAAATTGCAGTAGCTGCGGGTGGATTTTATAAAGCTGCATATCAGAAATTTTATATTGATGAGATATATACGTTCATCACAAAAAAAGTTGTATTTAATTTAATTGGTCGCCCGGCAGCTTGGTTCGATAGAAATATTGTGGATGGATTTATAAATTTAACCGGAAATACAACAACTAAAATTTCATCCATGATCAAAGGATTGCAGTCGGGAAAAGTACAGGGTTATGCTATGTATTTCTTTGGTGGTGTATTAGTGTTGACCTTGGTTTTTATTTATTGTTTAAAATAAAAGAATTATAATACAGGTAAATTAAAATATGAATTTAAATGTACTGATCATATTACCTTTTTTAACAGCGATGTTCATCCTATTCAGCAAGGATCTGAAACAGATTCGTATGGTGGCATTTATAGGAGCTGCGCTGCAATTGGTTTTGGGGGGATTTTTATTATATGTTTATTGTGATGCGAGAGCTGCGGGTGATACAAGTCAATTTTTATTCGAACAAAGTTTCGCCTGGTATCCCTCATTAAATATTAATTATCATATAGGTGTGGATGGAATTTCCATTGCAATGATCTTATTAACGGCATCCGTTGTTTTAGCCGGTGTTTTAGTTTCGTGGAATGAATCTAGAATGTCGAAGGAGTTTTTTCTCTTGCTTACCTTCTTAGCATTGGGAGCTTATGGATTTTTTATTTCCTTGGATCTGTTCACCTTATTTTTCTTTTTAGAACTAGCAGTTATTCCGAAATATTTATTGATAGGTATTTGGGGAAGCGGAAAAAAAGAATATTCGGCAATGAAACTTGCCCTGATGTTAATGGGTGGAAGTGCATTGGTTTTGGTTGGAATTTTAGGTGTATATTTTTATGGCGGAAATAGTTTTGATCTGGTATCTGTTTCTCAGAATTTTATTCCGATAGAAGCACAACGCATATTTTTCCCATTATTATTTGTGGGCTTCGGAATATTCACTGCAATTTTTCCATTTCATACCTGGGTTCCTGATGGTCACTCTTCAGCACCCACGGCAGCATCTATGTTTCTTGCGGGAATTTCCATGAAATTGGGAGGTTACGGATGTTTAAGGGTTGCGATGTATTTAATGCCCGAAGCAGCACATGAATATCAACCAATAATAATAGTATTATCCACCATAGCAATTATTTACGGAGCCTTTGCAACATTAATGCAAACGGATCTTAAATATATCAACGCATATTCATCCGTTTCGCATTGCGGATTTGTTTTATTGGGAATCGGAATGTTAAATCAAACTGCAATAAATGGTGCAGTAATGCAAATGGTTTCTCACGGATTAATGACAGCCCTTTTCTTCGCCGCAATCGGAATGTTATATACAAGAACGCATACAAGAATGGTTTCGCAATTGGGAGGATTATTAAAAGTGATGCCATTTATTTCCACCGTATTTGTTATTGCGGGTTTATGTTCATTAGGACTTCCAGGCTTCAGCGGATTTGTTTCTGAAATGACGGTATTTATGGGCGGATGGCAAAATCCCGAAGCCCTCTATCGCATCGCAACAATTTTAGCCTGTGCAAGCATAGTTGTAACCGCAGTCTATATTTTAAGAGCAACCGGTTCCGCCATCATGGGACCAATAACAAATAATAATTACACATTAATAAAAGACGCCACCTGGAATGAACGTCTGGCGTCCATAGTTTTAATATTAGGAATCGTTTTGATAGGTATGGCTCCGTTTTTATTAACGGATCTGATTGGGAGTGGGGTGTCGGAGATTATGATGAGGGTGGGGAAGTGAGCAGTGGGCAGTGGGCAGTGAGCAGTGGGCAGTTTTGATCCGGAACGGATCGAAATTACCATCAACCCTTGATTAATTAACAACTGATGAATGAGTTATAATCTGAGAAGAAGCAAACTCACGATTCACGAAAATGAGTTATGAGTGATGAGTAATGAGTATAATCCTACTCGGATCAAAACTCACGATTCACGATTGACGATTCACGAACGAAAAAGTAAAAAAAAGAAACTAAAAATATCCTCCCGAGAAAAAGTCTCAAGAGGACCAAAAACCAATCCATGTCCGAAGCATTTTTTACATACATGAAATTTGAGTTGATGCTGGTCATCATCATTTTCATTTTATTGTTCCTGAAAATTTGGAAGAATAAACTGAATAATAAAACCGTGCTTCAGGTTGCCAATGTGTTGTTGCTCGTCAATTTTGTGGTGGGATTTTTTGGGAATGTTAGGGGAGAGTTGTTTGCCGATATGTTTAGGACAACTGAACTAATTGTGTTGGAAAAAAATATTTTGAATCTGGGAGCAGTGGTAATATCCTTACAGGCATATAACTGGTTGCTCAATCACAAACATGCTCCGGAGTTTTATATTATTTTATTGTCGTCGCTGATGGGGATGTTCTTTATGATATCATCGCAGAATATTTTTATGTTCTACCTGGGACTGGAATTATCAACCATTCCTCTAGCAGCATTAGTAAATTTTGATCTGGAAAAAAGAAAATCGGGTGAAGCTGCTTTGAAATATATCATTTCTTCGGCGTTTTCTTCGGGGATGTTGTTGTTTGGTATTTCTTTATTGTATGGTGCATTGGGGACATTAAATTTTGCCGAGATCTCTGTTGCCATGAATGCGGAACCGTTATTGATCTTCTCCTTTATTTTATTATTTGCGGGATTTGCATTTAAGATCTCCGCGGTTCCATTTCATTTATGGACGGCAGATGTGTATGAGGGAGCGCCTGTTCCTATAACTTCTTATTTAAGTGTAATTTCGAAAGGAGCCATCATTTTTGTTTTTGTTTCAGTATTATATTCTGCATTTCAAAACATCTTTTCTGTTTGGTATAATTTATTGTTTTTGATAAGTGTTGCAACAATGCTGATAGGAAATTTATTTGCAATAAGGCAGCAGAATTTAAAACGATTCCTTGCGTTTTCTTCCATTGCGCAGGTCGGCTTTATTTTGATCGGTATTTCAGGAAATTCTGCAGAAGGAACTGCGTCGGCAATTTATTTTATACTCGTTTATTTATTTTCCAATCTCGGTGCTTTTGGTGTGGTTGCATTAGTGAGTGCTGCAACGGGAAAAGAAAATATGGACGACTACAAAGGATTTTACAAAACAAATCCGATGCTGGCATGGGTGCTTACTATCTCATTATTTTCTTTAGCGGGCATCCCTCCTACTGCCGGATTTTTTGGTAAATTCTTTTTGTTAATGGCGGGTGCGGGACAAGGAAATAATGTATTAATTATTATTGCAGCATTAAATATGATCATCTCCCTCTATTATTATTTAAAAATAGTGAAGGCTATGTTCATGGATACGAATGATAATCCAATTCAAAAATTAGAAACAGGATTGCATCCTAAATTCGCTTTTATTATTTGTATAACAGGTATTGTTGTTACAGGTTTGGCGGGAGGATGTTATGAATATATTTACAGTTTAATTCAAGTATAAATAAAATGGCGATCAATCAAAATCATACATTCGATGATCTCGACGGCATTAAATGCGCCATCGTTGAAAAAAATGTCACGCCCGAACGCGTAACATTTCTGAAATCCATTTTAGAACACAATCATTTCACCGTTGTAGTTGTACCATCTCCCCCACCAAAAACTGCAGCTCCTGTAGCAGAAGGAGAAACAGCACCACCCTTACCGGAAACTTATATCGTAGGTGTTACCGATGTAACATTTAATGCCACCAATGCCATCTTCGGACGTTTACTCAAAACAAAAGAAGGTAGAATTGTTACGTTGGCGTATTGGAAACAAAAAGATGCAGTTTCGCATGATGAGTTACCGTATTTTGAAACGAAATAATTGCCGCTTTGTATTATAGATTATAATGTCACCCCGCTGGGGTTTGTGTAATTCTTTGTAATTGGTTTTCTATAATAATGTCACCCCGCTGGGGTTTAAATTCTAGTTTTGTGTTAAAGTTTATCCCACCAAAAAATATTGATTAGATTGAAATCTAAATTGAATATAAAAAATAGTAAAATAAACCTTTAATTTAAATCTCTTATTTAACTTTTTTACATAACAAATTCTAACATCCACTGTTTAAACAAACCCCAGAGGGGTGACATTATTATAGAAAAACATTATCGCTACCTAAACCTAACCCCAGCGGGGTGGCATTATAATCTATCTTAAAAAAAATACAATTTATAATCACAAATTCATTGAAGTAACGGCGGGTTATATAAGAGTAGATTTAATATAAAATTTCGTAATAGGTGGTATCAAATGCAGGACAATAAATGTTATGTTCTACACTTCCATCATTTATTCCGTTATTATAAATAAAAACATGCAAAGTTGCAGTGCTATTTCCAGCCACTCTTTTTATTTCGATTGTGTCAACATCGTTTCCATAATAGGGATCTTGATCTAAACCGTTAATTCCAATATAATCCCCTGTACCGTAAGTATTAATATTATGAACCCTTACTTTCAAAAATGCTTCCGGATCAAGAAATAATTCAATGTCCGTTCCATTTCCAAGGCTTAAAATACTTTGCGGGTTAGCTTTATCGATATAATTATATTTGGTTGCAAATACTGAATAAGCATAGCCATGTCTGTCGTCGTATGCAAATTCAAAGCGTCCCAGAGCACCAGTAGTGGTAGAATCAATTAGTATCTCAGGTGCCGGAGCTCCTAAAAATTCAAAATCATTTTCTCTTTCAAAAAGATAAACAGTTGCATTATAAATTGGATCTCCGGTGGTTGCATCTGCTACAACGCCGTCAACTCTTGCTGGTCCAAGAATACCTTTACCGCAGGAAAGCAGAAGAAGGAATAGGCTAAGTAAGGACAATCTTTTCATGGTTACCTATGTAAAGTTATATTAAAACAAGATGCGGTTACATATTATGAAATTATAACTCTATAAGATCAAGTAAAATTTATTTTTAACTCCACATTTTTTCAGGCCGGTAAGACGGCAAGAGCGGAAAGAAAACGGTAAGAGACATTAGGTATTTTTTTCGCTTACCGTCCTTTCCGTCCCTGCCTGCCGGCAGCTACTGTGTACCCACAAGTATCTTGTTCCTCATTGTAAAATTATAATACATTGACCAGTTTGTACACATTTTGACTGTTCATACCTCTGATTTTGATTGCCATTTGTC
>JBGAWP010000067.1:0-21880 GCA_044227505.1 Chitinophagales bacterium | reverse complement strand
GGCTCGAAGACTCGCCGTCGCGCTTTCCGCTGCAAGTCCTCGCTCGTTCCTCGCTCCGGGCTTTCCGCTGCAATCGCTCACGCATATCTCCCAAAAAATCTGGTTTAAGATCAAAGTTTTCACTTACCCACAGCAATTTCCAATAACCTTTTGCGTTCAATCGGTTAAAACTGCTAAATTTGCAGCCAATGTCGCAACAGGCCGGAAAATCGCTTCAACGCAAGCAAACGCATTATATCAATTCCATCCTCATCACCTCATTAGCATTGCTGATGTTGGGTTTAATGTGCATTCTGTTCATTTCCTTTAAATATGAAGAAGCCAATATTAAAGAAGACCTTGTAATATCTGCTTATCTGAAAGAAGGACTAACCCAAAGCGATGTAGATAAATTATTAAAAAAGATAGAAGCAGAACCTTCCGTTAAATCCACCAGGTACATTTCTAAGGATGATGCCATGAAGATCTTCGAAAATAAATTCAACGAAGATCCTTCCGAAATTCTTGGGGATGTAAACCCATTGCCGGCATCGGTTGATATCAGTTTAAATGCCTCAGCTGTTAATATCGACAGCATGAGCATGTTCCGCGAAAAATTGCAGATCTTTCCTGAAATTACACATACACGCGCAAACGAAGAATTAATAAGTTCTGTGGATAGCGACCTTAAAATCGCAGGCTTTATCATCGCGGGACTCTCCATATTATTTTTAATTATTTCTATTGCGATAATTGATAAAACCATTCGCCTCAGTATGTATTCGAATCGATTTTTAGTGAGAAGTATGCAATTGGTTGGTGCAACACGATCATTTATTACAGGACCCTATGTGCGCAGAAGTATCATTAATGGTTTGTGCAGCGCCGGTGTTGCCATGTTGGTTCTGTTTATTGCAGTAATGTATGTGCACAATAATTTTCACTATTGGGATTTCAGCAATCCAACTCTAAAAAGAGGTTTTATATTTACATTCTTAATGCTGGTAGGTGTAGGTGTATTGATCACCTGGTTCAGCACAAGAAATTCAGTACACAAATACATCAACATGAAGTTGGATGAATTGTATTAATAATAAATCAATCAGATGGCAGACAACAAACAAACTCTAAAGAAAGAAGCTCCAAAACCGGTAAATCCTAGCAATTTTATTGGCAAAATGGTTTTAGGAAAAGAAAATTATTACCTTATCATTCTGGGTTTAGTAGTAATTATCATCGGATTTATTTTAATGAGCGGAGGTAAATGGACCGACCCGAATGTATTTCCAGAAGCGGAAGTGTATAGCACAAGAAGGATTACCATCGCACCCATTGTTGTAATTGTTGGTTTTGCCATCGAAATTTATGCTGTGTTTCACAGATCAAAAAAATAATCCTGTTTCATGACCATATTCGAAGCAGTTATTCTGGCTTTAGTTGAAGGAATAACTGAATTTTTACCCGTATCCTCCACCGGGCATATGATAATTGCATCTTCCTTAATGGGAATTGCGGATGATGATTTCACCAAAACATTTACTGTTGCAATACAATTCGGTGCAATTTTATCCGTGGTGATATTGTATTGGAAAAGGTTTTTTAAAACTGTTAATTTTTATTTTAAATTATTCATCGGCTTTATTCCCGCTGCTGCCATTGGTTTTTTATTTGGTGATGAAATAGATGCCATGCTGGAAAATGTGACAGTAGTTGCCATCGCATTGATCGCCGGAGGGATAATATTGTTGTTCATCGACAAATTATTTGGCCGGGATGAAGAAAAAGATATTGACTCTACCGACAGTATCAGCTATAAAAATTCATTTCTAATCGGGGTATTTCAGTGCCTTGCGGTAATTCCGGGAGTATCGCGCTCCGCTGCTACAATAATCGGAGGACTTACACAAAAACTCACAAGAAAAACAGCAGCGGAATTCTCCTTTTTTCTAGCTGTCCCTACCATGTTTGCCGCCACTGCATATTCTCTTTTCCTAAAAGAAATAGAAGAAGGTCCAAATGCAGGAACTGCAGCTTACGAAATATTATTAAGCTCCAATAATAATATCCTGTGTTTTATTGTAGGAAATATTGTTGCATTTATCATTGCATTAATTGCCATGCGGAGTTTTGTCACCTTCCTTACAAAACACGGATTTAAAATTTTTGGTTATTACCGAATAATTGTAGGTTCCATTATCTTAATTTTACTCGCATTGGGTGTTGATCTCAAGGTAGTCTGATATGTATACGCCAAAACAATTTATTGAAGGATCCTATTTACTTATCGATAAACCCATGCATTGGACCTCCTTTGATGTAATTGGAAAAATACGCGGTCCACTCCAGAAATATTGTAATCAAAAAAAATTAAAGGTAGGCCATGCGGGAACACTAGATCCTCTTGCAACCGGATTACTCATAATCGTTACCGGAAGTTTCACAAAAAAAGCAGAGGAATTACAAACGCTCGACAAAGAATATATCGGAACTATTACCTTGGGTGGAATTACACCGAGTTATGATGCCGAGACAGAAATATCACAAACATTTAGTTTGGAAAATATCACGGAAGAAAAAATAATTACAGCCAAAGAAAAATTTACAGGAACCATAGAACAAGTTCCACCTATTTATTCTTCAGTAAAGGTAGATGGTCGCCGCGCTTATAGTTATGCAAGAGCAGGAGAAGAGTTAATAATTAAATCAAGAAATATCACCATTTATTCCTTCGAAATAACCGGTATTGAATTACCGAATGTACATTTTAAAGTGAGTTGCAGTAAAGGAACCTATATCAGAAGTCTTGCACATGATCTTGGAAAGGAATTAGGATGTGGCGGTTATTTATCATCACTTCGCCGCACAAGAGTAGGACATTTTAAAATTGAAGAAGCAATAACAATTGATGCATTACTTGCTAGTCTTAACCCAACGAAATTCGACGAGATCAAAGGTTTTGGAAATATGTAAGGCTTAGGTAATACAATATGCCTTGTGTCGATTATATTTCTTTGTGAGCTTTATGATTGTTATTTTAACCACTAGGGGCACAAAGGAACCCACAAAGAGCGCTATGTTTTACACAAAATACCTTGTGTCCTTTGTGTGTTCCCTTGTGTTCTTTGTGGTTATTTTTTTTTTAACAAGGAGCACAAAATGGAAATAATTTCATTATTATTTTATCCTACCAATTAAAATTGAAGTGAAAATAACCAATTAACGTTTTTTCATCAACACATTATTACCTCTGTTAAATGAAATTACCTCGCTGTAATTCTTTTCTAATTCAACAACCTGCGCTCTTTCACAATAATAATACAAATAATTACTGTCGGGCCAAAGCTCCTGGTGGTAAGGTGCCAATTTAATATTACTTTTTTCATCCTCTTCAATATGAAATTGAAAGGATGTGTTATACACCCATGCCGTATTTAAGGTAATTTCCTCATCAGTATGTTTTGTTTCTAAATAGGACAATACATGTTTCGTATCCCCATCAAACCACCACTCTCTGCAATTATAAAAATTGATGGAATTAATAAAATGGTATGCCCCCAACAAAATAAAAGGTCCTATTACAAAATATTTTCTTTTATAATATTTTGAATAAATTATATTTATACAAAACACAAAAGGAATTATAAATAATACGTACAAAAAATTCGCCCCCCTTGCATTTAAAAAAGGGGTGCCAAACACATAAAATTGCAACAGTATTACAACTATTACCCCGATGAATACAAAAAAACTGAAAACAAAGTAATCAGAACTGAAATTGAATCTTTTCTTAAGTGCCTTTATAAAAACAAAAAGTGCGACAATCATTAACAATAAAATAATAAAAAGGCTGAAAAGTCGTATATCCAATTGCCCAAACCAATTTCTTCCGTATTGCATTGCGCTGATCAAAGGAATAAAGGTGTCGTTGTAAAAACCATTACTACTCCAATAACGAAGCTGCCCTGTTGAAGTTATCTGATGTAATGGCCAATAACACAAAATCACGAGCAAACCGGAAATACCGATCAATACGATATAATGTTTAAATAAGATCTTTACCGGTTTATTCCAATTTTCCTGCAATAGTACAATACCACACAAAATCAGCAGGCTAATATAAAAATTCAGTGTTGTGAAATTTGAATAAGCCGCTAAAACAGCTGCAAAAAATGCATAATATATCCACTTAATGTTTTTAGAATTAAAATACAAAAAAACCAAATACATCGATGTAAACATAAATGCGATCGAGAGTGCATATCCTCTCGCCAAGGCAAAAAAATCGAGTAAATAAGGATTGCAGGTAAAAACAATAATTCCAAACACAACAAATAATGTATCCTTACCTAACCTTTTCATCCACGATACAATAATGAAATAATAAAGAATAAAGGCAAGAATATTCGGTAATCGCAACACCATCGAATGCATACCAAAAATTGATACGAAAAATTTGATCAGCAATGTATTTAATATATGGTTATTCGGACTCGGGTCCACATAAGTAACAATATCCCAAAACGACCTTGGCACTGCATTATAATATGTTCCTCCTTCATCAATAGTAATAGGTAAAATAATGGCTCTGGCAACTAAATAAGCGGTAAAAAATAATCCGATAAGAAGGTAAACACCATTCCTTTTTAAATTATCCACGAGGCTAATCTTGGTTTTGTATTGGTATAACGATACAAATTTTTACTTTTGTCGAATTATATGCAAGTTTTCAAAGATATTAATAATTTACCCGTATTTCATAACTCTGTAATTTCCATCGGAACCTTTGATGGCGTGCACAGCGGGCATGCGGAGATCATTCATTCTATTACCGCTGCTGCGAAACTTGTTCATGGCCAAAGTATTATTATCACCTTTCACCCACATCCAAGGCATATTATTTCTCCCGAGTTGCCGGTGTTTTACCTCACTACATTGCAGGAAAAGATCAATATACTCCAGAAATACAATGTAGATGTTGTGGTAGTGGTGCCATTTTCACGCGAATTTTCAGAAATTGATGCAGAAGATTATGCAGAAAATTTTCTGATAAAAAAATTCAACCCTGCCATCATTGTTTTTGGATATGATCACAAATTCGGAAAAGACAGAGCAGGCGATATCCATTTGTTAAAGAAAATAAGCGAAAAATATCATGTAAAAGTGGAGGAGATCCCTGCACATATTATTGATCATTTAACGGTAAGTTCGTCTAAGATCAGAAAATTTTTAATGGATGGCAATATTCAGGAAGCAAATGAATTATTGGGATATCCCTATCAGCTTTCCGGGCATGTTGTAAAGGGTGATCAAATTGGAAGAACCCTCGGATTTCCAACTGCCAATATTTATGTGGAAGACACCAATAAATTAATTCCGGCAGATGGTGTATACTTTACAGAAGTGATACTTAAAGATCACAACACAAAATTATTCGGGTTGCTCAGTATAGGCACAAGACCTACATTTAATAAAACAGAAAAAAGAATGGAGGTTTATATATTAGATTTTAACGAAACCATATACGGGGAATCGATCACTGTTAAATTTTTACAATTTATTCGCAAGGATAAAAAATTTGATTCTAAAGAAGACCTCATCATTGCAATGCATGAGGATAAAAAAATTGCATTAACAATGGCTAAGGAAATTTAATTTAATATCCGATAAACAAGCTCCTTTAATAATTCTTCTGATTCAGTTTTTCCATTGTGTAGTCCCTTGGAGCGCAGATCAAATTCCAGCATTAATTCAAATATTTCTTCTACTCTAGATGGTGTATATAAAGTTCTGGCTGCTTTGAATTCATTTTTTTGGCTGCTGTGAATACCGTATATCCTGAACATATCAAAATCGTTCACATTTCCGCCTGCCATAAAATGATACAACTTCTGAAATGCTGCGTGAATATTGGAAATGGTCAGTACAAAAGGATTTGCCTTGGGATTGTCGTTCATGTAGGTAATAATGGTAAAAGCCAGTGTGGTATTTTTAGTAAGTAATGCACTTTGCAATTCATACACATTATAATCCTTGCTGATACCGATATTCTTTTCTATAAGTTCGGATGTTATAATATCCCCCTCCTTAAGATTGATACATAATTTTTCAAGTTCATTAATTATTTTCGAAAGGTCGGTTCCCAAATGGTCGACAAGTATTCTTATTGCTTTACCATCAGCACTTACTTTTTTTCTTTTCAAAAAGGATTCTATAAATATGGGAACTTCATTATCTTTTAATGGTTGTGATTCAAAAATGATACCCTTGTCTTTAATTAATTTGAACATTTTTTTTCGGGCATCAAATTTTCCATCCTTATAACATAAAACCAATATTGTAGTGGCGGAGGGATTTTGAAGATAAGGTTCCAGTTTATCAATTTCGCTTCCCCTTGTTTTCATCATTTGTGCCTCTCTTAAAACAACAAGATTATACGATGCAAACATGGGGAAACGCACGCAGGCATCTATCAACTGTTGCGGTTGTGTATCTTTTCCGTAAAATATGGAACAATTAAAATCTTTTTCTGCGGGGGTCAGAATGGATTCCTCCATATATTCTGCAATTTTATCAATATAATACGCCTCTTCACCGTGCAATAAATAAACGGGTTTAAATTTTTTGGCCTTTATATCATTCAGCAGATCCTTATAATCCATGACGCAAATTTAGCGATTACACAATTACAATATGTAGTTTTGTGGTACAGATGCAGATAGAATTTTCCAAATACGATCTTCGTTTTAGAACAGAGAACAATATTCAATATATTTTCGACATCATACGTAAAAAACATGTTGTGTTAACCCCCGAGGAATGGGTTCGACAGCATATAATTCATTACCTTCTATACGATCACCAATTCCCAAAATCACTTATCAGCGTTGAAAAGAAACTTACCCTAAACGAGTTGACCAAACGCACTGATATCGTTTTATATAATAAAAAAGGTGATCCTGTTTTAATTGTAGAATGTAAGGCTGAGTCTGTTGCTCTCACTCAAAAAACCTTTGAACAAATAGCCCGTTATAATCTAACCCTCAATGTACCGTTTTTATGGGTAAGCAACGGCAATGTAAATCATTTATGTCGCATAGATCATACCTTGAAAAAATTTACTTTTTTAGAAACGCTCCCATCTCCTTCTGAATTAATATGACTTTATCAATGCCTGAAATCAGGTGATATTAAAGAGTTTATCATTTGTTTTTTTCAAAAGGATGTTTAATTTCACACCCTAAATAAACCGCACTTCTATGGACAAAAATGTTAAAGCATTCATGAGCCTGGTTGAAAGTCGCAACCCGGGTGAAAAGGAATTTCTTCAGGCAGTATACGAGGTTGCCGAGGCCGTTATCCCTTTTATTGAGGAACACCCTCAATATAAATCAACAAAAATTTTAGAACGTATTGCAGAACCTGAGCGGGTTCTTACTTTCAGAGTTCCCTGGATGGACGACAAGGGTGAAATTCAGATAAACCGTGGTTACAGAATTCAGATGAACAGTGCAATTGGTCCTTACAAAGGTGGATTGCGTTTTCATCCAACCGTTACGTTATCCATTTTAAAGTTTCTTGCATTCGAACAGGTATTTAAAAATAGTCTTACCACATTGCCTATGGGTGGTGGTAAAGGTGGAAGTAATTTCGATCCTAAAGGAAAATCTGATATGGAAGTAATGCGTTTTTGCCAGAGTTTCATGTCGGAATTAGCACGGCATATAGGCTCTGATACTGATGTACCAGCTGGTGATATAGGAGTTGGAGGAAGAGAGATCGGATATATGTATGGTATGTATAAAAAATTGCGCAACGAATTTACCGGTGTATTAACTGGTAAGAGTTTAGAATGGGGAGGAAGTTTAATTCGTCCTGAGGCAACCGGTTATGGATGTGTTTATTTTGCTGCAGAAATGATGAGTACCAAAAAACTGGATTTTAAAGGAAAAACAGTAGTAGTTTCCGGTAGCGGAAATGTTTCGCAATATGCCATTGAAAAATGTCTTGACCTGGGAGCAAAAGTTGTTACTGCAAGCGACAGCGATGGATATATTTACGACAAGAACGGATTTACCAGAGAAAAACTCGCCTATTTACTCGAATTAAAAAATGTAAAACGCGGACGAATTAAAGAATATGCCGAAAAATACAAATGCGAATATATTGCTGGTAAAACACCTTGGGGCGTAAAATGCGATGTTGCACTACCTTGTGCAACACAAAATGAATTAACCGGAAAAGATGCAAAAATCTTAATTAAAAACGGTGTTAAATGTGTTGCGGAAGGTGCAAACATGCCAAGTACTCCGGAAGCTATCACTGCATTTTTGGAAGCTAAAGTTTTATTTGCTCCGGGTAAAGCGAGTAATGCAGGTGGAGTTGCAACAAGTGGTTTAGAAATGAGCCAAAATAGTTTGCGCATGAGCTGGACCCGCACCGAAGTAGATAATCATTTAAAAAAGATCATGCACGATATACATGCAACTTGTGTTAAATATGGCAAGGAAGGCAAATATATCAACTATGTAAAAGGTGCAAATATCGGTGGCTTTGTTAAAGTTGCTGATGCAATGCTGGCACAGGGGTTAGTGTAGAAATTACTCCTAATGTAGATTTATTATAATTAATATCTGGGAAGTAATAATTTCCCAGATATTTTTTTTGATAACTTCAAATAGTAAAATTTGCTTAATATGATTTTGAATTTATTTTCATTTCATCTTCACCAATGTTTCCATTTCATTTCTATTTCCTTCAGAATTAATAACAATGCTATAAACACCTACCGGCAAGGTGGAAATGTCAACTCTTTGCCCTTCGTCAACAATTTGTTTAGATAGCAGACCCCCATAAATTGAATAAATACTTATAGTCAATCCCGATACATCATCGCTGACATAATCTTTCTGTTGAATTACAAAATCTGTAGAGGCAGGATTGGGAAATATCTGAAAAATATCTTCCAATTCGCCAACACGCAAGGAAGCATCATAGGAAAATACAATATATCCGCATGAATATGCAGGAACGGTAACACACATATCGTTTTCCGACATGTTGGTAGGACATTCCTGTATATCCGAAAAGGGAGCTCGCGCAGCATTTAACTCATACCAATTGTCATATCCCAACGGCAAACAAGTGATATATGCATTATTAATACTGAACAATGCGTTTTTACCGGATGCCGAATATAATTGTTTTGCATCAACACAATGTATTTCGCCATGAGTACCTGTTAAATTTGCTCCTGTTAAGGTTCCGGGTTTAATAATATAGGTTTGCTCTTCACCTTTGATATTTGTATAATAAATATACACCTTTCGCTGACCGGAATGTGCATTTGAAATAAAAACTGTTGGAGCTATATTTATATTGGAGGCGTATATCATTTTGATGGTTTTCAAATATTTTAGAGACTTTAAATGAATTTGATTACTCAGTGAATGACTAAAGTAAAGGGTTCTTGGCATTAATGGTTTAAATTCATCTCCATCAGCATTTAGGTAACTACATCCTGGTATAAGGCCAAAGGCTGTCATATCCTGAAAGCTTGAGTTAATAACCAAATCTGTTGGGGCTCCGCCCATAAAATTATTGATGGAAGAAATGTTAATAAAATCATTCTGAAATTCTGATTGAAAATTCATTTTAATATCGTTCATGAATTTTTCCTGCGTTATATAGGCATGTACAAATTTATTATCATACACATCTCGCCTGATGTATTTTGCCCGCGTCTCCGATTCTGCATCTCCCATTGGTGTGTTATTTTTAATATTCCACTCTGTAATCCAACATTCCTTAGGATAAGTCGCTGTTCCATCTAATTGTAATTCAATTGCAAGATCTAACATCGTTAATTTATGTTTTTGTTTTACAAATCTGGAAAAGCTGCCTTCGAGAGCGTAGTCAATAATATTATCGAAAGCGCAATCCAATCTATCATCATAGTATGTGTATATATTCGCCGGTTGTAAAATTATCGTGATCACCGGTCGCTAAATTACCGTCCAAACAATTTGGTATATATGTGCCTCCAGTTGGGGTATAACCACCTATTGGTATTTCTCCCCAATTGGTATTTAATGCCGGGATTGCCTTGTTTTGTGCAGCAAAATAAAGATGTGGTACAACAGCGTCAAAGATAAATCTGTCATAATCTTTATCCTCAAAGCTTGTTGCTCCATACTTAGATACAACACCTGCATTCCAGGTTTCAGGACAAATTTCAACCTCGGGTTCTTCCTCTGTACCACCATCACCACCACCGGGCAGAATATGGTAGGAACCTTCCTCCTCCGGAGTTTCCACAGGAATACCAATTTTAATATCATCATATTTGGAGTTATCTCGAAGAATTCCGACATAATCATGTTTGTTATAACCTCCGGGATCCATCCCAAGCATTGTTTCAGCATCCAAAACATCTGCTAAAGCAAAATCACCCACCACACCAAAATAATTATCATAAGATTTTGTTCCATTAATATATGCCCAATAATGGTCAAATGCCGAGTTTGGGAAATAGCAACCAAAACCCATGGCTCTTTCATAAAATTTAAAATAACATTCATTTCCCAGTTCCACCCCAACAATATTTACGGCGTAAGTGTCGTTTAGTGTTTCATCGCGCAAATAATCTATCATCTCTGCAACTTTAAGCGCAGGTTCGCTTAAAATATTAATTGTGCAGATTACATCTATTGTATATTCCTCTCTTTCTTCAATATATTGTATCATATCAATAAAGTCATTAATATAAAGTGGTTCATTCCATATCTGTTCAATTCCATCAACAGTAAAATCACCCGGTTCAAAAGCGGGTTGCTCTAACCATTTTTTATAGAAAGATTCGAAGTCTTCTTTGTCGGCTGCATCCATCCACAAATTTAATGGATCAACTTCTTCGTCGGCCATATCTGTAATAATTTGCAATAAAGTAATTATCTCTGGCACGTCCATAACCCCATCAGTTTTATCATAATACCTTATTATTTCTTCAATGGAATAACCATACCCACCATTTTTCTTCCCCATTTTTAATACAGGAAGATCAGTTGAGTTAGAGTTCATCGACCCAAAAGGATGCTGAAATTTTGAGGATGCTCCGCTGGGGCTTCGCAGCACTTTTGGTGACAGGTCTGCTAAAAGATCCCAAGGATTAGTTGCTCCAACATCTTCATAATCACCGGATTGTTCAGCATCATTATAATGGCCAAAAAACCCTTCCAGATTTACGCCATAAACTCCATGATTAACAGCAAGTTTTTCATCGCGAAGCGAAATTATAATATCTCCCGTATTAATCGTTCTATTTTCAATAGTATTGCTATCTAAACCTCCATCATAAAGCACATAAATGGTATCACCACCATCAATAATTGTTTCCAGGGTATCGCCGAAAACTAATTCACTATAACTTGAATCAACTATTGCCGAATCAGGCATAAATAAATAATTAATAGCAGAAGGTGCAATATTTATTTTGTATATTTTATGGCTTAGCGCATTCGCCTGAGCTAATGAAATATAAATTAAAATAATAATAAATAAGCCAAATCCAAATTTGTTATTTTTGGCTTCTTTTGAGGTGTTTTTTCGTTTTTTCATAATTTAAATTTTAAGTGTTAAAAAAAGTTTGGAAAGCAATTAAAAATAAATTTAGCATGATTTCTCTTCAAATTCTGGATATAATTTGATTCGAACATACTTTTGGCATAAATTCCTGATAATCAATGATTTAAATGAATAAGTAATCTTATAATATATTAGACCAACAATAATTTTGCAAAGGCTATAAATTTTAGATATCTTTGAAGTATATCCATTTGGCTTAATACGGATGAGACTTTTCTATTTCATATTTGCTTATCTCTTTTTTCTTTTGACACAAGGCAAAGGACAAACAGTCACTATAGATTGGGAACAAAATTATGGTGGGACGGATGTAGATGCAGCCTATAGTGTTGTTAAGACCAGTGACTCATGCCTTATTTTTGCAGGTGAAACCAATTCCTTGGATGAGGATGTTGCCTTTAATCATGGGTTTACTGATATATGGGTTGCAAAGCTTGACCCAATTGGTAATTTATTATGGGAAAAAACTTATGGGGGTTCTAGTGTTGAATATGCTGAGTCTATCTACCAATGTATTGATGGCGGTTTTATAATTGCAGGTATTACTTATTCTTCAGATGGTGATATAACAGATAACGCGGGTTATGCTGACTGTTGGATTATTAAAATTGATAGTATTGGAAATCTTGAATGGCAAACCACCATCGGCGGTACGGAATCCGACCACGCAAGCTCAATCCGGCAAACGGATGATTCAGGATTTATATGCACTGGGTTAAGCTTTTCTGAAAATGGGGATATTCCAGAACATTTTGGGGAGTCTGATAAAGCAGATTTGATTGTTTTTAAATTGAATTCCAACGGTATTTTACAATGGAGTAAGGTGTATGGTGGCGGAAGTGATGATTTCGGAAGCTCTATAACAATAACTAATGACGGAAATTACCTCATTGTAGGATCTACAAATCTATATGGCTTTTTTGATTATTGGGTTTTAAAGATTGATCAGGAGGGTAATTTAATCTGGGACAAAAGTTATGGCGGCAGTGATTATGATGTGGCATATTCTATTTTGGAAACTTCAGAGCATAATATTTTAATTACCGGAGAGGCATCATCGGATAATGGAGATGTGGAATTTCACCATAGTGAAGGCATTCAAGATATGTGGACCTTACTTTTAGATTCTCTTGGCGAAATTATTTGGCAACGCAGTTTAGGTGGGTCTGGTGCTGATGAAGGATATGACTTATTAGAATGCAGTGATGGTTCTTTTGTTATTGCGGGTATTACTGCAACATTAAATGATGGTGATGTAAGTGGCCACCATGGACCTATGTTTTATTCTGATTATTGGATAGTAAAACTAGACAGTAATGGCATATTAAAATGGCAAAAGTGTTTGGGTGGTGAAAATGGTGACAGAGCAAATGCCATTTTAAGAATTAATGATGAAAAATTTATTGCAATTGGACCATCTTCCTCAAGCGATGGTGATGTATCTGATCATTATTTCGGCGATTTTCTTGCAGCGGATGTTTGGGTAGTACAAATATCCGAAACATGTGATCAAATAGTATATTATACGGATTTAGACGACGACCTTTTTGGCGATGGAGAAAATTATATTTATAGTTGTTATGATACATTGGGTTATGTATTGATTTCAGGTGATTGTGACGATACAAACGAGGATATTTATCCAGGAGCAGCGGAAATATTAAATGGGTTGGATGATGATTGTAATGGGTTGGTGGATGATAATGTGAGTGTGGATGATTTAATGGGAGGATTTAGTATTTATCCGAATCCGGTAGACGATGTTTTATATATAAATAATATTTCCGGAGGGGAAGCAACATTTACAATTTCAACACTTACAGGGCAAATAATTTACGAATCGGAACAGTTTACTGTTAATACCGAATTTAATATGGGAGCTTTTACTTCCGGGTTGTATTTAATTAAAATTCATACGAAAAATAATAAATTTTTGATTGAATTAATTAAAGATTGATAATAATCACTTATCAAATACAATATAATTTTTACTGAAAAATTATTATCTATTTTTCATCCCACGATATATCCTCTAAAAAAAACCACTGTTGCTCCGCTTCAATGAAACCCTAGCTGGAAGTGAGGCCTCAGGTCACCATGGGTGGCATTGGAGGGTTTTTAGTTCTTACCGCTTGGATCTTTGCACAACTCGGAGCACTCTAACTACTATATACTAAATACTAAATACTTTTTCCTATCACCCCTCCTTCACAATAAACTTAAACCCCACTCCCCTCACATTTTCAATTTGAATATTTTCATCATCAGAAAACATTTTTCTTAAACGGGAAACAAAAACATCAAGACTCCTGCCAATATAATAATTATCCTCTCCCCAAACCTGGTGTAAAATAGATTCTCTGCGCACTACCTGATTTCGGTTGAGTGTTAACATACGCAACAATTCAGCTTCACGAAGGGTTAAAGTATAGGTATTGGTTTTATTTTTTAGCGTGAGTTCTTTAAAATCAAATTCGTATCCTGCTATATGATAAATATTTTTCTCTTCAACATTGGTTGCAAACACTTTACTGCGTTTTAAAAATACTTCAATTTTTAAAACCAGTTCATCAATACTGAATGGTTTGGTAACATAATCATCGCCGCCAATTTTAAATCCCTGCAATTTATCTTCCAACATAGATTTTGCCGTGAGAAATAAAATGGGAACATTTTTATCCTTATCCCTGAATTTTTGCGCCAATGCAAATCCGTCAATTTTTGGCAGCATAACATCCAGAATACAGAGATCAAATTTTTGCTGTGTAAAAGTTTGCGCTGCTTCCAATCCATCCTGACAAAGGGTGATATCATATCCTTTTTTTTGAAGATTATCTTTGGTTACAAATCCAAGATTCACATCATCTTCAACATACAAAATTTTTGGGCTTTTAATTTCCATGTGTTTCTATTGTGGTATTCTGAGTGTAAATATACTTCCTTTATTTAATTCACTGTCTACCCTCAGGCGCCACTTGTGGGCCTTTGCGATCATTTTTACATAGTTCAATCCAAGTCCGTAACCCTTTACGTTGTGGACATTTCCCGTCGGCACCCGGAAGAATTTCTCGAAGATCTTTCTGTGGAATTCTTTGGGAATACCAATTCCATTATCGCTAATGGATATAAAGATCCCATTGTCGTCTCTGGCTGTCAAAACCGTGATCTCAGGTACTTTATCATTGTATTTTAATGCATTGTCCAGAAGTGTATTTATCACATTTTGTAAATGCACTTTGTCGGCTTCGATGATATCCGGTTTTGCATTAAATTCGGTTATTATTGATCCGGCATTTTCTTCAATGCGCACCTTAAAGGAATTAATTATCTCCTCTAAAACCTCATTCAAATGAAATTTTTCATAATTTAAGACCAGTTCATCATTTTCAAGTTTTGCCAGTTCCAAAATTTTACTCACCTGACCGGTCAAACGGGTATTTTCATTTTTGATGATATTGGCATAATTTTTTAGCCGCTCGGGCTCATTTATTATTTCAGGATCGGTAATTACATCGGCAGAAATTCCAATTGTGGAAATAGGTGTTTTAAATTCATGCGCCAGATTATTAATAAAATTTTTCTGAAATTCGCTTAAGCGGCGCTGCCTGAAAATAACATCAAGTGTAAATCCAAAAAACACCAAAACTATAGTGAGGGCAATAAGGGAGGTTGACCAAACAAATAACATTACGGAATTTACCACAGGCCGTTCCGGAAAATTCATTTTGAAATAATATTTCGATTCTGTAAGAACAGGTAAATTAGTGGGATAAACAATCGTTGAATTCTTTATTTCACCCGAAACCGTTTCCTCAAAAACCAAAACATCTCTGGTAGTTTCATATACCTGATAAATAAAATCTACTTTGTGAAAGGGATTGGAAAATTCGTTTCTGATATAATAATCCAATTGATTGAGATCAATTTCCTCCTCAATATTCACAACATACGAATGGGGTGAAATTCTAACCACCGGTTTTTCCGTTATCTTTTTCCCGTGATTGGCAGTCTCAATTTTAGCGGCAATTTGTTCTAAGGAAAGTGTTACTGCTGTTTCAAAATTTGATTGATTGATCAACAAACCCTTTCTGATCCAAAATACCTGTGAAAGTATCACAGTGATGATCGCAATAATACCCAATAAAATTACCCAGCGTATTGTTCTAACGTTCATCGTCTGTTCTTGCCTTAAGTGTAAAGATAATTAGTGGTATTTTAAACGATGATGTTATTTGGATGCAATAAGTTGCTCTCTCGATTGGATCAGACCTGTATTCATTGCAAAAACCAATAACTCTGAGCTGGAATTGATACCCAGCTTTTTCATAATATTTTTGCGATGCGTAGTAATGGTATGAAAACTCCGGAACAAGGCATCTGCTATCTGACGGGTAGTGTATCCGTTGGCAATAAGCCGAATAATTTCAATTTCGCGTTCTGATAATAATGCAGCTTCACAATTTTCGGCGGCCGGTGCTTTGCCCTCCATAACGATGTTAACCACCTTGTAACAGAACATCTTCTCTCCGCGCATTAAGGCGTATATTGCAGCAATGATCTCTTTTTCATCGCAGGTTTTGGTTAGGTAACCTTTAACGCCTGTCTCCACGATCCTGTGCACAACTTCTGTATTATGAATATCGGTTATGATAAGGATCCGTGTCCCTGGACAAATAGTTTCTATGGTACTGATATCATCAATCCGGAAATTTTCGAGATTCAACGGATCAATTATAACTATGTCAGGGTTTGTGATATGTAAAGTAGTAAACAGTTCTTCTTTGCTCGTGATCTCCTGTGAAACGGTAATATCCGGGTATCTGCTGAATAATGACCTCAACCCCTCTATAATAAGGTATTGAGTCTCCGCAATAAGTAACTGGATATTTGGCACTTTTACGATTGTTTAGATTAATTCTAAACATAAAGGTAAGGAGAATGTTTGAAAATTTACTTCTGGTTAACAACAAATCTAAATTCCGTCTTAAAATCCTTGGTACTTAAACGTCCGAAATACAATCCGGATGCCATTTGGGAAACATCAAGGTTAATCAGTGAACCTTGAATATTGGTTTCAGCTAATACAGTACGTCCTGTTGCATCAAAAACCTCTAAAATAGGTGCATCGGTCAAAACAACATTATTAAGGTTGATATAAAGAGTAGTGGAAACTGGATTTGGGAAAACATTTACCTCATTAAAAACTTCGTTTTCCGGTACCGGAACAAATATCGCACATGACGATATTTCATTGAGATATTCACCTGAGTTACAATTATCACAAATAATGTTTTTCAAAAAACATGCTGATTCCGGCACTGTAAATTCATCAGGATATGCATCATGACCTGTAATTTGATTTGCATGTAATATGCTGCATACACCTTGATTATTTAATCTTTTATAAATGGAAACAGAACCATAAACAGTAAAGTATTCATTAGGACTGAGGCAATCCTGTACAGGGCCCGAAACCGGGGGAACCACATTATCTCTTTCCCCATAAAAATTAATAATTGGAATATTTTTACCACTGTTCATAAAGGATGTATCAGGAATTGCACCCCACATATTAATTATACCTTTTACTGTATAATTAATGTCAATATTATTTGTTGAACTATTTAAGTCACCATATTTATCATTCAAACCCGGAAAAAGTTGATTTACATTTTGCTGGGTCATAAATACATTTGTCATTACGCCCATCATCCCTGCACTTTGTCCACCAATGAAGATCACTGAAGTATCAATGCCATATTCAGATGCATGATAAGTGATATATCGCATTGCAGCATTCACGTCCTGACTGGTTCTGTAATATGCGCCTAGAAGTGACTCAGGATCTCCTAAACAATAAGAGGGTTCTACTCCGCCGGTATTCCATCCGAGGCGATAATTAAAAGTGGCAGCCACGTATCCGCGTTTCGCCATTTCCATCATAAAATTTGTTAATTTAGTTTTATCTCCTGCACCAAAGCCACCTCCGTGAAATAATGCAATAAATGGCCTTTTTTCCAATTCATCCACTTGAGCATTCGGAAAAGCAATATCGAATGTATTTAATTGTGGATTAACATTTCCATCGTACCAAAAATCGGCAAGTCCATATGGAATATCGTTCACTACTTCAATTTCATTCTCGTTAAAAACAGGTGCTGAACCAAACCGATCAGGTAAACAGTATTCAGAAATTTGTGCCGTAAGAGAGTGTGCAAACAAGGGAAGTACAAACAATAAAAAAATCTTCCTCATATTAAAATATAGTCAAAGAATATACCAATTCATTGCGTTTCAATCCTTTACAGGCGCACTTGCCTTTTAACATGATTAAAAAACTCTAACTACGATGAAAATCAAGATATATTTCTTGTGTTAAAAAAAATTAAATTTTTAAGATTACAATTTGATGACAATTGCAATAATTTCAAATTAAACCTATTTAAATTATTGGGTAATAATTACCCAATAAGATAAATATATTTCACAATTAGATCACTTAATTATAGATCAGAAAACTTCCTGGCTTTAATTTGTTATTATTATTTAAGGAAAAATAATAAATACCCGATGGCAAATTTGAAGTTTGCAAAAGAAGACTGTTTCCATTTTGGTTATAATCAATATTTATTGATTGTCCGAACGAATTCCATGCATTTAATTTAAAATTCACTTCAAACGGATTTACCGAATTGATCACAACAAATGTATTGGCCGGATTGGGATACACTGTAAATTCCTCTAATGAGGAAAAGGAAATTTCTGTAGCCCCCAATTCCTCGCAGGAACCGGATTGATAATTTACTTCATAGGAAGTGCAATCATCGCAAAAAAGTGACTTCATGAAACAGGTCACATTATCTATCACATAATCATCTTCATAGGTATCGTGACCATAACCCTCTCTTGCGTGAACAACATTGCAAACACCAAAAGCATTGAGGGCTTCATATATGGATGCAGAGCCGTAAACATAAGCATAATCGTCGCAACCCTGAAAATTACCTTGATAAGGTGGCACCACATTATCCTCAGTGCCATAAAAATTTATCGTTGGAACCGCTTCATCGGCATCTATGAGATTAAGGTCCACTATACCACCCCAAAAATTTAAAAACCCTTTTATCGTAAAATCGGTTACAAGGTCGTTTGTTGCATTATTTATATCACCAAATAAATCATTATGGTCCGGAAATAAAATATTCCACTCTTCCTGTGTTGCATAGGTACTATTCATCATAGCATAAACTCCGGCACTTTGTCCACCAAGAAATATCCAGCTGGTATCTATTCCATACGTATCTGCATTTGTAACTATGTATCTGACTGCCGCCTGCACATCCTGCATGGCCTTATAAATTGCCTGATACATGGAGGCACCGTCACCATCACAATTTTCAGGGTCGCCATAAGCATCCCAACCTTTTCTATAATTAATTGTTGCTGCAACAAAACCTTTTTGTGCAAGGTGTTGAATAATGTAATCCATATTCTCCTTTTCACCACCCCAAAATCCACCCCCATGAGCAAGTATCACCAAGGGTCTTTTATCTAATGGATCGACATCAATATTTGGATAGGCAATATTGAACATATTCAATTCAGGTACGATTGCCTCGTAGTACCAATCATCAGCCAAGCCATAGGAAACATTATTTACGATAGTAATTTCATCGTTATCAAAGTAACCCGCTTCAGTAAAACGATCTTCAATACAAAGCTGTCCAGTAAGAATGTTGTGTGTGCAAATCAGGATAATTGTGGAGGAAATCCATTTCTGCATTTAATAAGTTGTGTCGTAAAATTAATTGGTTTAGGCGTGTGCGACACATAGAGTTTAAAGAACTTTCACAAAGATAAACCATTGGTTTATAAAAATAGTGCTCAAAAGTTGAACTTTCATGACAGGGTTAAAGTGCAACCATTCCTCAACCTTTACAAGACACTCAAGTTTATTAAAATAAATATATGCAGCGGATTGAAAAAAGTTAAGGAGTTTGGAATGACTGGTCGATTCTGTAACATTTACATCTGATTTAATGACTTTAGTCACTCTTCTTCCACTACAGCTCCATCACCTATTACCTGTCGTTTATACTTATGAGAGGGTGATTCAATAAAGGTTCCCAAACCGAGTTGCTCCCATCTTTTATCTATGATATTAATTGTTTTTTCATCCATGATGATAACATTTGGCCAGGGTCTGAAAAAATCGTCGTATGCTTTTGTTTTTCTTGTGCCATCAATGCCACAATGTGAAACACCTGATCCATTATCAGGTGAAATAAATATATCGCGTTTTGGGTCAATATTATTAGAGAAATTCCAGGTAACCACTGCCATATCATTTACCTCTACCAGATGGTCAACATATATAATGATCTTTACTTTGTTTAATCCTGATTCCAAAATTAATTTTTCATTTAGCGATTCAATATGTTTTTTCTTATTTTTTTCAACTGCAATCGCAACTACGGAAATATTTAATTTCAAAAGATCATCATTTATTCCTTTTATTTCTGGATGCGAATGCATCAATTGTGATTTATCGATACTAATATTTTTAGAATCACAATTTTTTAATTCGCCTATCGGTTTTGCAGTTGCATCTATACAAACTTTACTGCCAAATGCAAATTTGCTACAGCTGTGGTCAAGAACATCCATAGGACCTGCACTAAAATAAATATCATTGGCGGGGTCAACATTTTTACTGAGATATTGAGCTACTTCCTTAAAGTCATGAATATTAATTTCATCTGCTATCACCAATATTTTGTTGAACATCATTTGTCCTGCTCCCCACATAGCATTCATTACCTTTTGTGCATGACCTTCATATTCCTTTTTTATTTTAACTATGGTAAGATTATGAAACACTCCTTCTATAGGCAATTCCATATCTTCCACTTCCGGTAACATGGTTAATTTTATCGGTGTGATAAATATTCTTTCCGTAGCCTTACCTATCCATGCATCTTCCTGTGGTGGAATACCAACAATGGTAGATGGATACACTGCATTTTTTTTGTGTGTTATGCAGGTAATATGAAATTTAGGATAATAGTCTGCCAAAGAATAATATCCGGTATGGTCGCCAAACGGCCCTTCTAAAATTAATTCGTCATTAGGATCAACATAACCTTCAATAATAAAATCGGCATCAGCCGGAACATATAGATCGTTCGTGATACATTTAACCAGTTCCACTTTTCTTTTTCTTAAAAAACCAGCCAATAAATATTCATCTACATTTGGTGGCAATGGTGCAGTTGCACAATAAGTATAAACCGGATCTCCGCCCAAAGCAACAGAAACCGGCATACGCTGATTTAATTTTTTATACTTATTAAAATGTCCGGCACTCACCTTGTGTTTATGCCAATGCATTCCCGTTAATTTTGGTCCGAATACCTGCATTCTGTACATGCCAACATTTCGGATATTCGTTTCAGGATCAAGTGTATGAATTATCGGTAACGTTAAAAATTTTCCGCCATCAGCCGGCCAGCATTTCATAACCGGCAGTTTTGTAATATCCGGATCCTGCATAATTACTTCCTGACAAGCTCCTTTTCCTTTTATGGTCTTTGGCATCCAGGACGCTACTTTTCCTAATTCAGGGAGCATCATCACTTTATCCATCAAACTATTTTTTGGCGTTGCGAGTTTTTTAAATAATTCGGAGATATCTCTTCCAACATCATCCAGATCATCAACTCCGATTGCCATACACATCCGTTTATATGATCCCATGGAATTGATCAACAAAGGAAAATCGGTCCCGGTATTTTCAAATAATAATGCAGGTCCATTTTGTTTGATATATCTGTCGGCAATTTCCGTTATTTCCAATACCGGATCAACAAATTCCTTAACTCGCAGTAGTTCCCCTGCCTTATCGAGGTCATCAATAAACTGTTGAAGATTTTTGTAATGCATAATGCAATAACAAAGGTAATGGAATAAGGTTTGGGAAAGTAATTGATAATTGAGAATGGAGAATGGAGAGTTAAACAGCCGAAAAGGCGATGACCTACCAGGTTTTTTTTAACCTGGTAGGTCTTAGGGAGTAAAATTAGGGAAGATAAGAGATGGGGCCCGAGGCGGAAGGGAATAAAAAATAATAAGCAAAAAATAAAAAATGATAATCGGAGAGATAGCCCTGATGATTTTCCTTCGAAATGAGGCAATATAATATCGAACCTGCCTGCCAACAGCGTCAGCGTCAGGCAGGTAAAGAACAAGGAATAAAGAACAT
>JBGAWP010000066.1:15795-23119 GCA_044227505.1 Chitinophagales bacterium | reverse complement strand
GCGTTTCTTTCTAGATAAAAAACCAATTGAACCACAAATTGAAATTGGATTAAAAAATGTTGTGCCGTCATTTCCGATACGAGTGTCCATTATAACTTTTATTATTGGAATCATTCTAATTGAATCCCTTTACCCGCATGTGCAATCCCGAAACTTTAACGATGATAAAGCAGAAAGACCACATTTACATGGAGCATATGAGGTTACCTCCACAGATCCCGATTCTGCTGACGCTGCACCTATTCATCGTATCTTTATACACCGCGACGGATATCTGATCTTTCAGAATAATGATGATGAAATGCATGACTATAAATTGCAGATCGATTCAATTAGACATTTGCTAGTGTTAACTGATTACGATTTGAAATCTTATTCGCTAAAATATGTAACTACCCTTGATGGTTTACAAATCGAATATTTTAAGGAAGGAAAACAATACTTTTTATCTACTAAAAGGTTAGATTGGCAAAACCTTCCGGCATTAAAAGATGAATTTGATTGGGTTGATAGAGGCAATTGAAAATTGATTTAAGGTACATTATTAATGCTTATTTATAAGACAATTAGTAACAACTTTGTTACTAATTATCTTATTACTTTTAATAGGGTAAACTTTATTCTATAACCAATTTCTGGGTAATTTGAGTTTCACCTGAAGAAATATTTATCAGATAAATCCCTTCGGGTTGAATTCCAATATCAATTGTTTCGTTTATTATTCCATTGGAAGAAATAATTTCATGGGTGAATATTAACTGTCCGTTGTAATTATATATCTCCAAGGATATCGAATGTAAAGTCGCAAAATCTTGCGACTTAACATCTGATTTGATGGTAAATATTCCTGAAGTCGGGTTAGGATAAATAGAAAAAGTATTTTCCTGCGCCGTTAACTCCCCTTCTCTGCATGGCACTGAAACTGCGATTGTGTTCGAATTTTTAAAACATCCCGTAGCAGTTTTTGTAACGCGACATTTATAATTTCCTGTGGTTGTTGCGACATAACTTGTGGTTGTTGCCCCTGCAATTGGAGAGGCTCCCTTATACCATTGATAGGTGCAGCCTGCAACAGGTGTTTCTGTTAACGTAACACTCCCACCCGCACAAAACGTAAGCGGGCCGCCGGGCGTTATGCTTGCAGTTGGATTTTTATTTACGATAACATTTATTGCTGTTGATAATGCCGTGCCGCAAGGGCTAGTGGTTTCACAGGTATAATTTCCTTTTTGCAAAACCGTATAAGAGGGTGATGTAGCGCCAGCAATATTTATTCCATTTCTTTTCCATTGTACTGAAGTCCCGCTATAAACGGAATTAAGAATAACGGATCCACCTTGACAAAAAGTAGTTGCGCCGGCTGCAGAAATAGTTACCGTTTCTGTTATTGCATCATCAATTAAACCGTTGCAATCATCATCGAATGTATTACAAATTTCAGTAACAGGAATACATTCGTTATATAATTTTACAACCCAATAATCATAAGTATCCGGGGCACCGATATTTGCTTCTGTTTTATCACCTGAAATATCCGATTCTGAAAAACCCGACATAACAAATCCTCCATCTAAGGTTTGAGTTATTGTTTTTCCTTCATCTGAAGTGGAACCGCCTATTGCATTTTGCCATTCCAGATTACCGGAACCGTCAATTTTTACCACCCAATAATCTCCCCCACCCATCGAATTTTCTGTTTTATCTCCTGATAATCCGGAATAGGAAACGCCACCTAAAATATACCCGCCGTCAGCAGTATTTTCTGCCGACATCAACAGATCACTGTCAAAACCTCCAATATCATTTTGCCATAAAATAGCTCCACCGCTATTAATTTTAACCACCCAATAATCGGTGCTCACACCAAATGCTTCTTCCGTTTTATCTCCGGATATATCAGAACTTGAAAATCCAGCAAGTAAGTAACCACCATCATCTGATAATAATATTCTTCTTATGGATTCTGAACCCGTGCCACCGATAGTATTTTGCCATTGAATGTTTCCTGCACCATTTAATTTTAACACCCAAAAATCAGAAGAACCTATTAATGCTTCCGTTTTATCACCGGTGATCCCTGATTGAGAATATCCTCCCAAAATATAACCGCCATCCCACGTTTGTTCTAAAGCATAGAAATAGTCATAATAATCCCCACCGATGGTATTATCCCAAATTACTGTCCCGCTGCTATTTAATTTAACCACCCAATAATCGGAGGTTGTTGCAGCACCTTTATTGTGTTCTGTTTTATCCCCTGAAATTGGCGAGTGTGAAAATCCACCAACAATATAACCAAGATCATTTGTTTGGCGAATTGCAGTTGCCTGATCATTTTTAATTCCGCCAATGGTATTTTGCCATACCAAATTTCCTGAGGAATCCAATTTGATCACCCAAAAATCATATTCACCGATCAAAGCTTCTGTTTTATCACCGCCTATTCCCGAACCGGAATAACCGGCAACAATATAACCTCCTTCCAATGTTTGTTGAATAGAATTAGCAATATCATCTGCTAATCCGCCATATCTTTTTTGCCATTGAATTGCTCCGGAAACATCAAGTTTTACGATCCAGAAATCGTATCCACCTATTGCATTTTGAGTTTTATCGCCTGAAATTCCTGAGGAGGAACCACCTGCTAGAATAACCCCACCGTCGGAGGTGTTATCAGAACTCATTAAAAGATCCTGATCAGTGCCACCAATGGTGTTTTGCCATTGAATGCTGGGAGCCTGAGAAAAGGAATATTGAAATAAAATTGAAAAAAATAAGGAGTATAATAATTTCATTTGTTGAATTTTAAATAAAGATATGTAAAATTCGGAAAATGGTGAATGCACATGGAATTTTTATATAACATGGTGTTTGAATCACGGATTTGGGTGGGATTTCACGGATTGCGCCGATTTTTGCTGCTTTTTCTGCGAAAAAGCAGGCGGAGGAAATAAAAAAAGGGGGTGGATTAAATAAATAATAAAAATTGAATTTAGGTATGACAGAGGTATAAAGAGAGTACACGACTAATTTTTATTTGTTATTTATTATTAAAGAAAATATGTGCAGTTTCACATTAAAAAAATTTAATATGAATCCTTTAAAACATGGTGAGATCACAGAAAAAATTTTGAAATGCGCATTTGATGTACACAGTTTCCTTGGAAATGGATTTCAGGAAGTAATTTATCAGAGAGCACTTTCCTTAGAAATGCATTCCTTACATCTTGAATTTGCAAGAGAGATTGAAATTCCAATTTTTTATAAACATTATGAAAAGGAAATTGGTACGCGTCGAGCTGATTTTCTGGTGGAAGGAAAAGTACTTATTGAAACAAAAGCGCAAATCCAATTAGACGATGTACACCTTGCCCAAATACTTAATTACCTCAAAGCTTATAAAATTGAAGTTGGATTATTAATTAATTTTGGAAGCAAAAGTCTAACCTTTAAAAGAGTAGTTCTTGATCTTAAGAAATGAAATCCGTGAAATCCGAAATCTCTGCAATCCGTGAAATCCCACCCAAATCCGTGATTCAAACACCATGAATAACTACAAACCCTCGAGCGCCTTAATTATACTCCCCCTCAGCTCAATTAATTTCATCTTCTCCTCACCATCCATCCTTCTAAATCTCATCACAGAACGCCATTTTTTAAAGTCGTACCAATAATAAAAAGCTATATGACCCGTTATTGGGAATGAAATAAGGAATATCAATGCTGAAAATAAACTTCCCAATATCTGACTTATTATTAAAGTGAGTATTAAATAATAAACAGGAAATACGATCAATCCTATAACATATTGCGCTGAACTTTTAAATATTGTTTGTTTTATTTTTTTCTCCACATACCACTTGGGGATGGTATATGGAATATAATTTATCAGAAATCCATAAATAAAAACAGGTAAAAAAAACAAAAAATAGATCGCCATAAATACAATGGAAAATGCGTGATTTTTTGCTTTGTCGAATGTGTTTTCCCGGAAGTTATGGGTTTGTAATTCTTTTTTATAAAGATGAAAGTCATGAACCAGATCCTTCATCCCGGTTGTATCCACATGTCTGTAATTTTCCAACTTCCCTGCAATTATTTTCTCAGCATGGAGTTTGGAAAGCGGTTCATATTTTTCATCCATATCCAAAATCCGGTGTCTTGCATACATTTGACTCATAGCAACAATATCATGATGATAATGGGAATGCTCTACATGCAGGGTAACTTCTCTTAAACCATTTTCAATAGCTTCCTTGAGGTCATTTATTGCATGTGCCGGGTTACTTTTATAGGAATCGGAATAGGATTTTAATAAAATGGGTTTACCAACATTTACCAGTTGCCATTTTTTAAATTTTTCTGATGCGGAATAACTTATGCCAACCGGAATAATGTGTACATCTAATTCAAAATTATATCTTTCCTCTGCTAAAAATGCAATTCGGCAAATGCCCTTTTTTAATGGGCGAATATGCTCCTCATCAATACAATTTCCTTCCGGGTAAATTCCTATCATGCCATTTTTAGAAAGAATATCTGCGCATGCATTGAATGTGGGTTCATTGAGTTCTTTAGTATCGCCCCCATCCCTTTCACGCCAAATTGGAAGCATATGAAAAAAATAAAATATATTTCCTGCAATTTTATTATTCCATGCATCTCCGCGAGCCAATTGCCAAACCTGAGTGCTCCTGGTATTTACGAAAGCAAGTGAATCCATAAAGGCATTGCGGTGACTAATGGCAAATATTATCGGTTTATCCTGAGGAACATTTTCCCATCCATTTACCTGAAATTTGCTGTAGTAGAAACGATAGGGAATTCCCACCAGAAAAGGTTGAACCATCCAATATCCTGTACTCCAGACGTGCAGTTTACGATCGCGGAAAGGAACAACTGCCTTTTTCTTAAATACTTTCTGAATATCCTTTGAGTTGAGCATAAAAACGTGCAAACTTACACAAATCTTGTTTGGAACAGAACCCCTTCCGATTTAGCTTTGTGAAAAAAACAGGTTGAAACTATTTCCATCCGATATTATACAGGTTTTAGAGTTTGAAAAGGTGCTGACGGAAGTCGCCAAATATTGCGACAGTTCACTTGGTTCAGACAGGGTATCCAAGGTTCGTCCTATGTGGAAATTTGAGGAAATTCGGAAATTATTGCAACAAACAAATGAAATGAGTTCGTTATTGCAATATGAGGATAATTTTCCGCACGATAGAATTCATGACATCCGGGAGACGATCAATTTATTAAAAATAGAAAATTATGTACTGAGTGAATTGCAATTTCATGAAATAAACAAGGTTGCTCTTTTAGCCGGAAATATTATTCGATTTTTCAAAACCAACGCTGAAAAGTATCCAATTTTACATGCTCTTATAAGCGATAGCGAATATATTCCTGTCATCCCGAATGAAATAAAAAAGGTTATTACACCTGAAGGAACCATCAAGCCGGATGCATCTCCTGAATTAATACAGATAAAAAAGGAAAAAGACGCAGCGGTAAGAAGTCTGGATAAAGTATTCAACAGTGCGTTAAGTAAATTCAGGAAAGCCGGTTATCTAAGCGAAGTGGAAGAGAGTATGCGAAACGGCCGCAGGGTTTTAGGTGTATTGAGTGAATACAAACGAAAATTAAGTGGAATAATACATGATGAAAGTGATACCGGTAAAACCATTTTTATGGAGCCGGAGGAAGTGGTGAATATTCAGAATGAAATATTTGAACTGGAGCGTGAAGAAAAAAGAGAGATCTATAGAATACTTCAAACCCTCACAAAAACAATTGCTCCTTTTGCTTTCCACTTAGAAAACTATCAACACATTTTAGGAATAATAGATTTTACCAGGGCAAAAGCAAAATATGCATTGGAGATAAATGCCAATATGCCCATTTTGGAAAAACATCCGGTTATTTATTTATATCATGCCACACATCCGGTTTTATACCTGCTCAATAAAAAACATCACAAACCCATTGTGCCTCTGGATGTTGAATTGGATGAAAATAAAAGAATATTGATCATTTCAGGTCCGAATGCAGGTGGAAAATCGGTTGCGATGAAAACCATTGGATTGTTGGTTTATATGACGCAATGCGGTTTACTCATACCTGCCGCAGAAAATTCACGTATCGGTATATTTGAAAATATTTTCTGTGATATTGGCGATACCCAATCTCTGGAAGATGAATTATCAACATACTCCTCGAGATTGATAAAAATAAAATATTTTTTAACGCATAGCAATAAAGAAACATTGATCTTAATTGATGAGTTCGGAACAGGAACGGATCCTGTTATGGGCGGAGCCATCGCAGAAGCATCGCTTAAATTTTTAAATGATAAAAAAATATTTGCCGTAGTAACAACACATTATGCAAATTTAAAGGCCTTTGCGGCAAACAATATCGGTGTATTTAATGGCAGTATGTTATATGATGAAGCAGCTTTAAAACCTTTATATAAACTGGAGACCGGTAAACCCGGCAGCAGCTTTGCGTTTGAACTTGCTAAAAAATCGGAGTTGCCGCAGCATTTAATTGACGAGGCGAAAAAATTGATCAGTATAGAGCATATACGATTTGAGGAGTTATTAAAAAATGTTCGTGTGGAGAAGGAACATATTAAATTGCGCGACAAGGAAGTAAGCAAGAAAGAGGAGGATCTGAAAAAAAGGGAAAAAGAAGTGGAACTTGCCTTTGAAAAAGCAAAGGAAAAACAAGAAAGATACAATCTCAAAAAACTGGAGAAAGAAGATGATGCAGTGCGCAAAATGGAGATTGAATTCAAAAATTTATTAACGGAATTAAAAAATGTTTCTGTTTCCTCTGAAATGCCTGAAAATTCAAAAGAACAGATAAAAGAAAAACTACGCCAATTTATTGGTGCACAAAGGAAACAAACATTTAATAAAAGGAAGGTGGTGCAAGACAGGATAATTCCTACTTATCAGAAAGGTGAAATTAAAGTTGGCGGACTTGTAAAATTAATTTCCGGAAGTGAGATAGGTGTTTTGGAATCTATTCAGAAGAATCGAGGAACAGTTGTTTTCAGAAATATGAAGACTTCAGTAAATATGGATGAATTGATCGGCATAGCTTCAGCGGATGCACCTCAGGAGCAAAAACAAATAATAAGGGTGGATATTGATGAAAGTGAATTTCCACAGGAACTTGATCTGCGCGGAAAATCAAAAGAAGAAGCAATTGAAGCAAAGAATAAAGCTCTCGAGGTATTCGATGCGATAGTTGCAAATAAGTTATTAGCCAACTTATCTATTAAACCTACACAAATGGGACTTTCAATAGATCA
>JBGAWP010000066.1:0-15785 GCA_044227505.1 Chitinophagales bacterium | reverse complement strand
ATTTTACATGGAAAAGGTACCGGGGTAATAAGGGAATTGGTGCAGCAAACCTTAAAAAAACATAAAGGAGTTAAAAATTTCGAATTTGCAACAAGAGAGATGGGTGGAGACGGGATTACAATAGTAAATTTCTAAACCCATTTATCGAATTTAACTGCGAATTGGGTTGCCTCGAATGCACGAATAAACAGCCTTTTTATTTTTTTTAAATAATAAATATTTTTATTATTTATTCGTGCATTCGTGGCTACCTTTTTTATATCACAATTTAGATATTTTTATTAGATGCAAAACAAAAAAACAATCTATAGAAGATGCCCGAACCATTAAAAAATTTATTTTCAAAGTCGTTTATAAATGAGCTTGGGGAAGTTTTATCGGAATCTGTTCCGGGGTTTAATAAAAAACTGTTCATTCAAAAAATATTTGACAAACATTGGGAAGAAAAAGAATTAAAGCAGCGCATGCGGCATATTACACTGACGTTACGCGAATTTATGCCTGACGATTTTTCAAGATCTTCACAAATTATTGTGGCTATTTCTAAAAATTATATTCTTAAAAAGGGAGAAGGACTTTCTTTTTTACATATGTTTCTTCCGGAATATATTGAGTTATTTGGTTTAGATCATTATAAAGAGTCGGTAAAAGCATTTGAGCAAGTGACAAAATTCACCAGTGCTGAATTCGCTGTGCGACCGTTCATTATCCGGTATCCTGAAAAAATGATGGAGCAAATGTTATTGTGGAGCAACAACAAAAACATGTTTGTTCGCAGATTGTCCAGTGAAGGATGCCGACCGCGTTTGCCCTGGGCTATGGCGCTACCTGAACTTAAAAAGAATCCTGCGGCGATATTACCAATATTGGAAAATTTAAAAAATGATGATGCAGAAACAGTACGTAAATCTGTTGCAAATAATATTAATGATATTTCCAAAGACAATCCGGAGGTCGTGTTATCCATCATCAAAAAATGGAAAGGGAAAAGTAAAAATACAGACTGGATCATTAAACATGGCGCAAGAACTTTATTAAAAAAAGGTCACGAGCATGTTATGCATAATTTTGGGTTGAAGCAGGTCAGCAAAATACAGATCAGTAAATTCAAATTAAGTTCAAATTCAATCAACTTAGGTGATACCTTGAGCTTTTCTTTCCATTTACTCAATAATGAAACCAGCGATCACAAATTGCGTGTTGATTATGCAATTTATTATATGAAATCAGGAGGCAAACAATCCAAAAAGGTGTTCCGGTTAACTGAAACCACTTTCCCTAAACAAAAAACCGTTTTAATAACCAAAAAACAACGATTTATCGACTTCACCACTCGTAAACATCATACAGGTAAACATATACTTAGTGTTATTGTTAATGGAAAAGAGTTCGCAAAAAAATCATTTTTATTAACACGTTGAGAACATTATTTTAAATATGTTCATTTTTTGTTCATATCCTTAATTTTTCACTTCTAAACCCTTACCCATAAAGGGTTACAGCATTTCAACTTATTCACCAAATGTGCATAAACCCTGTGCTAAAAATGTGCAGAAAAGCTATGAAAATAAATTTGGAAAATAATTACAGCATAGTATATTTGTTACAGCTGATGAAAATATCCGAGCCGATCAGCAATGAAAGGCGGAATTTTTAAGAAGAGAATTCGAAAGAAGGATCGGACAAAAATTTTAAAAGGTGATTCGCAAGATGAAACTTTGAGGAACAGTCTTCGGACATATCCCGGATTCGAATGTCAGTGGTAGTTTCAAAAACTACGGTTTTTGAAATTGCGAAAGCGGAATCAGTCGTCAAAAATTGGTTCCGCTTTCTTCGTAAATAAATTCTTCAGTCCTAAATATTATTTTTAACGAAGTTCGTTAGCGCTGACTTCGTTGATGTTCAAAACCTCACCGGTCAGTGAGGTTTTTTTTAATCCAACTTATAGAAAGGTTGGAGCGCAGCGACTTCCTTTCTATTAGTTGGATTTATCCCGAATAGAAAATCACCGAGAAATTTGATCCTTAAATAAATCACCATGATTTTCTTATTCGGGATCTTTCTATGTTTGGCAAAATTATAAAAAGAGTGAGCGACGACACTATTGTATTAGTATAACCCGAAATATGAGTAATGAGTAATGAGTTATGAGTATGCAACGAGCAGGGAGGAAAATTTGATTTCTATCTCAAAGTACCATTTCGGAGGATGCAGTATCGTGTAGACCGCTGTACTCCTTACTCCTTACTCATTATTCATTACTCATTACTCATTACTCATTACTCCTTGTTCACTCCCACTATTCCGGATTTAATTAATTGAAGCCATTTCACCACCCTTTCCAATCTGTTCAAATTGTTTTATTAATTCTTCTTTTGATGCAGGTTTGAATACGAGTTCCTTAATAGGCGAACCATCAATCAGATATTCCTGAATTGCGATCTCTGTTTGTCCATTATTGTAACGAAGTGCCACAATAGTAGCTCTTTCGCCCCCTGGTAAATTTTGAAACTCAAATCCTCCGGTAAATCGATTGCCATTAATTATACCATTTATATCATTGAATACAATGCGCACTGTTGCATCATATGTTGAATCAAGTGCAACAAATAAATTTGTTCGAGGTGTTTGTGGATCGGTAAACCTATCGCAATTGATCCAGCCCAACTGAGCGGACACCATTAAATATCGATCTGTTTCATATGCTGCAGAATATTTTTTGGAATTGGGTTTGTTTTCTGCGATTAATTTTGACGGAATATTTCTTGGATCATGCACCCAATTCATTTTAACAGGAATCATCATGGTTTTTGATTCATATCGTTTAATATTAACATTCCAGCATGGACTATATTTTATTGCAGCTACGAGTTGCGAATCTGCATAGGTTTGTTTGTATTCGGAGGTATAGACCTTAAATGCCTGACCAACAGAATCAATCTGAAAATTTACATAGGATGTTGCCCTTAAATCAATATTATTTGCAATTTTCGCTTCCTCAAATCCCTCTGGAAAAACATATTGTCCATGCAAATATTTATAAAAAGCTTCAAAGCCTCCTTCAAATTCAGATAGGAATTTTGCATCAGAGGTTCTGTTCCTATAATTATAGTATTCTCGACCATCCTGCCCCAAAAATCTGCCTCTGTTTGCCAATACCCAATTTATACCATCATCCGTTTCTTCACCATAAAATAATTCCATATTTTCTTTTTCTGTAACAGAAGGAATCTCAATATTATAATATTCTCCCTTTTTAATTTCACAAGACCTTCCACCCGCACTTGCTTCCACATAGATCATTCCTGCAGTTTCAATTAGTTCTTTATTGGATGTAGTGCTTAGTCCTTTGAACAATATATCGCTTGTTGTAAGATATTCGGTAACAGAAACAATTATTTCTTCACGAACAGGCAATTTAGAATCAGCATACACAAAAATTCCCGGGTCAAATTTTAGCGTTGTTCCATTTTCACAGGTTATTGTTGAAATGCCGGTGGGGTCAACCGTAAATTCTTCCTTAGCAGGCGCATATTTTTCCAATCTTTTAGCAATTTGATTGGTTTTTTGCTTGGAACCGGTAGTATTAAAAACAGGTAATTCGTCCAATGGTTCCTCTGCAACTAAAGTATAATTTGAAGGGTGTGGATCTTTTTCAGTTACACCCAACTCCTTATTATTCTTAGAACAGGAAAAGGTTAATAAAGCGCAGAGAGAAACAAGTATTAAAGAGTTGAAAATTCTCATAAATACAGTTTTAGGTTGTGAAGTTTTTATAAAAACGCAAAATTTATCCTAAAAGTATATTTCCCTCATCCAGCAGCTAAAAATCATTCTATGTGACAGATATGCTAAACGACTATTTCGATAAAAATTGCATCAGCAAGCTGTGAAAATGGTGCACTCCTTTTTCCATTTTAGGAGAATACCTACCTCGGAAATACAATCTGGAATGTAAACCCCTGTGTACGCTTTCCACCACCTCCTCATCTTCCATTTCCACAGTATTAAGATCGGAACCTGCTCCTGTATTATATTTATCTTCATCAAATACATAGGTAATAAAAGAGACAATTGTTTTATCTTTTCCTTGTGGCCGAATAATATTCAACGACAAACCCCAAGGGTAAAAATTAAACATCATATTCGGAAATACCCAATAATAATAAGCAGCTACTTTTTTTCCAAAATCGGGTGAATCCTGCGGAAGATCAAATATCAATTCACCCTCTTTCGCTATTCCTAATTGAAGGTTACTATAATCAAACAGATGCGTTTCATAACTGCCGTAATCAATTACTTTATTCAGTGATTTATGTACGAAGGGAATGTGAAATCCTTCCAAATAATTATCACAATACAAGGCCCAGTTTGCGTTAATTGTATAATCTCTTGAAAGGTCTTTTTTCAATTTAAGTTTATTCCAAGGGAACCAGGGAATCCGATTTGTTATTCCACTCAATAATTGCTGTAAATCCATTTCCGGAAAAAGCGAAGCAAAATATAATCCTCCGAATTTTTGCAAATGCACCTTACTCAGATCATCCATCCTTGTCGGAAAATTTTGTGTTTCTTCAAATTCGGGCATACTGGAAAATGTCCCGTCAGGATGAAAACATCTTCCGTGATATCTGCATCTGATTATGGAAGACTTTGTTTTTTCTGTAATCAAAATAAAACCCCGGTGTGTGCAAACATTTGACAACAAGGATGCTTCTCCATTGGCATTTAAACTCAATACCAAAGGCTCATCCAAGCAACCTGTCATAAGATCAATCGGGTATAAATAACCATTTTCTTCAAAATCATTTTCATCTCCAATGATCTGCCAGGTTTTAGCAAATACTTTTTCTTTAACAGCTGTATAATGTGTTTCGCTCAGATAAAATTCTCCTGGAGGAGTTGATGCCAGCGAAATGTCTTTATCAATCATATTAAAATTTATATAGCCCAAATTTACGGTAACTTAGGAGAAGAAAAACAGTTTGAACTTGTAATCTGATGTTTTTATTTTAAATACGCAACCATACATGGCATTTGTTATTTTTGCACTTTCCTCCATTATAAATTGAAAACCAATCATTCGAATGCGCATTATTTTTCTCGGAGAACAATTTTCCTATCACCATTTAGCTGCAATGGCTTTTTGGGGAAAGGAAAATGATTTTATATCAGCTCCGAATTTTGATACGATAGTGGATAAAGTTGTTTCAGGTGATGTGGAATATGGCATCATAGCAGTGGAAAATTCACTTGCAGGAGATGTTCCGGGTAATTTTGAATTATTATGTAAAAATCCCATAGAAATTTGTGGCGAAATTACCCTTAAAATTGAATTGCAATTAGCTGCACAACCAGGAACAAAACTGAACCAAATTCAAACTGTTTACAGCCACAAAATGGCGATCAGGGAAACATCGAGGTTTTTCAGCCAATACCCCGGAATAAATTTTGTGGAAACACCTTCCACTTCTGCAGCCATGAAATTTGTTGCAGAACAAAAATCACCATTTTTAGCTGCAATAGGCAGTATTACTGCATTACATTTTTATTCACTTGAAAATCTTGCCTCTGAAATTGCCAATTCACGTGATAACAGAACCCGTTTTTTAGTTTTACATCATAAATCTCCATCCGGCCTTACAACCAAATTTGGAGGTAAAGCATCTTTATTTCTACAAAGCGACAAAGAAGAAAATTTAAACCTGGAAATAAACGAGTTGTTTTCGGGTTGTGAAATAAGCCTGATAAGAACTTTAAAGGAGGGAAATGTGTATATCGAAATTTTATTTACAAATAATTTTCAATTAGATAATACGGTCAGGGAAATAAGGGAAAGTGGAATTGGGATAAGGGTTTTGGGCGTTTATGAGGAAGGCATGATCCGAGAGGGATTTTGAGTGTTTAAAAATTATTATGTTACTTTGTCCACATCAAATCCACATCAAAACACAAATTTATACTACAAACTATGAGTAAAGACTTAAAAATAACACCGGTTTCTGAATGGGGTTACAATTTTGGAAATCCATTTATAATGGCCGGGCCATGCAGTGTTGAAAGCGAGGAGCAGGTAAAAGAAACTGCCCGATTACTGAGCAAGTATCCCTTTGATATATTAAGAGGTGGAATCTGGAAACCCAGAACGAGGCCGAATTCTTTTGAAGGAATTGGCAGTGTTGGATTGAAATGGTTAAAGGAAGCCGGCAATGAGATCGGCAAACCAGTGGCTACAGAGGTAGCGAATGTTAAACACGTATATGAAGCGTTGCGCATGGGAATCGATATTTTATGGATCGGTGCCCGCACAACTGTAAACCCTTTCGCCGTGCAAGAGATATGCGATGCTCTGCAAGGTGTAGATATTCCGGTTTTGGTTAAAAATCCTATCAACCCTGATCTCGAATTGTGGATCGGAGCTTTCGAACGTTTAAACCGTTCGGGTATCACCAAATTGGCTGCTATCCACCGTGGATTTTCAACACACGAAAAATCAAAATACCGGAATATACCACGCTGGAACATTCCAATTGAACTAAAGCGCCGCTTTCCTGAACTTCCTATTGTTTGCGACCCTAGCCACATTTGTGGTAATCGTGAGTTACTAAGGGAAGTGGCGCAAACAGCGTTGGATATTGGATTTGAAGGTATTCATCTGGAATCACATATCAATCCGGATAAAGCATTAAGTGACGCAAAACAACAGGTAACACCGGAGGCATTCGGTGAAATGATAAGCATACTGCATTCCCGCGAATCGCTGGAACACAACCCTTTTGCCGAAAATCAACTGGAAATACTGAGAGGTAAGATCGATTCTCTTGATAATTACCTTCTTGAATTGTTGAGTGAACGCATGGATGTAGTTCGTGAAATTGCCGATTACAAACGCGAAAATAATCTTGCCATAGTTCAACCTAGTCGCTGGACAGAAATACTCGAAAGCCGATTAGAAACTGGAGAAAGAAAACAACTCACCCAAAAATTCATCAAAGAATTATTCCACGCTGTTCATAAGGAGTCGATTCACCATCAGACTGAAGTGATGTTGAATGAAAGTAAGCCGGAGACGAAGTAGGATACGGGATGCGGGATGCGGGACACGAGATACGGGACACGGGACACGGGACACGGGATGCGGGACATGGGACACATGGTTGCAGGTAAATTTTTGGGGGAATTAGCAACCCCTTTTTTAGCCTTCCCCAATCTTCCTTCCTTTATTAGCATCCGTAGCTTTAGCACAGGTGCACCTTAGAACCTTACCCTTCGATTCTTCGAATCTTCTCCCTTTGAATCTTTATTACTTCTTACCCACAAACGAACTCAACATTCCATGTGATCTTTGATACCATTCATCTTCTAAAATGAAGTCAAACATAATAGTGGATAAACAAGTAGTTGAGGTTGTTCCTTTATCTATTTCTTCCACGGTCAATCGGTATTTACCGGCGGGTAATTTCAATTCATATACGTTTAAAATAGTAAGGTCGATAATGGAACTCCGATATTGCGATTTAACCGTGCCATTCGGATTAATTGTATTTCCGTCTAAATTTGTTAGTAAAATAATATCTGCTTTTGAAGATGCATCAAATACAGCCCGACTGCTTTGGTTACCGTTATAGATCTTAATAGAGCGAGCCGGTTGAGTTAATTCAAATTCAATATATTCTCCGGCCCCGGCACCTGCAATTCCTTCACACCAACATGTTTGGCGACCGAGATTTTCAACTCCGAGATAGGATGAATCATCGGCATAATAATCTGCGATATCAAAGGCAAATACAGCGCTACCTGATTCCTTTATTGAAATTGCAGGTTGATTATTTTTACAGGTGTTAGTGATGAGATTATTCAATGATCCATTATTATAAGTTATCTCATGAAGGTCTTTGGAGAAAATATCAAAGCTTGTAGGATTTCCTGTTTGATAAAGAGGAATAGAATCAGAATATGCGATCAGGGTAGTTGGTGCATAATATCTTTTATCCATTTCCAAATCCGTTTTCACCCAACTTGAAGCATTCATATTAATTACCGCAGATGGAATTAATAACTGCTCTGTATATAAATTATTATTATTACATTTATTTGCACCACGAACATCAAAAAAAGCAATTCGGTCTGTCGCAATAGGAGTAACATCTTTAAAAATGATCACCTGACTTCTGTCACCACTTGTTTTTGAAGTATAATTATTCATCCTTGTCGGTAAAACCGGAGTTGCGCTGAAAAGATCATGTTCTATGTATAAAGCATCTATTTTGCCGGCCCAATTCTTTTCATATCCAAGATCATAGGATGTAAATGTTTCCTCCTGGCCAATACCTGCCATCATTGCTGGCATTGCAACAAATGCCATGATAGTTGTTTGTTCATCAGGACTGAAATTCATATCCACAAGAAACTTTATTTCCATACGCAACACTTCTGTATTTTTAGGGATATACAAAGGTGTTTCATCCACAAATTTAATTTCACACATTATTTTTTTAATATTGATCCGCACATTATTTCTGAATAGATCAATCTGAATCCCTAAGGCTTTTAAATTATCAACGCTGATATATTTTCTTACAAATAATCTGTTTTGAAAATTATCCCGAATTTGTTCCCGTGTATCCAATGCACGATCCTGTACTGTAAAAATATCACTGAAGGTTGTTATAGTTGCTAATTGATCCAACAACTCTGTTCTTTTACCATATTCAAATTCATTAAAATAAATATTTAAGGGCATAACTGTATTTACTGTGCAAAACGATGATGTAGTATTTTTTAATTCATATATCACATCATATTTCACAAGACTGTCAAATTCTCTTACATGAATTAATTGTTTTTGCAGCGCAACCCCGAAATTAGGTCCATCAGGATGTATGTTCCCTGTAGAGATGGATAACCCATTAAAATTGGAATTATTTTGTGCAAAAAGAGACATAGAAAAAATACTCAGAATAATAAACAAGGAATTTTTACGCATATCGTTTTTAAATTTTAAAACTGAAACCGAAATTTTATTTATAAAAATCTTCACACCGGTGGAATAATGGAATAAAATCCAAAATCTCCCCCAGGTCGCTAACTTTAACTTTCCCAAACATGACCGCCATTTGAGCGTTGGTTCTCCCCCACTCCATATCTTCATAGGTAGAATCTTTGGTAGTCACAATACATTTGGGAGTGTCGTGCAAACCTTCCTCAATATTAAGGGTTCCGTCAGCAATTCGAACAGTGAATTGTCCACCATTAGGTCCCGAGATGTCCAAATGAAATATCGTTTCAAATCCGGGTTCAGCCTTTTCAGGCCTGAATCGCTCCTTTAGGGACATAACGATCTCCCTTGCTGTAAGTGGTTTTTGCATCATTTATTAATAAAGTCGCTAAGATAAAGGAATGTAATTTAATTTTACGCAGTGTTAAACACAAGCATTATGCCTGAAGCGTTAACAAAATGCAGAATTGACAAATGGTTATGGGCTGTGCGCTTATACAAAACCCGCGGTCTGGCTTCCGATGCGGTTAAATCTGGGAAAATAAAGGTTAAAGGAGATTCAGTAAAACCATCTTTTGAAGTTTTTGCCGGATTGGAGTTCACAATTCCGCGTGGAGTTGTAAAATATTCCTATAAAGTAATTGCGATCACCGATAAACGGGTTGGCGCACCTCTTGTTAAAAATTTCCTGGAAGATACCACTCCCGAGGAGGAAAAAATGAAACTCACCACGCTCGAATTTATGCCCGCAGCTTTCCGCGAAAAAGGAACCGGTAGACCAACGAAGAAAGAGAGGAGGGATTTGGATGAGTGGAAGGGGGATTGAGAAAAAATTGACAATTGACAATTGACAATTTTAAACAGCCAAAAAAATTGAGAATTAAGAATTAAACAGCCGAGTTTCATTAATAATTTAGAAGTAAATTTACTCCCTTGCTTCACTTTGCGTATGTCCTATGTCCTATGTCGTATGTCGTATGTCCTATGTCCTATGTCGTATGTCGTATGTCCTATGTCCTATGTCGTATGTCCTACGTCCTACGTCCTCCTTCCCCCATTCATTTATATTCTTCTTTCACCAACTCCGGAAATAAATGTTCAAATTTCTCCACTTTTTTTCCCACTACATAAACGCAATAAGGTTGATCGGGATTTTTTGCAAAATAATCCTGATGATAATCTTCTGCAGGCCAAAATTTCACCAGCGGAACAAGTTCTGTTACGATCTTTTCACTGTAATAACCTGAAGCAGCTAATTTTTCAATGTATTTTTCTGTTTCTATTTTTTGTGCTTCATCATTGTAAAATACAATAGAACGGTATTGAATTCCCACATCATTTCCCTGACGGTTTAAGGTAGTAGGGTCATGCGTTTTCATATGAATTTCCAAAACGGTCTCATAACTGCATTCCTTAGGATCAAAAATCACCTGAACACATTCTGCATGACCAGTGGTATCAGTGCAAACTGCTTCATAGGTCGGGTTTTTCATTGGTCCTCCGGAATAACCGGATAACACACTTTTCACCCCTTTCACCTCTTCAAAAATTGCCTCTGTGCACCAGAAACAACCACCGCCAAAGGTGGCTTTTTGCCAACCGTTTTGAGCGATCTCCTCATCCGTATATATTTTTCTCATACTCAGAATTTTTTTGTTGGTATCTTTTTCTGTTTCATTACCCTTATCAGGTTGTTTTGCACCACAACTTACAAAAATTGTAACTAAAATCATTAAAACAGGCAAAAAGAACAATTTGTTTTTCATTATCAGATTTTTATTCATTTACGCAAACATAACCCCTTTGGATGGTATAAAAGTTCAGCTTTTAACAAATCTTAATAAAAGTAAGGTTTTTTGTGACATCAAAATTCTGTATTCAATAACACATCTGAATAATATGTTCAAAAATCAGAGCGCTCAATATTAATAAATTCTATATTTGCTTGGCTTAATCAATTTATGGATCAAATTCGAATAGCAGTTCACGGTGGTGCAGGCACCATGCCCAAAAAATATATGACTCCCGAAACAGAGTCCGATTGCAATATTGCTTTGGAAAATGCCTTAAAAGCAGGATATTCTTTATTATCGCAAGGTGGAGAAGCAGTAGATGCCGTAGCTGCAGCGGTTACAGTTTTGGAAGATTTTGAATTATTTAATGCCGGAAAAGGCTCTGTGTTCACTAATCAGGGAACACATGAAATGGATGCCAGCATAATGAACGGAAAAAATTTAAAATCGGGAGCAGTAGCTGCAGTAAGCAATATTAAAAATCCTATACAGCTGGCGCGATCAGTGATGCAATTTTCAGAACACGTATTATTATTAGGGGAAGGTGCAGAAGCTTTTGCCAAATTGCACAATATCGAATTTGCGGAAGATGATTATTTTTTCTCCCAATTTAGATTTGAACAATGGGAAAGGGCGAAAAAAAGAAATATGATCGTTTTAGATCATGTTGATGATAAAAAATTCGGAACCGTTGGCGCAGTTGCATTAGATAAATTTGGAAATTTAGCTGCTGCAACTTCAACAGGCGGCATGACAAATAAAATGTTCGGGCGTGTTGGTGATTCACCTTTAATCGGTTCCGGCACCTATGCAAATAATAATACCTGTGCAGTGAGTTGCACAGGTCATGGAGAATATTTTATAGAAAATGTTGTTGCTTATGATATTAGTTGCTTATTGGATTATAAAGGGCTCTCATTGGAGGATGCAACAAATTTAGTAGTGCTGGAAAAATTAAAAAAGATAGATGCGGAAGGTGGATTAATTGCAATTGATAAACATGGAAATATTTGTTTGCCATTTAATACAAAAGGGATGTATAGAGGATGGATGAAAGGAGATGGGGATTTTTTTACCGGGATATATTAATGCAGTTGGCAGTAGCAGTAGGCAGTTTGTAACATTGGAGATTAGGCCTCAGTATTGAAACTAGAGAAAAAAAATAAAGAATAACGAACAAGGAATAAAGAACCTGTCTGCCGGCAGTCGCCAGGCAGGCAATAATCGGAACGCATGCCTGTTAGCTTTTGCTCCGAATTAAACCTTGGAAAATAAAAAATATTAATCGAATCGAATACCCGAGAGATTTTTCTACGCATTAAAACAGAAGAATAAAAAATAACAATCGGATCGACTGCCGGAAGTTATTCCTCCGCATTAAACATTTTCAACTCCATCAACTCCTTTAAACCGCTTCCGCTACAACGCTTTTCCTTTTTTTCATATCATAACCCATTCCTTTTGAAAATAAATTAAAGATCATATTTTCAAGATTGAGCATTTTTCCTTTTCCCTCTTTCACAGAATTATATTGCAATTGAGTACCATCCATAATCACCACCAAACCATTGCCGATAATTTCAAGGTAACGTTCTTCTGTTATTACTACTGCGGTATCTTCGCTAATACCAATTCCGATCATTTCAGGATGCTCGGCAACTGCAACCATTAACCGCCCGAAGCGACCTCTGTCTACAAAATGCGAATCTATAATTGCATTGTTAATGAAACCGAGTCCATCAATCATTAAAGCCTTACCCCTGATTAAAGCTTCTGTGGGAGCTCCACCATTTATCATTTTTCCGCTCTGCGCCATTGCACCGGCACTGGTTCCTGCAATTACAAAATTGGGTTCCGTTTGATATCGATGTTTGAGGATTTCCAAAAATTCAGTGCCTAAAAATATTTCACTTAATCGGGTTTGATTCCCACCACTGAACATAATGCCGTCACAATTTTTAATCCGCATTAAAAAGTCCTTTTTTTCAGCATCCTTTTTCTTTCGGATATTCATCACCATTGCATCTTTGCAACCAAGCGAATGAAAGGCCTTATCGTATTCCCGACCTACCTGGGTGGGGATTCCCGAAGCAGTAGGGATGATCTCAATAACGGTATCTTTTCCCTTTATTTCCTTCAAAATTCTTGCTAAAACATCTAATTTCTCTTTTTCAAAATGATTGCGATTTTCTGCACCACCTATTGCGATCAATTTACCCCTGGGAGTCATGCATTATTTTTTGGACGGACAAATATATTGGAAAGTTCATCTTAGCTTAACCGCAATATCCACAATTTAGTTTAACAGGCATGTAAAATCTATACAGATAAGAAGTTTCACAGAATAGGTTAAGACTTAATATTAAAAAAATCCGTTGATTGAAAATCGGAAAAGGGTTAAGGCTCATTTGTTCTGAAATTTTGTCTATTTTTAACCCAAACGTTAAATAACAATGAAGATCATATCTACAGCAGTGATGAAGGGCCCGAATTATTGGAGTATTCGCAGACATAAACTCATCGTAATGCGTCTCGACCTGCAGGAAATGGAAGAAATTCCAACCAATAAAATTCCGGGATTTCGCGAGCGATTAGAACAGCTAATACCCTCTTTATATGAGCATCGCTGCAGTGAGGACCATGCCGGTGGCTTCTTTAAACGTGTAGATGAAGGAACTTGGATGGGTCATGTTGTGGAACATATAGCTTTGGAATTACAAACTTTAGCTGGATTAGATACAGGTTTTGGCCGAACCAGAAGCACTTCCACAAAAGGTGTTTACAATGTTGTTTATTCCTATCTGGAAGAAAAAACCGGATTATATGCCGGCCAGATCGCAGTTGAATTCTGTGAAGCTTTAGCACGTGGGGAGGACTATGATATTGCTCCGCATATCATGAAAATGAAAGAAATCCGTGAACAGGAAAGATTGGGTCCATCTACGGGTAGCATTGTTGAAGAAGCGATAAAAAGAAATATTCCCTATATACGTTTGAACAAAAGATCGCTGGTGCAATTAGGATGGGGAGTAAATCAAAAAAGAATTCAGGCAACCATAGCATCAACCACATCCAATATAGCGGTGGATATTGCCTGCGATAAGGAAGAAACAAAAAATTTATTAAATCAATTAAATATTCCGGTTGCTAAAGGTGGAAGTGCTTATGATGAAGAAGACCTCGAAACAATCATTAAAAAAATTGGATACCCTATCGTTATAAAACCCATTGATGGTAATCATGGAAGAGGATCCACCATGAATATTAAAACCTGGGATGAGGCGGTTGCAGCATTAAAAAAATCGAAAGAAATTTCTCGCTGGGCAATTGTGGAACAATTTATTGTAGGATATGATTATCGCCTCTTGGTAATTAATTATAAATTCGTTTCTGCGGCATTAAGAAAACCTGCTGCTGTGATTGGCAATGGTAAAAACACAATTAAAGAATTAATTGATATCGTAAATAAAGACCCGAGAAGAGGTTATGGTCATGAAAATGTTTTAACCTCCATTAAATTGGATGATCATACTTTGCGATTGCTCGAAAAATTAGGTTTGAATGAAAATTCTATACCTGAAAACGGAAAAGAAATTGAATTAAAATCCACTGCAAATTTATCCACCGGAGGAACTGCTACTGATGTAACAGAAATTGTACATCCATACAATATATTTACTGCAGAAAGAATTGCACGCACCATAGGATTGGATATTTGCGGAATAGATATTATGAGTCCGGATATTTCTGTACCGATGACTGAAAATCGCGGAGTATTATTGGAAGTAAATGCTGCTCCTGGTTTCAGAATGCATCTTGCACCCAGTGATGGTATAGGTAGAAATGTTGCAGAGCCTGTTGTGGATATGTTATTTCCATTAGGCTCTCAAGGACGTATTCCGATTGTTGCCATTACCGGAACAAATGGAAAAACAACCACCACCAGATTAACTGCACATATTGCAAAAACCATGGGTTATAAAGTTGGATTTACAACAAGTGATGGTATTTATATTCAAAATCGCATGCTTGAAAAAGGAGATTGTACAGGGCCTGTGTCAACAAAATTTGTGCTGATGGATCCCACCGTTGATTATGCGGTTTTAGAATGTGCAAGAGGTGGTATGTTAAAAGCAGGATTGGGGTTTGATAAATGTGATTATGCCATAGTTACGAATGTAACCGCCGATCATTTAGGATTAAAAGATATTGATACTGTAGAGGAAATGGCTAAAGTGAAATCCGTATTACCCGAAACGGTACATAAAAACGGATATGCAATTTTAAATGCTGATGATGATCTCGTATTTAATATGCGCAAAAATCTGGAATGCAAAATTGCATTGTTCAGCATGGATGAAAATAATCCTCGTATTAAAGAACATTGTGAAAAAGGTGGATTTGCAGCTGTATTGGAAAATGGATGGATCACTATTTTAAAAGGAACCTGGAAATTGCGTGTCGAAAAAGTAGTGAATATTCCATTGACCTTTGATGGCAAGGCGGTATTTATGATACAAAATATTTTACCTGCTACTTTGTGCGGATTTTTACAGCAGTTTAAAATGGAGGATATTAAAATCGCATTACAAACATTTATACCGGGACCTGCCACTACTCCAGGACGCATGAATGTATTTAAATTCAAAAATTTTGAAGTGCTTGTCGACTTTGCACATAATCCGGATGGATTTGAAGCAATAAGTAAATACCTGGAAAAAATTACTTTATATCCGAAAGTTGGATTAATTGGAGCGACGGGCGATCGCCGAGATGATGATATTCGCGAACTGGGAAGAATTTCCGCAAGAACCTATGATGAGATCGTAATTCGTCAGGATAAAAATTTACGCGGAAGAACGGATGTGGAAATAATGGATCTGCTTAAAGAAGGTATTTATGAAGTAAAACCTGAAATGCAGGTAATTTGTATCAACCCGGAAAAGGATTCGATTAAATATGTAATTGACAATGCTAAAAAAGGAAGTCATATC
>JBGAWP010000065.1:0-23683 GCA_044227505.1 Chitinophagales bacterium | reverse complement strand
TTGAAAAGTTGGTGAGTAGTGAGTGGTGAATAGTGAGAGTAAACCCAGAACTCAGAACCTGCCTGACGCTGACGCAGTCGGCAGGCAGGCTCAGAACTCCAACTTTTCCAAAAAAAAAGGTGACCTCACGACAAGATCACCTTTTATTTAAAATATAAACTACTATTTAGAAATCACTAATTTCTGTACTGATTGTTCATTTCCGGCAACAATATTTATTAAATAAATTCCGGAGGCAAGATCAGTTGTGTTAAATTGTAAATTATAACTTCCTGCAACCATCGGTTTATTTATTAATTCGTTTAATTGTTGTCCCACCATATTCATAACATAAATCCGAACATCTGCATTTGCTTGTAAAGTATATTTTAATTGCACTTCATTTTGTGCTGGATTTGGAGCTAACTGAACAAATCCAAATATATTTTCTTCTTCAATTGCAGTTGCATCACAAGCACCTTCTGACCAGAAAAGAACTCCGCCATAATATTCAGCAAAACAAGAATTACTATAAGTTACACCATCGCATCCGCAAACAGGTTCATATATTTCGATACATGCATAAGCTGAGTCAACAATATCAGGATTTGTGCAATCATCATCACCACCTATAAATATTTCTTCACAATATTCATCGAAACAATCTGCACCTTCTTCACCAATGGTAACACAAATTGTATAAATTCCTGCTGCCTCATATAAGTGATCAGGATTTATTGCTTCACTCACTCCGCCATCTCCAAAATACCAATGGAAATTTTCAGAACCTGGACCGGTTCCTTCTGAAGTATTTGTGAAAACAATTATCCAACCATCAGGAGTTTCTTCAAAACTTTCAATTTCGAAACCTGCAGTGCATGGTCCGGGAGTTCCTTCCACATCTACTTCTTCACAGTAAGTATTAATACAACTATCGGAAGTAATTATGGTAAGACACACTTCATATTCACCTGATACATCATAAGTATGTGTAACCTCCGCGCCGTATTCAGTTGTGCCATCTCCAAAGTTCCAGATATAACTGATGATATCTGCTCCGCCACCATCGGCATCTTCGGTAAAATCAACCGTTAATCCATCATCTTCCCAATCAAAATCCGCTTCACAACCATCACCATCTCCACCAATAAGAAATTCATCACAATATTCAGAAACACAACCATCGGCAGTGGTAATTACGATACAAATTACATAGGATTCACCTGGTTCTAAATATAGATGTTCAGCATCATAAGTAGTTGCAGTTGTGCCATCACCAAAATACCAAATTACAGAAACAATATCAGCTCCCGCAACAGAAGTATTATCAAAAGTTGCAAGCCATCCGTCCGGTGTTAATTCGAGAGATGTTAATACAAATGATGCTTCACAATCTCCGCCACCACCTTCTTCAACAGTAATTTCATCACAGAAAGTGGAAGTGCATCCATCAGCTGTTGTAATTGTTAAACAAACTAAATAAGTTCCCGCCTCAGTATAAGTATGTGTTGGATTTGGATCATCAGAAAATGTTCCATCACCAAAACTCCAGTAGTAGGAAGTAATATCTGCACCACCGCCATCTGCAGTTTCAAAAAAGCTAACACTTAATCCGATATCAGTAAATTCATAATCCGATTCACAATCTCCACCACCTTCTGATACCTCAACAACATGACAATAAATATCAGTACAACCTGCAGCTGTAATTATTGTTAAACAAACTTCATATACTCCCGGCTCATCGTAATTATGATTTGGATTTGCTTCATCAGATGTTTCTCCATCACCAAAATCCCAAAAATATTCAATAACATCACCGGTAGCAGTTTCATAAAAATCAACATCCAATCCATCGGTATTAAATTCAAAATCTGATAAACAATCAGCGGCATCTTCAATTACAATTTCACTGCAATATTCATCCACACAACCCGCACCGGTTTCAATGGTAAGACAAACAAGATATACTCCGGGTTCGGTATAGGTATGCCAAGGATCAGATGGAGTTCCTGCTGTTGTTTCAGAATAAGTGGTGCCGTCACCAAAATCCCAAACATAGGTTACAAGATCTGCAGTTGGTTCCACCCATCCATAAAAATGAACGTTGCCGCTATCCATAGAAGTTACTTCATACATAGCAGTGCAATCTAAAATTTCGCCAACATATACCTCATAACAAAATTCTGAAGTACATCCTCCGAAAAAATAAACGGTAACACAAACAGTATAAATTCCCGGTTCGGAATAAGTATGTATCGGATTTTCACCATCACCAAATGTACCGTCACCAAAATTCCAAACATATTCCTCTACATCACCGGGACCAGGATCTGTATTGCTATTAAAATAAATTGTAAGACCATCAACTTCATAATCAAAATTTACATCACACTCTATTCCTCCTCCATCTTCCACCACAACGGTCATGCACATATCAGCTATACATCCGTCGGCAGTGGTAACTATTAAACAAACATTATATGTTCCGATAGCAGCATAAGTATGCGTTGGATTTTCTTCCGTTGATTCTGTGCCATCTCCAAATGTCCATAACCAACTTGTTACATCACCAACGGTGATATCAAAAAATGTTGCGGTTAAACCATCTGTATTAAATTCAAAATTTGCTTCACATTCAGCACCGCCACCACCTATAGTAACAGGAAAACAGGTTACATCTTCGCAACCATCGGAAGTAACTATAGATAAACAAACCTCATATGTTCCTTCTGTGTCGTAAGTATGTTCAGGATTTAATGCATCAGAGGTTGAACCATCACCGAATTCCCATAAATAACTTACAATATCACCGGGTGCAGATTCAGATCCGTCTTCAAAATTTACTGTCATTCCATCAACAACATATTCAAATCCTGCAGAACAAAAAATTCCTGCGCCGATTACGATAATTTCGCAACGATCGTCAATACAACCTCCTGTTGTTTCAATTACGAGACAAACAGTATAGGTCCCCGGCTCTGCATAAATATGGCTGGGATTTGCTTCTGTTGAAGTGCCTCCGTCGCCAAAGGTCCACGCATAACTGATGTCGCCTGTTTCCGATTCAGAATCATCTGTAAAATCTACAGTAGCGCCAATCACGTTGTAATTAAAATCTGCATGACAATCAGGCAATGAAGCCATTAAACTTGTACTGCCTAAGAGCAGTAAAAAAATAGGAGTTAAAATTTTTTTCATAATTTGATATTATTTGGGGTAAGGAATTTGTGTGGTCTTTTTTGTTAATTAATGCTGTATTATTATTTTTTTAGTGAATACTGTTTGTTCGGTTTGAATAGTAATTGTATAAGTTCCCGCTGCAAGATCTTTTGTAGAAAATGTTACTTTTTCAGAATTATGGATCTGACTTACAGCAACATTTTGTCCGAATATATTTTGCATGATACAGTTGCCTGTGATTTTTTCTCCCAATAATACATTTACTGTTTCATCAGCCGGATTTGGATACACACGTGAATTATTCTGCAAATAATTTTCTATTCCATCCGTTATCTGGAAAACTATAATAGAATCGCAAATCGGATTAATATTAACAGGTGCTCCGAAATTATTTATTGTTTGCGGAAAGCTGATGCAGAAATTTACAGGAGAAGAAATTTCATTAGTAAGTTTACCCGCGATATTATCTTCCATTACAAAACTCACTTCACCCACATGGCCACTTCCTGATCTTGCTATTTGATTAATTCTTGTGACAGATACACTTATTATTCCATTAATGGTGTCATTACTTTGAATGGACATAAGATCGGTACCCGGAGTTCCGAGCCAACCGGAATTAAAGGTCACTTTAACAGTAGATGCATCGATCAAAGTTTCATCATAATCGAATTCAAAAGCCAAACCATAAATATTGGAGGCTGGTGTTTCATCAGTTCCCAATAGAAGTGGAATTATGATCTCGCTACCCGCTTCAATAGTATCTGAAAAGAAATCAACTCCAAGGATGGGATCATCCGGACCGCCAATGTATGCTGCAGGAATATAATCTCCATGTGTCTGACCATAATTATTTACAATTACCAGAGTATCCAATGCATCTATATATCCATCGCCATTGCAATCGGCAAATTTTGCATTTGGGGCAATAAGGTATTCCACAAGGTCTTCCCATTCGTCGCAATAGGATTCCTCCCAGGTTCCATCTATATCATAACGGGTGGGGCCGTTATTTCCGAAATAAACACCAATGGGTAAAAGGTCGAGGTAATTACAAATGCTGTCAACGTTTGCATCTCCGGGCCACACACAATTATCGGCGCCTGCCACAATTATTACGATCAAACCGATGGCGCACAATTCATCATCCTCCCCACAAACCTCATAAACCATCACATCCTCACCGATAAAACCTGCATCTACAAAAATGTCATAGGTTCCTTCCGGCAATAATTCATCATCATAGTCGATCAAAGGGCTGGAAGGTCCTGCAAGTATGTCAACTTCCACAATCTCTCCTGCATCATTTGTATCATTTAGCAATACATCCAGGGTGAATGCTGTTCCTTCACAAAGCCGCACGGTATCGTATACAACAATAGGGATAGTTTGGGCAGTAAGTAACGAATTGGTCAACAGCACAATTGCAGCGGCATATAGTGGCTTTAATCCTTTGAAATGTTTCGAAATAAACTGCATGGTATCGAGTTTGAATATTTTGTCAATGTAAAGTAACATCGGCTTCTACCAATCTAAAAATACAATATCTAATGGTTTCCATGCTTTTCCGAGCATTTTTTAACTTAAAATTTATGATTTTACTCATCTAAATGAAATTAATTAATTGAATATCAATAAGTTAGATATTATGAAGGATATGTAAAATTGTCCACATTTTAACTATTTTCCGAAAAAAAGGCGGTATTTTCACACGCGATATTTAAAAATAAGATATGTATAAGAGTAAGATGATAGATATGTTGCGGAATTTCAGCACCAAGGAATTGAATAAATTTTCTGATTACCTCGCTTCCCCATTTTTTAACAAAGATACCGACCTGCTCACTTTTTACAATCATATTAAAAAATATGCACCTGAATTCGAAGTGAAAAAAGTAGATAAAGAAAGACTGATTAAAAAAGGAATACCGGGATTAGCGATCACAGAAAAAAAGCTTGGGTATCTGATGAGTGATATCGTTGACCACGTAGAGGGATTTATAAAATACAATTCTTATTTTGCGGATGAGTTGGAAGGGTATTGCAATATTTTAAGAGTTTACAATAAATGGGAAAACGATAAGCTCTTTGATCAAACTTTAAGAAGCGCAAAAGATTTTCTGGAAAAGGATCCTTATAGGAACGCACCCTATTTTTATAAAGAATATTTATTGCAAAGCGAATTAAATCTATTTTTCGATCGCCAGAAAAAAAGGGCATATGATGCGAGTTTGCAAAAAGCTACTGATTTTCTTGATCTATTTTATATTGCCACCAAATTAAAATATTCCTGCGAGTTGATCAACCGTCAAAAATTGGTGGCAACAGATTATGAGTTGCGTTTATTAAAAGAAATATCAGATCATTTAAGAGAACACAGTTATGATGATTATCCTTCCATAACAATTTATTATCAGATATTAATGACCTTCGTAGAAAATGATAATGATGAACATTTTGAAAAATTAAAAAAACTCTTGGAAGAACATACTGATAAATTTCCATTGGATGAGGCGAAGGATATATATGCCTATGCGCAGAATTACGCCATACGGAAAATAAATGCCGGAAATAAAACCTACCTGCGCGAATATTTTAATCTTTCGAAACAGGCGTTGGAAAAAAACCTTTTAATGGTGGACGGATATTTATCTCCGTGGACCTATAAAAATATTGTTATTGCAGCACTCAGAGCCGGAGAATTCGAGTGGACAGAACAATTTATTAAGAGTTATAAAAATAAGTTGAGCGAGAAATTCAGGGTCAATGCGTATAACTATAATATGGGATATTTGTTGTTTTTTAAAGGGCAATATGGTGAAGCTTTAAAGTTGATAAATCAGGTAGAGTTCACGGATATTTTTTATGCGCTGGATAGCAGAACGATGTTAATTAAGATATATTATCAAATGGATGAATGGGATCCGATGCAAAGTGCAATTGAAGCTTTCAAAGTTTATCTGAGAAGAAATAAAACTTTAAGTGAAAACGTAAAATTTTTATACACTAATTTCCTGAAATATATTGATAAATTGTCGCGATTAACAAAACGCGATAAATCAAAACTGACCGAATTAAAGGAAAAGATAGAGGAAACAAAACAAGTAGCTGACCTGGGTTGGTTACAACAAAAGGTGGAGGAAAAATTATTAAAATAAGGATGGGCGATCACCCAGTTTTGGAATTGCTGAGATAATAATTTCAAGATCATCAGAAACACGATAATCTTTCGCATAGATAAAATTGATCCTAGCTATCATTAATTCATTTTCCCGTGCAGTATCAAAATTTGGCAGAGGATGCAAAATGCCGGGTTTAATGGCCGGCAGGGCGGGAGAGGTTGCATTTTTATCTGCAGGTGCATTTAAAGATCCGGAATGGCGGTAATATCCTACCCACGAATTTTTTCCTTTTATAACAGAAAAAATATTTTTGTATAATCCAACTTTATTTCTTACAAAAAATAACAAGATCGGAGAAGTGATCAAACAAACGAGGGCAATAAACAGATCTGTAAATCTTTTTGCTCTTCTTTGTTCCGGCAAACTGATCTTTAATTTTATATCAACCGTATAAATATCACCTGCTGTGTTTTTCGAATTACTGCCAATAATACTTAAACTCTGATCAGGAATTATTTTGTAATCAATATTCTGGCCTAAGGTAACCATCCAGTTTATGATCTCCTGACTGCTGATGTCCTTTGCGCAGAAAATTAATTCATTCGCTTTGTATACGGATATCAGTTCTTTTAACGACTCCACATTTCCTAAAACCAGATCTTCATTTTTAGTATTGACTCCGGTATTCACATATCCAACGATCTGATTTCCTAACTGCAATTGGTTGAGTAATTGATGAGCGCGTTTTGTTTCCTCACGATCACCTACAATTAAGATCTTTTTATCAGGTTCTTCTCCAAATCTGAAATTGCGGTATTTTATAAAATGAATAAATGATCTGTAAAAAAGTAAAACAAAAATACTGTAAGCAGCTCCCGCAATGATCATCCCACGTGAAAAACGATACTGTTCAGGAAGAAAGCCATACACAGCAGCTATTACTATCGTCCCCCAAAATATACCTCGTACTATTTTTGTAATATTTGTAGATCTGTCGTAACCACCACTAATAAAAATAGATAATATCCAAATTAAACAATACAAAGGAGCATTGATCAGCAGGTAATCGATCGGGTATTCACCTCCTTCTATATATTTAACATAATATTCCCAATATTCTTTTATCAACACCAAGCCACCAAATATTAAGAGTGCATCAAATAATGGGGTTGCAACTTTTTTAAATATGCGAACAATTCCGGCTATTAAAGCGCGGAAATAAATTGCAATATTCAGCAGTGTAACAAACACACCTGCACGTCTGCCGGAAAAATGTTTTTTTGCAAATATTTTCATTGCATTGTAAAACATTTTCACATAATTAAAACTCGCTTTTTTTGTGCTCTCTCCTTTGTAATGTATTATCCTTGTTTCCGGAAAATAATAATTTTTATATCCTGCTTTCACAATTCTGTAACTCAGATCTATATCCTCTCCATACATAAAAAAGGCTTCATCCAGATTTCCAATTTTATCCAGAACCGATTTGCGCAATAACATAAATGCACCTGCAAGAACATCCACTTCACACGTTTCATTTTCGCCAATATAACCAAGGTGATATTTGCCAAAAACTTTGGATCTTGGAAATAATGTAGCTAATCCGAATGCCTTATAAAATGCTACTTCCGGACTTGGAAAAGCCCTTTTACTTTCAGGAAGAAATACTCCTTTTCCATCTATCATTTTCACGCCCAAAGCTCCTGCCTCGGGGTAAGAATCCATGAAGGAAATACATTTGTCAAAGGTGTCTTCCTCCACAACTGTGTCAGGATTTAATAACAATACATATTCTCCCTTTGCAATTTGTAAGCCCTGATTATTTGCTTTGGAAAATCCTGTATTTTGTTTATTTGCAATTATTTTAATTATTGGTTTTTGATCAATTGCTTTAGAGATAAACTTTGATTCAATAAATTCCACACTTCCATCCACTGAATTATTATCAACAACAATTATTTCCGCTTCCATTTTCTCACAAGCTTTTATTACAGATTGAATAGCCTGTTCAAGAAAATACTTAACATTATAATTAACAATTATTACACTGAGTTTGATCATTCGTTTTTATGCATATAGTTTTCAAAAGGGCGCCTGGTGGTCAATGAACGGCCGAGCGTAACTTCATCGGTATATTCCAATTCGCCTCCAAAGGAAATTCCGCGTGCAATAGTGGTTACTTTGATCTGTTTATCCCGGATTTTTTTTGTGATATAATAAATAGTGGTATCTCCTTCAATATTTGGATTAAGTGCCATGATCACCTCACGGTATTTTCCGGTTTCGGTTTTTTGTATCAATTCGTCTAGGTGTAATTGTTCAGGACCAATACCTTCAATAGGGGAGATCACGCCTCCTAAAATATGATATTCCCCATTATATTGATTGGTATTTTCTATTGCGATAAGATCGCGTAATCCTTCCACCACACAAATAATGGTATGATCTCTTTTCTGATTTTTACAAATAGAACACAGTTCATTTTGATCATCAGCAATATTGAAACAATTTTTGCAAAAACGTATTTCTGTTTTTAAATGTTGAATGGATTCGGTAAATAATTTTACCTCCTCCGGTTTTTGATCAAGTAAATGTAAAACCAAACGCAATGCGGTCTTTTTGCCAATTCCGGGAAGTTTGGCAAATTCATTTACAGCTTGTTCCATCCATTTGGAAGGTAGATTCAAAATTCAGAATTTAGATTTTAATATAATCAGTTTGATTTGCCATTTACCGATATCAACTTGCAATTTTCGAGTTTATTTCCACTTGCCACTCCTTTGATCACAACCTGATCACCAATTTTAACCATTTCGGCATCAGCGCTGTTCTGTTCAACAAAATAACATTTGATACCAAAGGGGTCGTTGTTTAATCCCCGCAATGCGAAATATTGACCTTGTTCAAAGTCGTTCCCTAGTTCTGTGACAGTACCTTCAATTTGTAAAACCTTATTGTCATACTTTTTTCTATACGCTTCCTCATCAGTTCTGTATTCCCCTGACATCTGTTCTGCCGATAAATTCACCTCGGCATCCACTTTTGTGATATCGATGATCTGAGCTGAACTTAAGAGTTTGTTTCCTCCGATTATCAGAAGAAAGGACACCAGCAATGACAAAGCGGTAATAAAAAAAGTTTTACGTTTTGATACGTCTTGTGACTTGAATTGTTCCTCATTCATGACCAGATATCTCCCACCTGCATACAAATGGAATACGATAGGCAGGGCAAAGCGGGTAAGAAGGAATGGTTCCCAGTTAGGAAAAATATTATATTTTATTATCGCATAAATGAGTGCGGGTAATACTGCCCAGAAACCAAGCAGAGTAGCCCACCCTGCATTGTTTTGCCCCAAATAAAAACGATCGGCGCCGCTACTTCCCGCAAAGATTGCAAGTAATAAGGATAGTTTTTTAGATTTCATTGGTATATAAGGTATCAGCAAAAATAGACACAATTGAAGAATTTCGCAGTTATTGTTTGAAAAGTGACCTGATACCAAGACCCTAAAACCTTCTAATTTTGCCTCATAGTGGTATTTATTGTGCAGAAAGTGCATATTTGTATTGACTTTAATTCAGTTCACCATGTTCAAGTACATGCTACGTTTTTTGATGTTGTTGGTTCTGACCGTGCAATTATGCATTGCTCAGGCACAACAATATGTTGAAGTTGGCGTTTTCGGGGGAGTTGGTAACTATCAGGGAGACCTTGCGCCTGTAGCATTTGTGCCAAAAGAAACACATGGTTCGGTTGGAGCTTTCTATAAATTCAATCTCAATTATTGGTTTGCCATCAAGGGTTCGGTTTATCAGGGTTTCATTTCAGGTAATGACGATAACTCTACAGAACAATGGAAACAGGAGCGAAATCTTAGTTTTCAATCACCTATTCAGGAGGCCTCTATTTTTGCAGAGTTATTTCTGAAGAAATATAATCCAAACTACCGCTGGAACATACTATCACCCTATATTTTTATAGGTTTTGCTGTTTATCATTTTAACCCGATGGCAAAATATGACGGGGTGTATTATGAATTGCAGCCACTCGGAACAGAAGGGCAGGGGAGTAGCTATTACCCCGACCGGGAACCTTATAGCCTCACTCAATATGCCTTGCCAATGGGTTTAGGATTCAAAGGCTCCATAACAAAAGACTGGAATATCGGTATAGAAATGGGGTATCGGAAAACAAGTACGGATTATCTCGATGACGTTAGTACCACCTATATTTCAAAGGAAATTCTGTTGGAAGGAAACGGCGATATAGCATGGCAACTTTCCAACAGAACGGATGAAATGAACGGAGGTATAGAAGTGTTGCGAGATGACCACAAATATCGTGGCGATGATACCAATAAGGATTGGTATATCTTTTCCGGTGTTACACTTTCCAGAAATATCGCCGTTAAAGGATGGGATGCAAGTAAATATAAAGTGAGCAAAAACCTAAAAAAACCGGGATTACGTCAATCCAGAAAGAAAGCAGATTGTCCGGGAATAAGAAAAAGCTTTAAAAAGGGCAATTATGGCACTAAAAAACTTTTTAACCGTTAATAATTATACCTCTCACACACAATATTATCGTCATTTTTAAGTTATATTAGGGTTGAATTACATTTTTTGAAAACAAATTGATAATTTTGTTAATTAATCAATTAAACCACAGGATGAAAATATTAAAACTCCTCAGTTTTCTTTTCATATCAAGTAATCTTATTGCGCAATCAGCGTATGTTGAAGTGGGAGTTATGGGTGGTGTAGCCAACTATTATGGCGACATGACACATGATTATGTTGTGATGAAGGAATCACATCCTGCTTACGGAGGATTTATCAAATACAATTTAGACCATAAGATGGGTCTTAAGTTCAATGTTTACAGCGGGACTATATCCGCTGCCGATAAAAACAGCGATCGCGCAAACCTGAATGCTCGAAATTTGAGTTTTACTTCCGATATAACCGAAGTTGCATTTACGTTCGAATATTATATAGGCGGATATCGCCCTGTTGAATTTAAAAAGAGGTTTGCACCCTATGTTTATGCCGGTCTTGCAGGATTTCATTTTAATCCTCAGGCATATTACGAAGGTGAATGGTACGATCTTCAACCTTTGGGAACAGAAGGTCAGGGAATGGAAATTTTCCCGTTCCGTGAAAAATACCGACTCTATGAATTTGCCGTTCCTTTTGGGGTAGGATTTAAAATGGCACTGACCGAACGCTGGAATCTCGGTTTAGAATATGGAGCTCGTTGGACATTTACCGATTATCTCGATGATGTGAGCAAAACCTATGTTGACCGCAATTTATTAATTGAGGCCAATGGTATAGATGCTTATAATCTGTCAAACAGGACAGGTGAATATTTAGTAGGCGAACCATTCGATTATGAAAATAACGACTGGAGGGGTGACCCAACCAATACCGATTTTTATATGTGGTTTGGGGTAACGTTCAGTAGAAATTTAATTAAAGGAATTGAAGAAGGTTTCAGAACAAGTACTAAAGATATTTTAGGTTGCCCTGGCCCAAAACATATCAATAAACCTAAAAAACACAGGTAAAAGATAATTAATGGTTGGAGAATATAAAGACGGGGTGTTTTAACGAACACCCCGTTTGCATGTACTCTAAATTATAAATCACGGGAATAATCAGTTTTAGAAAATTAAAGCGAATTCCAATTGAATTCAGTTTTCAGATTTACTCTGACATATTTGTTTATATCTTATCATTTTATTTGAGAATTTACTCCTAATTTTCGCCTCAGGTTAATTGTTTCTGAATGTCGCCTTGGTTTTTTGTAACGATATTATCCGTTTATTTTTTATTTCTGTTTCTCATTTCGTGGGTCACTTCGCGCAATGCGGGAAGTAATGCCTATTATTTGGGAAATAAATCTTCTCCTTGGTATGCTGTTGCATTTGGATTGATAGGCGATTCACTTAGCGGAGTTACCTTTGTTTCGGTACCCGGAGCCGTTGCAACGCAGAATTTCGGGTATATGCAAATTGTTTTCGGGTATTTGCTGGGATATTATTTTATTGCAAAGGTGTTGCTCCCGTTGTATTATAAAATGAACTTAACTTCCATTTATACTTACCTTGGGGAACGACTTGGATCCACATCTCAAAAAACAGGTTCCTTCTTTTTTATACTTTCGAGATTAATTGGGGCAGCATTCCGTTTATATATTTCAGCAACGGTATTACAATTGTTTATTTTCGATAATTGGAATATTCCATTCGAAATTACAGTTACAGTAGTTATCATATTAATACTTTTATATACATATCGGGGAGGTATCAAAACATTGGTGTGGACAGATACCCTGCAGTCTTCCTTTTTATTATTGGGTGTGATATTATCCATTGTTGCAATTGCAAACAAGATGGATCTGAATTTCACGGAAATGGTAACAACTATTTCAAATAGTAAGTATTCCAAAATATTTGTGTGGGATGTTAATGCATCCAATTTTTTCGGTAAACAATTTATCAGCGGCGCATTAATAGCTATCGTGATGACAGGGCTGGATCAAAACATGATGCAGAAAAATTTAAGTATGCGCACATTGCCTGAAGCACAAAAAAATATTTTATGGTTCAGTTTTGTATTGATCTTTATTAATTTATTTTTTGTTTCCCTTGGCGCTTTATTGTATGAATATGCGGAAACTATGCAAATAGCTATTCCTGCAAAAACTGATCAGTTATTTCCCATTTTGGCACTTTCACATTTAGGAACATTTGCTGCCGTTGTATTTATTCTCGGAATAACTGCTGCCACATTTTCTAGTGCTGATTCCGTTTTAACAACTCTTACCACTTCTTTTTGTATCGATATACTCCATATGGATACAACAGCAGTTGAGTCGGTAAAACAAAAAAATACCCGGCATATTATTCATATCGGTTTTGCAATGTTGTTGTTGATCGTTATCGTGGTTTTTAAAGCGATAAATAATGACACGGTCATCAATGCTGTATTTACAGTTGCAGGTTATACCTATGGTCCCTTATTGGGATTATTCGCATTCGGCATATTAACAAAACGTCAGGTGTACGATAAGTGGGTTTGGATATTCTGTATCATTCCACCCATCTGTTGTTATTTTATTAATACCTACTCCAAACAATTATTGGGAGGATATCAGATTGGTTATGAATTATTGTTATTGAACGGAATTTTGACGTTTATAGGTTTATACTTAATTTCAACAAAAAAATATAAGGTTTCATAATAATTTATTCTTATGGCAGAAAAGTATCGACGGAAAAAACTTTTTAAAGTTAAGGACTGGACAGAGTTGAGTGCCCAATCCAGTTGGCGCATGTTTAAGATCATGGCAGAATTTGTGGATGGATTTGAAAATATGGATAAGATAGGTCCCTGTGTCTCTATTTACGGTTCTGCAAGAACAAAACCGGATCATAAATATTATAAGCTATCAGAATCCATTGCAGCTAAATTGGTGCACGAGGGATTCGGAATAATTACCGGAGGAGGACCCGGAATAATGGAAGCCGGAAACAAAGGTGCATTTAAAGAAGGTGGAAAATCTGTAGGCTTAAATATTGAATTACCCTACGAACAAAATCACAATCCCTATATCGATCGGGATAAACTTATCAATTTTAAATACTTTTTTGTTCGCAAGGTGATGCTGGTAAAATATGCTCAGGCATTTATTTTTATGCCCGGTGGATTTGGTACCTTAGATGAAATGTTTGAGGCTCTCACCCTTATTCAAACACATAAAATTGAACGGGTACCTGTGGTATTAGTTGGTAAAACCTACTGGAAAGGTTTAATGGCATGGGTAAAGGAAACCATGTTGCACAAAGAAAATAATATTAGTGAAGAAGATCTCGACCTGTTATTTATTACGGACGATGCTGATGAGGTGGTTAAACATATCAATGCATTTTATGCAACCTCGCAGTTAAGACCAAATTTTTAAAATTTAAAATGGCGGAAATTGTTTCTATAACACATTTAAAGTCAGGCGATAAAGCACCATTATTTAGTGCAGCTGATCAAAATGGTAAATTAATTACCTCTGCCCAATTAAAAGGGAAAAAATTTATCCTTTACTTTTACCCAAACGACGACTCAGAAACATGCACAAAAGAAGCTTGTAATTTCAGAGATAATTATGCCCTTTTGAAAAAAAATGGGTATACGGTAATCGGAGTATCACACGCACCCGTTATTTCAAAAAAGAAATTTGCCGATAAATATAAATTGCCATTTATTTTACTTGCAGATACAGACCTTAAGATCGCAAAGGATTTTGGTGTGTATGGAGATAAACTATTTATGGGAAGAATAATTACCACCATTCACAGAATAACTTTTGTAATAAATGAAAAAGGGATCATTGAAAACGTGATCACCAAAGTTATCTCCGGAAATGCTGCCAAACAGATTCTGGATTCGGAAAAAAATACAGAAAAGGGAAAGTAATTTTTATGTCATTTTGCAATTTACATGTATCTACATATATTTGCAATGTGCAACTTTATCATAAATTTGTATATTACTGATATGAAAAAAATAAACCGGATCAATGTATTCTTCGTTCTACTTGCACTTGTAATAGGTATAGGTTTAACTACCAACAGTTTTGCAAAGGAAGATGGAGCCCCTTCAGGAAATACCGGTTCGCCCGGTGATGACCAAACCTGCGCTCATGTTGATTGTCATACCGGAAGTGCCTCAAATCGCGATGGATTGATATTTACTGATGTTCCGGAGGAAGGATATTTATCAGGAGTGGATTATTTGGTAACAGTCACGATAAATGAGTCAGGCGTTTCGAAATTTGGGTTTCAGGCATCACCGCAAACTGTAACAGGAAGTAAATTAGGAGATATGTCGTTAATTAATGCATCTCATACCAAATTAACAGGTGGAAGTAAATATATTACACATACCTTATCCGGTACTTCAGGCACTGATTCCAGAACCTGGACATTCAATTGGACACCTGATGATGCACATGGTGATGTTACTTTTTATGTAGCAGTTAATGCAAGTGATGGAGAAGAAAATGCTTCCGGTGATAAAATTTATACTTCCAGTGTTACGGTAAAGGAAGATCCGGCAAATATTCCGCTTACCATTGAAGAATTAAACAAGATCACCTTCGATATGGTTTCCCCGGCAAACAATGAATTATTGTTGAATATAGCCACACCTGTAAACAGTGAAATATTTGTTAATCTGTTTGATATTAACGGGGCATTGATTTCAAGAACTAATTTCGGCAGTTCCAATGGTACATTTACTATTCCACTTTCAGGGTTTAGCAGTGGTTTGTATTTTGTATCGGTTTCAAATGATAAGGGGAATCTTACTAAACAATTTATTAAAATTTAATTTTATATACAACTTTAAATAATAAAACCCGATGTTTTGCATCGGGTTTTATTATTTATAAAAAATAAGTGATTATTTCGTTTTTGTCTTTTTAGCTTTTGGTTTTGGCTCCTCAATTTCTGCAACTTCCTCTTTTGCAACCTCTTCCGTTTTTAATTTTTCTTCTGCTTCTTTTTCCTTTTGTTTTTCCTCTAATTCCGTTTGAAAAACACCTTTTTCATCTAAAATGGCAAACCATTTCACGAATTTTTTAATATCGCTTAAATGCACTTTTTCTTTGTCGTAAGTTGGCAATATTTGCTCAAAATATGCTTTAAGGGTATCGTTGTCAGCTTTTGCATCTGCAGGTGGGATAGTTTCCTTTTTCTCATAAGCCATCAACATCACATCCAACAGATCGATAGTATCGTCGTCGGCATAAATGGAAATATTTTCCAAGGGGGAGAACAAATGTTCCCGGTTGGAGATGAACTTTGTCCAACCCTCTGTTAGTGAGGTAACAATAACGCCGGATGGCTTCTGAGACTCCATTTTATACAATCCCGGCATCCCGGTAATAGAAGTTATTTCTGTAAAACGCATAATTCAATTTTGCGCAAAATTAATGAAACGAAATCAGGTTTTATTTGTTTTGTGAAAAAGGGATACCATTCTCTCCCTATATTTGAGAAATTATAACAAAATATCGTATTACTTTTTGTTTTTATGGATTTTAAACTGACCAGCAAATTTATACCCACAGGCGACCAGCCCGAGGCAATTAAGCAGCTTGTGGATGGTATCAAAAACGGAGAACAGGCGCAGGTATTATTGGGAGTTACAGGCAGTGGTAAGACCTTTACCATTGCTAATGTAATTCAACAAGTGCAAAAACCTACTCTAATCCTATCCCATAACAAGACACTTGTTGCGCAGTTATATGGTGAATTCAAACAATTTTTTCCGGATAATGCGGTGGAATACTTTGTGAGTTATTATGACTACTATCAACCCGAGGCATATATTTCATCCTCAGATACTTACATTGAAAAAGATCTTTCCATAAATGCAGAGGTGGAAAAATTGCGATTAAAAACATCTTCCAGTTTACAAAGCGGGCGACGCGATGTAATTGTTGTGGCAACGGTAAGTTGTATTTACGGTATGGGAAATCCCGCCGAATTTAAAGAAAGTATCATCAAACTCAATGTTGGCGATAAAATTTCGCGAAGTGTGTTGTTGCATCATTTAGTTGATGCATTATACAGCAGGGCAGGAGTGGAATTTAAACGCGGAAATTTCAGGGTAAATGGCGATATTGTAGATATTTTTCCCGCATACGCCGATTTTGGATATCGCATTTCTTTTTTTGGAGATGAAATTGAAGAGATAGAAGTATTTAATCCTGATACCGGAAAAAAAACGGAATCACAAAAAAATATTGCCATTTTTCCTGCGAATTTATATATAGCACCACGCGATATTTTACCTTCAGTAATTCATGAGATACATGCAGAATTAGACGCACAGGTTCGCTATTTTGAAAGCATAGGAAAATATATCGATGCAAAACGTTTAGCCGAACGCGTGAATTTCGATATTGAAATGATAAAGGAATTAGGATATTGCAGTGGTATAGAAAATTATTCTCGTTTTTTTGACAGAAGAAAACAAGGTCAGCGACCATTCTGTCTTATCGATTATTTTCCGGAAGATTTTTTAATGGTAATAGATGAAAGCCATGCTTCCGTTCCGCAGGTGGGAGCAATGTATGGTGGTGACAGAGCAAGAAAAATAAATCTGGTGGAATACGGTTTTCGTTTGCCCAGCGCTATGGATAACCGACCACAGAATTTCGATGAATTTATGAGTTTGTTAAATCAGACCATTTATGTGAGTGCAACTCCGGCGGATTTTGAATTAAAACAAAGTGGTGGTGTAATTGTGGAACAAGTGGTTCGTCCAACAGGATTATTGGATCCACCTATAGAAATAAGACCTTCATTAAATCAGATAGATGATCTGTTGCATGAAATAGATCTGCGCATACAACAAAATGAACGTGTATTGGTTACAACACTCACAAAAAGAATGGCGGAGGAATTATCGAAATATTTATTTAAGATGAATGTGAAATGCCGATACATTCACAGCGAAGTGGAAACTTTGGAACGCGTAGAAATTTTGCGCGATCTGCGTTTGGGAAAAATAGATGTAATTGTGGGAGTTAATTTATTAAGAGAAGGATTAGATCTTCCAGAAGTTTCATTAGTTGCAATTTTAGATGCGGATAAAGAAGGATTTTTGCGCAATACCAGATCATTAACACAAACTTCCGGAAGAGCTGCTCGTAATTCGAACGGAAGAGTAATTATGTATGCCGATAAAATTACAGAAAGCATGCAGCGCACAATCGACGAAACAAATCGCCGACGCGCAAAACAAATTGCATATAATGCGCTACACAATATCACCCCGACAACAATTATTAAATCAACAGAAGAAATATTTAAAAAATCCACCATCGTCAATCTCAAAAGCGGCGATCCGCAACCTTATATTGAACCGCAGGACATGTCATCTCTCGTAGCAGATCCCGTAGTGCAACTCATGAGCAAACCTCAACTCGAAAAAGCAATTTCCGACACTAAAAAGAAAATGGTTCAAGCTGCAAAAAATATGGAGTTTTTAGATGCAGCGAGGTTGAGAGATGAGATGTATTCGCTGCAGAAGATTTTGGAGGATAGGGTGGAGTAGGGAAATTGAATAAGTCACTTTTGTGCATTTTTTTTATCCAATTGACTTATATCTTTTCTATTATTGGTATTATTAATTTGGAAATGCCAAATAACTCTTTTAAATTTAACACCTCAAAGCACCAAACCCCTGACTTTTGACAATTTGCCAATCCTCTCCGGTTTAGGATTTTAATTTTTTTTAAAACTTAAAACCTGTAACTATGAAAAATCAAAATTTTTTGCTTCCATCAAAAAAAGGTACATCGTACAAAAATTTGTAACAAATTTTTGTTGTTTTGTTAATCACTGCATTTACCATGAGTAAGGTATTAGGGCGAGATAAAGAGCTAATAAGAATTGTGCATAAGGAATCTATAGTTATGTTACCCGATAGTGTTTTTGAAGACACCGCAACAATTGATTATGTGTTTGGAGATACGGTTTCTACATTAATTGATGGTTTGGATTCAACGTTTACAATTTCTTCCGATTCCACTGAAAATATGTTCATTTTTAACACTTCAACTATTTATGTAAAACCATCCGGAACTCCAAAAGTGATAAATCAGACACAATATGGAGTAAATGTTTCAAGTTTATTTGAACACACCACTTTTGAAGATAATGCAATGTATGATGTAACCCCGGATCCATGGGAGTTATTAAGCGAAATGAAACCTAAGGTTATACGGTTTCCGGATGGCTCAGGTGGTAAATTCTCCAGAATGCTGGGTTCAGAAAACAAAGATATAAATGATGTGGATTATGGACTTTGGAATTCAGGTTATGGGTTTAATCTCACCGAGATCATTCCATACTATGATATGACGAACGGCATTGAACATCCTACTTGGACAGCTGAAGACGTGATAGGTCTAAATTTAACAGACCCATTGGACAGTGATTGGGATTGGATTTATTCTGAAGATGTGGAAGATTTTATCACTATAGTAAATCATTATATTCAACAGATAGCATACGACCCCGCTGATTATACCACTTATGCTGGTCAGGAAGATGAACCATTATACATTAACGAATTTATCAAATTAATAGAAAAAATTGAAACCGATAATGATTACACTGTTGATGTAATCATTTGTCTTGATGTAATCAATGAAACAGCGGAACAATGCAGAGCAATAATAGAATATTTGCAGGATAATGAATTATATAATGTTACTATTGCCGGTATAGAATTGGGCAATGAAATTTATTCAAAATTTTATGGGCGATGCATGGGCTTTGATTTGTATGGCGAAATAGGATTAGGTTACAAAACTACCTTTGAACACTATTGGGATTTTATAAATGGAGGTGACTACAGTAGTTTCGGGTTTACATCTGATTTCGATCTGACAGCTGTATTGCCTGCAGAAATGCTTGTAAGCGGAGCACATGATTATTTAGATGTTTTTAAGGGTAATACAGATATAGATTTATATAGTATTAAAATTGGAATTCCTGCTCAAAACAATGGAAATGGTTTTGCCTTTCTCACAGGCACAGATGATTACTTTTTTGCAGGAGGACCTACTGATGACTGGAATGAAGATTTGTATGACCACTATGATGAAGAAATATTTTGGGGATCTGGTTACCGGTATGCCTTCAATGCCGTAATACTTCACCCCTATTATACTGCTTCAAATTATGTAGATCCCGATGACCCTTTAAATACCAATTGGTATGACATCCCGCTTTGTCTCGATGGCGATCCTTATACAGGTTTGTGGGACTATGCAGCCTATGATGAAGATCTGCGTTGCGCTTTTGATGGTATAATTGGTATTGATGACCTTGAAGGAAATTTCAGAGAGGTTATTACAACTAGACATAAAGAGGCATATCAGGAGCATAACTTTAAACTGCATTTTGAAGAAACAGGGGATGATCGTAAAGAATTATGGACAACGGAATGGAATATATTGGATAAAGTGCATGGAATTCCCTTAGATGTACAACAAAGGCTCAGCATTTATTCCAACAGTTTTGTTCACGCATATTTTCTACAGGAATGGTTTTTAAGAAATATAAAAATTAATTTTCAGACTACTTATTTTAAAGAAAACTTTTTTACGTATGCCACAATACAGAATTATCTTGGTGGCAGTACGATTGACTTGGCCAACCCGGCAGATCAACAAGATCAGATCGAACTTGGGATTATTGAAAATGATTGCGGTGTAGATAAAATAGATAATTATTATGTTGCAAAAACAACATATCACGAAATGAAATTATTAAGTGCAATTTCATCGAATGATCTGGAATATCTGCCTTTAAACGGAGTAATATTTACAGGGAATATAAACCTTGTGCCAACTATGTTTGTTGATGAGTCAGAAGGATTATTGTATTGTTTTTATTCTAATGTAAAGGGAACGATTCAAAATTATGTATTTGATCCGGAAAATCTGATCAGTTTTTATCCCTATGCAGATATCGTTTTATTAAATCAGTCTCCGGCAAATATTTATTGTTTAGATGCAACGCAGTTATATTCTAATTCCGGGAAAAGTTCCTTATTTGATTATAATACCTCCTATGACGCTTGTGGCGAAATAGGAACCTACCCAAACCGATTTGAATTATTTTCCATTTCGGAATTTGAAAATGATCCGGACTGTTCCGGTGACATTCCAACGGGTGGGGTATGCGTTACAGTTCCTGCATATTCCTGCGGTTATTTCACCATTCCAATGTCTCCGTTTGAAATGAGATTGGGTGATAATTCTGATATTTTTAAAGTTCTCCCTAATCCGGCAAGCACAGGGTTTCGTATCAGAAATAAAGTTGGGTTAGAATTATTGGAGGAATTACACCTTAAAATATTTAATAATCAAGGTGAAGAAATTATGCAATTAATGTATGAGAATGAAGAATTTGTAAATATAGAGACTCTTCCTGTTGGCGTATATTATGTAACGCTTACCAACAAAAAAGGAGAAACAGAAACTCAAAAGTTAATTAAAATGAAATGAAAAGATATAGTTTCGGTTTAAGTAATTATTCAGCCTTTGCCAGTGCATTTCTAATAAGTGGAAATGCATTGGCTGTGGTTGAATATACAGATATTGAACCGGATATTGTGCTTGATTCTGATTTTGAAAGTGGAGGTGTTGATATGGATAATAACGGAATTATTGATTTTGCCTTTCTAAATTTCTCATACCCATGGTATAGTCCTGGTTATTCATTCATAGAAAGGATTTTCGTAGGACCATATGGTACACCATTAAATAACGTTGCAGCTTTAGAAATTGGATTGCAATATTTTCCTTATGCATTGAGTTATGGAGATGTGATTGACAGTGGATTTGCCTTTCAAAACTATGGATTTCAACAAATGGCATGGCGAAAATTCCTTTCTATAGAGACAGGCTCAGGCGATACTTTGTTTTTCACGGGTTATGGAGGCGCATGGTATCCCGAAATGCTTGACCATTACCTTGGTGTTCATTTTATTGATGAAAATGCAGAATATCATTATGGCTGGATCAGGTGTGATGTTAAAGATGAAGGCAGAACATTGGTAATTAAAGATTACGCGTACGAAAAGTTTATTGATCATGAAATTATTGCAGGTGATACAGTAGGTTATCAGCCATTTGGCTACGATTCGATTAATATACATACCGGAACAGAAATTGAAAATGTATTGACCGGTGCTAATATTTATAGTTTTGAAAATAAAATTTATATTCAACTACCGATATTATATTCAAATGCAAAAGTTAGGGTTTATGATTTAACTGGAAAGGTGATTTATTCATCAAGTTTACAAAATTTATTTTCTGAAATCAACTTAAATAATTCAAAAGGAAATTACCTTGTTGAAATAAATACAGATGAAGGAAAACTCACTAAAAAAATATATTTGAATTAATTTCCATTTAATTCATATAGTTTAAGTGAGTTTCTCAATTTAATATCACAGATAAATGGGTATTTGGTAGTTTCATACCAACAGATGCACTTTATTGATTTCTGACTTCTCTTTCCTACCTTTGTCCTAAAATAGAATTATTCCATGTCAGATATCAATCAATTAAAACGCATCGCCACGCAAGTGCGCAGAGATATAGTTCGTCAGGTACACGGTTGCCAGAGCGGGCACCCGGGTGGTTCTTTGGGTTGCGCCGATTATTTTGTTGCCTTGTATTTTGATGTAATGCAACACAATACTGATTTTAAAATGGATGGTATAGGTGAAGATGTTTTTTATCTGAGTAATGGTCATATTTCTCCTGTGTGGTACAGTGTTTTAGCCAGAGCAGGTTATTTTCCGATAGAAGAATTAAAAACCTTCCGCAAGCTGGATACCCGTTTACAAGGTCACCCCACAACTGCCGAACATTTGCCGGGTATTCGCATAGCCAGTGGCTCCTTAGGACAAGGATTATCCGTTGCAATCGGAACTGCACTTGCTAAAAAATTAAATGGCGACGATCGTCTCGTTTACACCCTGCACGGAGATGGTGAAATGGATGAAGGCCAAATTTGGGAAGCAGCCATGTTTGCAGCACATCACAAAGTAGATAATATTATTTCTGCAATAGATTATAACGGTCAGCAAATTGACGGACCAACCGAAAAGGTAATGAGTTTAGGTAATCTCAAAGCCAAATGGGAAGCCTTTGGTTGGGATGTTATTGAGCTTAAGGAAGGAAATAACATGGAAAAGATCCTCGATACCATTAAAACAGCTCAAAACCACACTGGAAAAGGAAAACCGGTAATAATCCTCCTCCACACCGCCATGGGAAGCGGTGTCGATTTCATGGAAAACGACCACCAATGGCATGGGGTTGCGCCGAATAATGAGCAGCTGGAGAAGGCGTTGGGGCAGCTTGAGGAGACTTTGGGGGATTATTGATTGGGTGAGTGGTGAATGGTGAGTGGTGAGTATGCTCCTGCTGAGTCGGAAGTTTGAGGTCTTGCAACAATATTCCGATGTATACGGGAACGGATTCACGGCTCACGATTGACGATTGACGAAATTGGTGAGTGGTGAATAGTGAGTGGTGAGTATGCTCCTGCTGAGCCGGAAGTTTGAGGTCTTGCAACAAAATTCCGATGTATACGGAAACGGATTCACGGCTCACGATTGACGATTGACGAAATTGGTGAGTGGTGAATAGTGAGTGGTGAGTATGCTCCTGCTGAGCCGAAAGTTTGAGGTCTTGCAACAAAATTCCGATGTATACGGAAACGGATTCACGGCTCACGATTGACGATTGACGAAATTGGTGAGTGGTGAATAGTGAGTGGTGAGTATGCTCCTGCT
>JBGAWP010000064.1:6411-24877 GCA_044227505.1 Chitinophagales bacterium | reverse complement strand
CCGGTAGCTGAATTGTAAATGTATCGTTTTTGAAAAGAATCGTTTTAAGTGGAGTGGTTTCTTTTTCTGAATAATTGGAGCAACTTGAGCTTAAATCGAATTCGTAGCTTGTTTGATTTGTGTACTCACTTGTAACCTCAAAAAAATATTTTCCAAATTTAATGCTATATGCAGTGTCAGAAACAGCTGCGTATTGGCAAATTCCTTCGAGGCAGTTTAAACATAAAAATAGGAGGGAGGTTAAAAATTTCATTCACTTTTTTTGGCAAATTGCAGTCTGAGAATAACGCGGTAATTCTATAATGTATTGCAACTATTAAACATTTATTTTAACATGCAACTATTGTCTCGAACAAAATATAATTATAATTTTTCTTAATCTTGTAATTTTCAACCCATTCCCACCTATCTATTTTGTATACTATACCAATTAAAGTGGACCTGCAGAATAGGTTACTTCAACAACGACTAGCCCAGATTTCAATTCTTCAATTTTATTTAACGAAACAAATTCCGGTATTTCTCCATCCATAAAATAGATTGGATCCCCCAATTGGTAATCAGGGAAATTCATGAGATGTTCCCTCAACTTTGAATTCGCATTCCTAATGTCTATTGGTGCATTTAGTCCGGGGTATATATCAGAAAATAGTTTATTTAATTCAATTCCAAAATTTGCGAGGTTCGAGGTGTCAGATTCAAATTTGCTGCTTTCCATACGGAAGGTGAGTACATAATATTCGCAACCCCAATTTTTGATTATTATTTTGTCATCATTTTTAAGAAAAAAAGTTTCAATTCCTGTAAATCTATCTTCCTGCAATTCAAATATGGCGTTAGGGAAATATTCAGGAATTAAAACTGAGGATGCTGTATCACGGGTGCAATTTTCTTCCATTCGTGTTTCCGCATTTTTTAATTTTTTGATGCTGGAAGTTTGTGCGATTAACAAACCAGATGTAATTATTATTAGTAAAAAAAAGAAATTTATTTTCATATGATGTTCACTTTGTTAGTAATCTTGGTTTTTCTGAAATGCTAGCAAAAATATTTTTTTTGCTGACTATTATCATTTTTGTTTTTCAACCCATTCCCACCTATCTATTTTGTAAACCACACCCTCTTCTCCATCAAAATCAAAATCTTTCCAATATTGTAATCCTATTTTTTTAAGCACTTTAATGGAAGCGGTATTCTCCTTTCTGGAACGTCCGACGATATATTTCATGTGAAATTTATCGAACCCGAGTTGTATACAGGCAATAGCAGATTCTGTTGCGTATCCATTGTTCCAATATTCTTTGAAAAAACGAAAACCAATGTCAATATCATTGGTATCTTCTGAATATTTTAATCCGCACCAGCCTAAAAACGTTTCATCACTTTTTCTTATAACTGCCCAACGACCAAAGTGATATTTAGTGTAATGGTCATAATTTTTTAAAAAAGATCTAGCTGCATTAATGTCTGGAAAGGCGGTATCACCGGTGTATTGTGTAACGGCATTGTCGAGATTTAAATGATATACTATTTCAGCATCCTCCACATTGATCTCGCGCAAATAAAGCCTGGATGTTTCAAGTATTATCATTAGGTAAAAAAAATAAGTTATTTATGTGATGCTTTGATCAATTCCAGTACAAAATTAAGGTAAACATCCTTATTTGAATTAAGATCTTCCTGTGTTAAATTAATGGTGTGATCAGGTATAAGTCCTCGACCTGAATTTGATTCGATAGGATTGTAAATAGTAGCCAACTTTGCAGGAGTAACCTGCAGTTTAGTATTGGGAAGATACCGAGTTGTTCGTAAAAAGAAACCGGACATTATCACAGGATTTCCTCCTGTTTCATTGCCAATAACAGTAGCTCTTTCTAGTTTTTTTAAGGTGGATGCTAATATAACACCTGCTGAAAAGGTGCTTTCATCTGTTATGACATACACATTTCCGCTAAAAACATTTTGTTTTGGATCAAATTTTCCGATTCCATAAAATGGGAACCATTGTTTTTTTGTGCGAACCTGAAAGTCTTCGGCCATCCCGTTATTCACGATACGACCTTCAATTGCCTGTACAAATGGTTTATCGATAAGATGTTGCAATACATATTTAACATAATCAGGATTGCCACCCATATTTCCTCTTAGATCAATGATAAGATCTGTGGTTTTTGCATTTTTAATTTGGTTAAAATATTCGCCAAAATCCCGTTTAAAACTTTTGGAATATTTTTTTTTGATCAGTGTTTGATCAAAGGTTTTTATTGTGAGGATTGCTGTCGCTAAACTGTCAATGGTATGTAAATGATAGGGATTTAAGTCAGGTATTTTTGACTTTTCTCTTATAATTTTCATTGTGATGAGATCTGTTCCCGAAATGGTGCAAGTTTCAATTGCGCCAATTAAATTTTTATAGCTTATGGTATATTTTTCTGCCAGACCATAATATACAAAATAGTAAAAACGAAATGCTTGATTGAGTGCACCGTATATATATTGATCATTTTCACCTTCCCTGGGTAAATTTAATAAAAATAGATGCAACATCTCATCTACGGAAATATTATTTATAGTAATAATTTCTGTTCCTGGAAGAAGTTCATCTGAAGTGCTAAAGTTATTATAGATAAATAATTTATTATTGATCCACCGCACATCAAAAGGGAATAGATCATTGCAATTTCTCAATTTCTCCATAACGGGTTCACTTGGCATTATTGAATTATGTCCGTCCTGTATAAAAGTGGTAAGGGGAGTCAACATCTTATAAAACTCCAGTTCATTCAAAGGGTGATCAATAGCATTATAAATACTGTCAAATTTTTTATCTACTGCCTCCTTACTTTTATATAAATAAAGGATGGGAAGTTTTTTTTCCAGTCGATCCCGCCAATAATTGAGATCTTCCTGTAATTGTGATACACTATATTCTTTGGTAAAAATTGTATCCGCCTGTGCAAAGCAACTGTTTGTAACAAGCATGAAGAATAATACGAAAAATGGAATTTTTTTCATTGGCGAAATGCTTAATCACTCTTCAAAATCCGTCCTGAGTATTTTAAATTCAGTGCGGCGGTTAACAAGATGTTCGTCCTCCGTCGTTGCATTTTTTATAATGGGATTTAAATCATTATAACCAACGGAGACTAATCTTTTGGAATCAATGCCTTTTGATATTAAATAGTTAACCACTTCTTCTGCGCGGTTACAGGTAAGGCATCTGGAGGATTCGGCTGACCAACGTTCATCAAGGTGATTGCCAACCTCAATGATTAACTTATTGTGTCGGTTTAAAAATAACACAATTGTATCAAGATACAAATAGGTTTCTGGTTTAAAAGTAGATTTCCCTAAGTTAAATTTCACATTATAAGTAACTAATATCTCCCCTTCAGTAAAACTTGTATCCTGTAGAGTAAAATTTTGGGCCGAACAAAATTCAATAGTAAAAATAATTGTAATAAAAAGAGTCAAAACACTTCTCATCTTATTTTAATTTATAAATTTTAGAGGGGAGTATAAATTTCTTCGAAATTTTACCAGTCCTCCTGTCCTTTTCCACTGTCCTAAGTCAGTCCTACTTCCTATTTCCTACTTCCTACTTCTAACAAAAAAAGCAATTATCGCCGCAGTTAATATCCCCATTGCAAATGCGCCTATCAACCCTTGTATCATATAATTTTTCAGATTAAAATAGTTTTCCGCCTCTGTTTGTGTCATTTCACCTTGGGAAACTGCATAATTGATTACATTCGGAAAATATTCCGGTGTAATTAAATTTGAAGTAATAAACTGGGTCAATGGGCTGAATATGGTTATAATTATGGTAATGATCAATCCACTTACAAAACCTTGTTTATAAGTCATTACTCCTTTATAAAATCGGTTTCGTTTTTCTAATAGAGCAAATAAATAAATTGCAACAGCAGGAATTACTATCAGGTTAGTAACAAATGCGTGTTTATCAATATGGGTACTGTGTAAACCGAATATTTTTTCCAACAACATCCAGGTAAGGGTCATTAAAATAAAAAGCACAGCCCATTTAATTTCAATTTTAATATTTTGCATGTTATTTTCTTTTAAGATTATTTTCGTAATTTGTTATCCAATCGTCCACTGTAATTTTTTGCGTAAGCTCGGCAATTAATGCATAAGGAATCTGATCAATCTTTTTAAATCTGATACAACTTTTCCCCATATCAAGTTTGGTTTTGTTGTGTTTGGGATATTCTTTTGTAAACCAATCCAATAATTTTTTATCAGCATAAATGCCCATATGGTATATGGCAATAAAATTTTTTTGTGATGCAACACTCATAAAAGGCAATGGTGTTGTTGGGTCGCAATGATAACCTGCGGGATAAATGGAAAAGGGAACACAATAATTCATCCCAAAATTACTGAAAGTTTCTTTAAAGCCTTTCGGTAAATTTTTTACTATAGTCTGTCTTAACTTTGTAATTGCCTCCTTGCGGTCTTCTGCAATGGTTTCAAGGTAATTTTCAAATGTCATACAATTTGGATCTTTGAGTAAGCTGATTAATTGATTTTGCAATAATAACAAAATCCTCCCAATTAATCAATTGTAGATGAACGACTGATCTTGTAGCTTACTTTTTTATTTTTTCAATAAACACCGGCGCTTGCTGAGCAGTATACGTTGTATCCGTTAACTGTTTTTGTTCCTTTGTTTTCCAATTCATAAGTGTGATGTGAAATTGTGTTTCTTCGCGATCTGAATTATTGAATACTAACCATTTTCCATCAGAACTCCAATCGTGCCAACCTTCTGAGGCTTCATTCTCTATCAGTTTCCATTGTTTTTTACCGTCAGGAGTAACAGCATATATACTATGTCGTCCATCCTGCATAGATACATAACTGATAAAATTTTCGGTTGGATGCCATCTGGATGCACCTGCCCTGTATCCATAATTTTTTGCAGAAGGATTGTTTTCGGGATAAGTGGTTAATTGTTTTATTCCTGTTCCATCCTCATTCATAATAAATAGTTCTTCATGCGTTGAGCGGTCTCTTTTATTTTTTTTATAACTATATACAATTTGTTTTCCGTCGGGCGAAAACACAGGATCGCCATATCTCGCTGCAGTATCGTTCGTGATCTGGGTATACTTGCCGGATTTTACATCAATGGTAAACAATTGGAATCTGATATCCCTTCCAATTCTTCCTGTTACAACAAGTTCACTTCCATTTTTTCTGCTGTTCATCCAACTATCCTCTAACTGAAGTTCAGTCACCTTTCTTACATTTTCACCGTTTACATCGGTTTCATATAGAAAATAACACCTATAACAAGTGTCCTTGTCGCTTATGAAATATAATTTGTCCTGATAAGCATAAAAAGCCCAGGCCACATCAGGATCATTGGTAATATTTTTTTTATCTGAGCCATCCATATTCATAATAATTATTTCATAATTATCGGTTGTATCTTTTTCATGGATATTATATGCTATAAAATAATCTTTCGCAATATCATTATTAATATTATTGCGCTTTTGTTTTTTATTACAGGACACAAGGGCCAATAGCAATAAAACGGGTATTAGAGTATATTTCATTTTTTATGATTTCGATCAAAAGAAATTTTTATCAGATCAAATACAATATTATCAAAATCTTTTTCATCCTTTATTATCGCCATATGCGAAATGCGGGGCATAGGCCCTGTCATTTTTACTTTTTGTATCGTATCATCAAAAGGTCTTTCTCCCAGATCCATGCCCAGTCTTATCTCTCCGGGTTTTACATTAATTGCGACAAATTCTTTTACTGCAGTAAATGACAAATATGTTTTTTTAGGGATGAGCTTAGTTCCAGGAAAATGGGATAATATTTTTGCAGATATCGTGTCAAAAAATGGACGCACTTCGGCACATTTAGTGAATTGATTTTCCAATAAAATATTTTCGTCCACATATACAGGCTGCCCGTTATTACCATACATTCCGATAATAAATTGCGCCTGCATGTGATTTAATCCATGTCCCTTTTTCAGCCATTCTAAAATATCATTTCGTTTTTCTATCCCAGAATTTTTAACTATTTTTAACCACTCAGTTATAGAGTTCCCGGTTTTTTCTTTTGCGGAATCAATAAATTCTTTTTCCAGTTCTCCTGATGTTTTTGCCATTTTATTATGTGTATTTTATCTCCAAATTCCTAAAATAAATCCAACCAAAGTAAAATAGATCGTAATATATCCGCCATTTATGAGGATGTATTTCCAACTCCGTTGTTCAAACAAGGCTACTATTGAAAAAACAAGTGCGGAAAATCCAAATCCCGCCAGAAAGCCCGCAGTGGCACCCCAAATATAATCTGTTTCTGCATCCCCTAAAAAAAATGCCATGTTGTAACTAATGATAAGTGAAAAAAGAAGGGTAAGACTATACGTTTTCCCAGGATTTACTCTTTTAATATCCTCCTCAGTGAATTTATTTTCCCGCATCCATGCCTTGTAGAACAGGAGGGGAGAATACCAAAGTGCACCTATTGCTAAATTCAATACGGCACAGGTAATTACTGCCCAATGATTAAAATACATATCGTCCATAATTTTTTTTACAGGCAAAGTAAAGTGGTTTTTATCGAAGTGTATTGGAAAAAATTAACCTCAGCCTACCGCGATGTAGTTTGTATAGGAATTATTCAACTTTAAAAACTGCGTGGGAGTATAACCGGAGAAGTTTTTGAAATCGTTTATAAAATGAGCCTGATCGTAGTAACCGCTTTCAAATGCTATGCAAGTCCAATTGGCGCGCGCACTTTTTTCTATTTCAGTGATTGCCTTTTGAAAACGAATAACCTTTAGGAAAGCTTTAGGAGTTAGGCCGATATTCTCTTTAAATAAATTTATAAGGTGTTTATGCGAGTAACCCACTTTATCTGCAATTTTTTCGATTGTTGCGATATTTGGGCAACGCAGAATTTCTCCAACTGCAAAATCAACAAAGGGATTTAGTTGCATTCTTCTGCCAAACACCTTTAAAAATTGTTGTTCCACACATTCAAATTTTAGCTGAATGTTGTTTATGCCAAGCAAACGTTCCCGTATATTCAATATTTCATTTGTAAGCACCAATTCTCCATCAACCACACAATCGGTAAGTTCACTCAACGGCATTTCAACGAAGGGATATGCTTTGCCTTTATGGAAATTAATAATGAACATTTCACTGTCGCGCCCGGATGGAATGGTAATAAATTTATTCCTGATTCCTGAAAACCATACATTTTTGCAGGACTGAATTTCTTTTAATGTGTGATTGTCGTAAATAAATTTAGGATAATCCGTTAGATCTATCACCACATTAATATTACCGTCTGGCAAAAACCGGTCAACACTGTGCTCTGGATTAAAATCCCTGAAATAAATAAAACTCTCCACAAATTGGTTGAGCGGAAATTGAGGAGTGTAAATTTGATAAACCATTATGGAAAAATTAATTTTAATTCTTTAGTAATACCCGACACGAATTATGTTATAAAAATACAAAAAATCTGATTTCACAATTTTAACATTCTCTAACATTTAGTATTGGAATTTTTACCAGGAGCCGGAATGATATTCAACTATAATCGCTTATTTACCTCACTACCTGATAATGCAATTGGGTTAATCCACTTTCAAATTGTTTAGTGGAAAGTAATACCAATCTTTGTTCAGGCCTTCCATCTTTAAAGAGTCTTATTCCATCACCCAACAAGATGGGAATAATGGAAATCACCATTTCATCAATAAGATTATCTTTCAATAGTTCATTCGCAATTTCTGCACCTCCATCACAAAATATATTTTGGCCTTCCTCACTTCTTATCTTTTCGATCAAACCCTTTAAATTTCCACTGTAAAATTTAACCTTGCCTGCATCCTGTCTCGCATTTCTCGTAATAACATAAGTATTTTTATCCTCATGAGGAAATTCAGGAACTTTTGAAATAACCCAGTCATATGTTTTTCGTCCCATGATCACAGTATCCACCGTTTCAATGAAATCGCCATATCCATAGTCCTCACCGGGTTTTTGGACAATGTCCAAAAATGCAAGGTCGTCGTTCGGTTTTGCTATATAACCATCCAGGCTTGTGGCGATATATAAAATTACTTTTCTTGGTTCTGTGGGGGTCATCGCTTAATAATTTTCTTTTTACTTTAATTTATATTGTTTGGTCAGTAACCTGATATTTATTGTTGAATAATTTGTATCATCTTTTATTTGAAATCCAACTTAAAAATAATAAAAATAACAAATGGAGGATGAACCTGATTTACTTTTTCCATTCAGGATCGGAATAGCGTTTTAAAACCCGCAGAACTCTCAAAGTATTCCATCTGCTTGGTTTTCCGGCTTGTTCCATTACAAAATGTACTTGTCCGGGGTGAGCTGCAGGCAATTTCCACAATCCGTCTTTTGTTTGTTTTTGGATCATTATCTGAATGGATTCCTCCATTCTTGGATCATAGTTTACATTTGCATACTGAAAATAATCCATTGCTCTGAGGATATCGTAATACCACCGCCCCGGATAATACAATTTTAAGAAATTCGGATTTATAACCTCCCCGGTTCTATGCGACCGGAATAATTTGTGTAGTAAAAGGAATGCGATCGCCTGTTTTTTCGACTCACGTAATTCTTTTAAACGGTACGTGTATGCGTTCTTTTCATATTCAGAAATCCCTTCCAAAACACTGAGTGTTGTATGCATAGAACTGTGTGTTGCCCCCTGTCTGTTCGAATAACAATTAAATCCACCATCGGGCATTTTTTGTGATAACAGAAAGTCGACCACAGATCTTAAATTTTCTTTTGGGGTATTAAAATAACTCGAATAATTAAGCAACATTCCATTTATGCAAACATCACTTACCTTAACGGAACCGATTGGATTTATTCCGCCATCTTCTCCTTTTTCTGTATCGAAAATAAGTTGAATGGATTTTCTAATATCCTTATTTTCGGGATCGATATTAAGATTTTTTAAATCAAGTAAAGTATAATGGGTGGATATCCATTTAGGTTGATAAAAACCTTGTCCCCAATGGCCATTTTTTTGACGGCATTTCAGAAATTTGTTGCCCCAACCTTCTGAACTTATTCTTTTTTGCAGTGCAGGTTTTTCCTTATCCAACAAATCTCTGTAGACCTGATATTGAATGGAAATATCACCATCCAAAAGCCAATTCATAATTTGTTTGAGGGTCATAAAGCCAATTAAAGAGTATAATTTATTGAAACAAGGTGAAAGTAACTAATATTGGTTATTTGAGGTATGACAAAGATCATTGTAAACGCTCCATTTATAACGAAATTTCGTTAGATGGTTATTTAAATATTGCCGGTAAGTCGGTGAGAGCGGGAAGGTGGCGGGAAGAAATTTTGGGTGGAATAATAATTATAATTTTCTATAAAATATTTTTTTTGCCACTAAGAACGCGAAGGGCGCAAAGGTTCGCGAAGGAATTTTCGTTGGAATAATATTTCGATTTCCAGTGATCTTGTTTTACATAAATGAGATCTGGGGGTTATTTATTTACAATCGGAGACACAATTTCTCCAATTAATTTTATTGAATGTAATAATTTTTCATGGGGTAAAGCTGCATTATCCATTTGAAAAGTGAATCTTGTTATTCCACCTAGTGATTCACTGTGACGCAATATTTTTTCTGCAACTTCCTGTGGATCGCCAACAAGCAAGGCACCGGTTTTTCCGTTTTGTGCATCAAATCTGTTTCTGGTAACTGGTGGCCATCCGCGTTCTCTTCCTATTCTTGTAAAAGTTTCTGCATAACCCGGATAATAATCTGCAATTGCCTCTTCAGTAGTATTTGCAACATATCCTAACGAATGTAAACCGACCTGTAATTGTTCGGGTTTATATCCTGCAATGGTTCCTGCCTTGCGATAAAGGTCGATCAAGGGTCTGAAGCGATGTGTTTCTCCGCCAATAACTGCAACCATTAATGGTAGCCCAAGTGAACCTGCCCTGATAAATGATTCAGGAGTTCCTCCAACGCCTAACCAAATTGGAAAGGGATCTTGTAGTGGTCTTGGATAAATTGCCTGACTGCGAAGAGCAGGACGAAATTTACCTGACCAATTTACCACTTCATTTTCGCGAATATTTAAAAGTAATTCGAGTTTTTCGGCAAAGAGTTCATCATAATCAGCAAGTTGTAAACCGAATAAAGGAAATGCCTCCGTAAAGGAACCGCGACCAACCACCATTTCTGCTCTTCCTTTGGAAATGAGGTCCAATGTTGCAAAATTTTGAAATACACGCACAGGATCTGCGGCACTTAATACGGTAACAGCACTGGTAAGTCGAATATTTTTTGTGCGGGCAGCTGCTGCAGCAAGTATCATGGCAGGAGCAGAGTCAAGAAATTCTTTCCGGTGGTGTTCCCCAATTCCGAAAACATCCAGACCGCATTTATCGGCATATTCAATTCTTTCCAGCAATTCAGCAAGCGCTTGTGTGCGCTGTTGTCCAACATCTCCATCCGTATTTATTGTTGCAGAGGCGAAACTATCAATTCCAATTTCCATAGATCTTTTCCGTTAAAATTTTATATTAAACAGGGTGTTCAGTCTAACTCAATGGCCATAAAGATAGTTCTGTTCAATAAATTATTTTGCAGTATAATAGTTGACTTAAACGATGTGAATGATAATTTCCTAATATTTAGTGACCACGAATGAATAATTGTCGTATTGAGAGATATACTTTAGCAAGTAAGTACCACCTGAAATTTCACTTGTATTAAGCAGAGTTGCTCCATTGCCGGTTTGGTTTCGCATTAATTCTCTGCCATTTAGATCAAATAGTATCACAGAACCCATTTCTTTCGTGCCAAATATATTAAGTTCATTATTAAAAGGATTCGGATAACAAATCAGCGATAAATTTTCTTCTAAATAATTAATAACCTCAACCCGTGAATAGGAATATTGTTCGTCAAAATCGATTTGTTTCAGTCGATAATAATTTAATCCGGAAACAGGATGTTCATCAACAAAATAATAATTTAATATTGAATTGGAATAACCTCCTCCTGGTATTTCTCCGATTTTATAAAAATCGACACCATTCACACTTTTTTCAATACTGAAATAATCATTATTTTTTTCTGAGGCTGTGGTCCATTTTAATAATACATTATCCTGATCATTTTCTGCAGTGAAAGAAATTAATTCAACAGGTAAAAGAATGCATAAATTAGCTAAAACAGAAACTGTAGAACCACTGTTAGTTACAGCAATATCGGGTCTGTAATCCCCGTCAAAATCCGCAATTCCAATATCATAAGAAACCCCGGCAGGAAGATCTACTCTTGCAGCAAATGAAATAGAACCTACAGTGCTGGTATTTTTAAAAATACTGGTATTATTTAATGTATAATTGCCAACTGCAATATCCGGTTTACCATCTCCATCAAGATCGCCAACTCCTAATCCATAATGCGTAAATGTACCTGCGGGAGTTGCAAAATCCTGACGTGCCGCTAAAGAAATTGATCCCGGTGCACTGGTATTTCTATATACTGCAAGTGTTGCAACATCTCTGTTCACTACTGCAATATCCGATCTTCCATCGCCATCAAGATCTGCAAGATGCACGAAATAAGGAACGGTACCCGGAGAAAAATCCTGTCGTGTTGCAAAAGAAATAGTTCCCGGTGTACTCGTATTTCTAAACACGGACATGGTATTACTAGTAAATGCAGTAATTACCAGATCTGGTTTATTATCACCATCCAGATCGCCAACATCAATTTTATGTGGTTGCGATGTTGTTGAAAAACTTACTCCCGGTGCAAACGAAATTACTCCGGCACCTGTGCTTGTATTTCTCAAAACCCAAACACAATTTCCCGACCAATGCACAGAAATAAGATCCGGTTTCCCATCTCCATCAATATCAATTATTTTATTTCCATTTCCTTGTCCTGAAGACGCTGTAAAATCTGCTCTTGGTGCAAAGGAAATACTACCGATAGTACTTGTATTTCTATAAACGGAAACAAAGGTTCCTCCACCGTTTCCTCCCAGTGCGACATCCGGTTTGCCATCTCCGTCAAAATCTCCAATAGAAACTTCATTTGGTTGTCCACCTGCCGCCCAGGGAAATGTCACCTTAGCGGCAAATGAAATACTTCCCGGAGTGCTGGTATTTCTTGTCACGGTAAAATAATTATTAAAATAATCCGGAATTATCAGATCCGCTTTACCATCACCGTCCATGTCATATACTTCCACATTATGAGATCCTCCCTGTACACTGATGGCAGGAGCAAAGGTGGAGGCGCTGTTACATATCGTAGTTACAATAAAAGGTTTTGCAGAATAGGCTGTTAAATTCGTAATTAAATTGGTTGCTGTAATATACTGAAAATTTGCTCCTGTAGGAACGGTTACAGTGAGGGAGGTTGCACTTGCAGCAGAAACAGTGGCGGCAGTAGCACCAAAAAATACAATATTATTGGTGGGAGTGGCATTAAAACCTGTACCTGTAATAATTACATTTGTGCCAACAGGTCCCGAAGTAGGAGCAAAAGAACTGATGGTTTGACCAAACGAACTAAAAGTATACAATAAAACAAAAAAAATAATTGTAAAAATTAACCTTTTAATGAAATTACTCCCTTTCATTTTAATTAAAATTACTTATTACAGTTGTATAACAAATTTTAAAAGGTTTTCGTTTTTGACCATCTAATTGACCTTGATACGACTAAAACCAATATATAACGCAAACACACGCCAAGTTCAAAGTTGACAAACGAAATTGTATAAATATATGATGCATATCACATATTTATATAATAATTATCATTTCGGTCACAATTACATAGTCGAAGGGCTAATAGGGGGGATATTACAGGAGTAGGATATAATTTTTCCATTCCCTCAATAATTCACTTTCCGTTGTACTTAGTGAAAGCATAACATCTGCTTTATTTTGAAGCGATAAAATTTCTTTTAATTTAGTTCTGCCATATTTGTAATCAATATACATTACAACCGTTCCGGATAAACCATATCTTAACTTACCAGTCCAAAATTCATCCAGATTTTGTGGGATATTATTATTTTCAATTGCAGTTTTAACATCAGATATTCGCAATGAATCACATTGTCCGGAAGCATAAGTGGCCAAACCTTCAATAAACCAATCAATGCCTTCCGTATTGCTAAAATCAGGACTGACATTTAATTGTCCGTGATATACATGAAATAATTCATGTGTGATCAATTTTTGCGTTTTTTCCTTCTCAAGATAGTTATGTTCGCAAGGTTCGGTTATCCAGTTTTTTGGTGATATAAGATCAAATTGTGTTCCTGTGCCACTTGCAACCATCCAGCACTCAGACTTGAAATCCGGCATATTCCAGTCTTTTTGCCAAGTACTGTCTAATGATAATCTGTCGGGGTGAAAAAAAATGGAAAAATGGGATTTGTAAGGATCGCCAAAAAACATCTGTGCAGAACTCATGCCAGTGTTTATGAGTGTAAGGTATTCCTCCAGATTCACTTTGTCGGAGCTTGTGTAATATATATCAAACCCTTCATGTTTTTCAATGATCCATTTTCCCTGTGGTGAATTCCAACTTAGAAGAATTACAGAAATAAATAATATTAATGACGAATTTATAACTGATTTCATAACTGAGTGTTCATTTCAATTATGGCGTTCAATTCTAAAAAAAGTTACAAGTTTTTAAATTATTTAAAATACTTCTATGAAATATCATTAAAAAATTTAGGATAAAATACAGTATTAAAATTTTGTCAAAGTCATGAGATCGTCTGAATACAGGTTTAATCTTTCAATTTCATCAATAAATAAGAATATTCCAAAGCAGCTGATTTGGCTCTTTGATCGTTGGTGGAAGAGCCCGCATGTCCGCCTTCAATATTCTCGTAATAATAAACCTTGTAACCCATAGCATTCATTTTTGCAACCATTTTGCGTGCATGGCCGGGATGTACACGGTCGTCGCGGGTGGATGTTGTAAAAAACACTTCGGGATATTTCATATTGGGTTTTACATTTTGATATGGAGAATATTTTTTAATGTATTCCCATTCTTCAGGAATATCCGGATTGCCATATTCGCCCATCCAACTTGCACCGGCTAATAATTTATTATAGCGATACATATCCAAAAGTGGAACCTGACAAACAACTGCATTATATAATTCAGGTCGTTGTGTAAATGCAACTCCAACTAAAAGGCCTCCGTTGCTACCGCCCATAATTCCAAGATGTTGGGGAGATGTTATTTTTTTAGCGATAAGATCCTCGGCTACGGAATGAAAATCATCGTACACATTTTGTCTTTTTTCTTTTAATCCGGCCTGATGCCATTTTGGACCAAATTCGCCACCACCGCGGATATTGGCGAGTACATAAGTCCCGCCATTTTCTAACCACGCATTTCCAATTGTTCCTGAATAAAAGGGTTGTGAGGAGGATTCAAATCCTCCATAAGCATATAACAATGTTGGATTTTTGCCATTGTTTTCCATCGTTTTGGAAGATACAACAAAATAAGGAACCATAGTTCCATCTGTTGACTTTGCTTTAAATTGTTCTACTTTATATTTGCTCGCATCAAAATACGCAGGTAACGATTTAAATGATTTTACCGTATTTTTTCCTGCATCTGCAATATATAAGGTAGTTGGTGTTAGAAAATTGGTAAAATTAAAAAAGTAGGTGTCAGAAAATTCATCAACATCAACCGTATATATTGTTCCAAAATCAGGTGCATCTACTTTTACTTTACTCCAACTGTCGTTAGCAAATGTGTAAATATACATTTCACTTTTTACATTTGTATTAAGTGTCAGTATCAATTTATTTTGCGTATTGGTAATACCGGAAACACTAGAAAATTCATCAGGTCGATAAACTAATTGCACGTGTTTATTTCCTTTTAAAAGATCGGTAAAAGCTATACTCACAAGATCACCTTGGTTAAAGGTAATGGGACCAAGCACCCAATCAGATTTCAATGATACTATTAATTGATCGTCTAAAATGCCACTTATACTGCAATCTTGTGGCAGATCAAGTTTTATTATTTTATTGTCGATCCATACATTTGTTTCTGTAGTATAAAAGGTCATTGCCCTGGTAATAATGGAATATTTTTTTTCTCCGTCGCGCATCATTCCGCCCCAGGTGCCAACATCATCCGCTTTTCCTTCATAAATAAGTTGTGCATCTTTTAATGGTGTGCCTCTTTTCCAAATTTTTACCTGACGGGGATAACCTGAGGTGGTCATGGTTCCTTCACCGAAATCGGATGCAATTATCACTATGTTTTCATCTATATAACTAACGCCTCCTTTTGCTTCCTCAACGTAAAATCCATCTTCGATAAAAGTTTTTTTATTTACATCAAACTCTCTGGTTACCACAGCATCACCACCACCTTTCGAAAGGCTTATCAGAAAACGATTATAATCAGGATATAATCCCTGTGCTCCTTTATACACCCATTTTATATCATCTTTTTTTGCCATGGCATCAATATCCAGTAATGTTTCCCACTTTGGATTACCACTCAGGTAACTTGACCTTATTGTTCTTCTCCAGATACCTCTCTCGTGATCTTTATCCTGCCAGAAATTATAAACATATTCACCCTGCATGGAAGGATACACAATTCTGTCAGTTGAATTATATATCTCCAAACATTTATTATAAATACTTTCATATTCCTTTTGCTGACTCAATTTATCTACAGTTATTTTATTTTGTTGCGCAACAAAATCCATGGATTCTTTACTATCCACATCCTCAAGCCATAAATAAGGATCCTCCACCTGCGATTTAACAGGTATTAAATAGGTGAGCAGTGCGAAAGAAATTAATACGTATTTTTTCATAATTATTGCGTTTGAAGGAATAAAGGTAATGGAAATTGGGAAATGACGAGTTTGCAACCACTTCAAGGAGGCTCTCACGTGAGTATCACTAATGGTTTATTCTCTTAACTCCGGACAATTGGTGAGTGGTGAGTGGTGAGTGGTGAGTATGATCCAGATGGGCCGGATTTTTTTTCTCCTGACTAATGACTCTTGACAATTGGTGAGTGGTGAGTAGTGAGTGGTGAGATTTATCCTCGTAAGCCGGATTTTATTCCTCCTGACTAATGACTCTTGACAATTGGTGAGTGGTGAGTGGTGAGATTTATCCTCGTAGGCCGGATTTTTTTCCTCCTGACTAATGACTCCTGACAATTTGTGAGAGGTGAGTCTGATTCTCCTTGAATTGAATTTCTCCTACTTCCTACTTCCTACTTCCTATTTCCTCCTATCCTCCGCTGCTTGCTGTAATATTCATCATCTGCGTTTCCATCCTGGTCAAAATCTTCAAGACCCCAATATTCAACAAAATCTTCTCGCAAAATTATTTTAAATTTATAGGTGACAGGTTTTGGGAAAGTGTCCTGAACTATCAAGGAGTCTTTAATTATTTTCCATCTTCCTGCAGGGTCGTATGTTATGTTGTCGTTGAGATCTTTATGAACAGAATGGTAGGTGCCGTCACTTTTGTAATAGGTTCTGATATTTCTGGATTTCATTTTTGTTTCCCAGTTTTTTCCATTTGCTTCAATTACTTCTGTGCTATCAGAGTTATTAAAGGTATTCATAGTGATCTTTAATTCTTCAATTTCCCAAACGCCGGTCAATTCGGGATGAGAACTTTCAGAACAAGAAGAAACCATAATGACAAAAAAAACAAATAAACTGAAAATTTTAGGGTGGGAATTATGCATTGGGTTTTAATTTTAGGATAAAAATATTTTAATATTTTAATTATTTATCAATTTTAACTCTTTTTAGGAATAAATCCATGGCATCTGAATATTCTATATTCCTTTGCGCCTTTGCGAGCAATTTTTTTATTTTTTTCACGCAAAGCCGCGAAGGCGCAAAGATGTGATTTGTGCTTAATATATAAATGAATTTACCCTTTGCGGCTTTGCCAGCATTTTTTTTATTTTATTCACGCAAAGCTGCGAAGGTGCAAAGAGGTGGTTTGTGTTTAATATATAAATGAATTTACCCTTTGCGGCTTTGCGGGCAATTTTTTTATTTTTTTCACGCAAAGCCGCGAAGGTGCAAAGATGTGGTATGTATTACATCTTCAATATCAAGTGTAATTATTTAATCGTTTAGTACGACTTTTAATTTTTCTATCTCCAGCTTATTCGCAAAAGAAAGCTCATCCTGTTCCGTTGCAAAACCTTTCATATTAATGGTGATCAGAGTTGAATTTAATGGAATTTGTAATTCAGATACACGAATCTTTTTTGATACCCCTTTATCATCATAATAATCTTCGTTCTCGGTTTTTAAAATTGCTCTTTGGGTGCCAACTCTAACACTTTTATATTCGGGTCCTAGCATGGCAGGATTGGAGAGATACATATTCATGCTGGTGAGCAGTGGCGAATTTGCCATAATGTTTACTTCTGCTTCATTTTCTTTCATGGATGCATTACTATAAGATTTAGATATCTGGAGTCCACCGCCCAGCATACCCATCCCACCTGAGCCCATGTTTTCTTCACCGTCCGATTTCAAACCATTGATCTCATCCGGCAGTGATTCGGCGATCTGAGCGCCAATTAATAAATTGATCTCATTGATAGCGTCCTGCAAACTGAGTTGAGCTTGTTTGTATTCTTTTTTTGCAAGCAGGTCCTGTGCTTCCTTAATAAAGGTTTCGGCCTGATTTTGCCCAGCTACTGAAAGGCTGATCATACAACTTATCAGTAGTATTAGATTACGTTTCATATTAAAGATTTTATAGTGAGATTATCCAATAAATTTAGAACTTTAATCCTGTACATACAAAGCGTTTCCGCCTATTATTTTATTGATATTGATCATTGTATTTCCCGATTAAATGATATTGGAATCCAGTGTTTCATTTGGTGAAAAGTCATGGGAATTTGAAAATTTTGCAGAACGTTAGTTGAAATTCACTGATTTTTGCATTTTTTTCATAAAATTTCAAAAAATATGTAATTTTTGCATGCCAATTTTATAATAAAATTATCAAGTTTATGCCTCAATTAAGTGCCGATCTGGGCTGGTTTAGATGCATTTTCCGGAAAATTTTTTTCAAGTGCATCCACCTGATCTAAATGATCATTGATGCGAAGAAATTGTAATATGATCCACACCACGATTATCAAAGCACCAAATAATGAAAAGGTAAATTCCCAATTAAACTGATCTTTTGCAGGACCAATTAATTTAGCCCCTGTAATTCTACCCAGATTACCAATGGTCATATAAATAGTAAATTGTGTTGCCGATACTTTTTTCCAACAACATAACATTGCTATTGCAAATAATCCAATACATGCGAATACATATAAAATCTGAAAAACGAACATAAACCCT
>JBGAWP010000064.1:0-6401 GCA_044227505.1 Chitinophagales bacterium | reverse complement strand
CCGAATACAAATATTGCGGATAAACATATTATCACAAAAAAATAAATATTCATCATGCGTATTTTCCCAAACTTGTCGATTAAAATACCGCCAATTAACATGCCTCCAATTCCTCCAATAAAACTCGCTGTTGCAAAGTATTGCGAATACTGCTGATCAGTCCAGCCAAGCGCCTGTACTGTAAAAATGGGTAATAAGGTGGCGAGGAAATTAAATGAAATTTGTGTGGCAAACAAAATCACTGCAAGTAATAAACTGTTGCGCAAAGTAAATACGCTGTATAAGGATCTGAGAATAACTGACCAATCTGTTAATTGCATTTTTTTTGTTTCGGGGGATGCTGTTCCTTTAGTCCAGGGAAAAAATTTCTCACCCGGTCTTTCTTTTAACATTAAAGGAACAAGCATTATAGCAGCAACTAAAATAGAAAGCGAAAGAATTGCAATTGTAAAATTATATTCATTGATAAGCCAGCTTCCCAATGCAAGAGAAGCGGATGTTCCGATAATTTTAGAACCCCACATAAAACCATTAGCTCTCGCTTGTTGGTTTATTGGAATTATATCTATTGCCATTCCATCGGTTGCTACATCCTGAAATGCGCCGAAACACCCGACTGAAAATCCGGCTAAAGTCAATAACCATAAATTATTGAGCGGATCGGGCACAAAAGCCATTGCAATAAAACTGATTATTAATCCCAATTGCCCTAATATCACCCAAGGCCTTCTTCTTCCCATTGGAAGATAGGTAAATCTGTCCATTAGAGGAGCAACCACAAGTTTAAAACTCCAGGGCAATCCAACTGCCGCAACGAAACTTCCAATTTCCCCCGGACTCTTTCCGTTCACGGCCATCCATGCAGGAATTCCGAAAAAAGTCATCCCTTCAGGAATTCCTTGCGCAATATAAAGGGCGATAAAATTGAAATACCGCAAAAAAGTATTTTCTGTGAGTGAGGGGAGGGTGTGGCGCATTTTTGAGTAGTATGTTACTGTAACATTATATTATAATTGCAGCATTTTTGTCAAAAATAATTAAAAGAGAGAATGTTTTGTATTTTATAATTAAGTTAAGTCTTTAAACTTCTATCATTTCTGCTTCAAACAAATTTTTCAAATCATTTTTTGCTTTTCCGCTTTCATATTTAAAAGCTGCAATTGTAAGAATATATACGAATAATAACATCCCGATCGGCATAAAGAACCAGGGATCAAATCCTTTGTTAACATAAACATTTTTCGCGATAAAATATAGACCGATCAGAGCTCCGCTGCACCATAAATAGAAGTGCCCTGAATGTCACGTTCAACTTGTCCGATAATTCTCGGTAGAAACGAATTGCGATAAGTTATAATTCTTTTTATGCTGAATGTATTACCTGTTATTTTGCCTTCATAGGGTTTTGTATTTAGGGACCCAAACAAACCGGACCGTATAAATTTTTCAGGTTCAACAGCAAGGGAGAGGCGGGATATTACTTCATCCTCTTTTAGTTTGGTCGTGAAGGTGAGGGATTCTTTGGGTAGGAGGTTCATATTTATTAATTTTTATCAATGTAATTATTTGATAAAGATATATCAAATAATATTTTCTTTAGTTATCAAGAATATACGTTATTGAGACATTTAAAAAAAGCGTTATTGAGACCTTTTTACAAAAAACGTCATTGAGACCTTCGCTAAGAGCGAAAGCCTCAATTTCTTAGCAGGAGCATTGGTTCTCACTTTTAAAATGTACGTTATAAAACCTTCGAACGATTATCAATTTCATTGTAGGAACGCAGTGAGGCTTTCGCTCTTAGTGAAGGTCTCACTAATGGTAAATATAAAAAAACGTAATTGAGACCTTCGCTAAGAGCGAAAGCCTCAATTTCTTCGCATGAACATTGGTTCTCACTTTTAAAATGTACGTTATAAAACCTTCGAACGGTTGTCAATTTCTTTACTGGAACACAGTGAGGCTTTCGCTCTTAGCGAAGGTCTCACTAATGGCAAATGCCCCCCGAATTTCTTCGTAGGAGAATCCCTCTAAAACTACCGAAAAACTTCACTCTAACCGTGTAAAAAATTACCTCGGTGTAGTTAAATATATTTGCGCATGAATTTTGAAGAAAACGAGTTATGCCACCTATTTAACAGAAGTAATAGAGGGCAACTTATATTTTATAATGATGATAATTACGAATACTTTTTAAAAAAGGTAACCAAGGAATGGATACACTTTTTTGATATTTTAGCCTATTGCCTAATGCCCACGCATTTTCATTTTATGGTTCATGTTAAAAAAACTGATAATCCAAACAAAATAAAAAATGCTGTAGGTAAACTATTATCCAGTTATACTCGGGCTATAAATAAACAAAAACATACACATGGTTCCTTATTTCAGGATAATACGAAAACTAAAACTCTGAACCACAAAAGAGAATTATATAATCATATAATTGATGCAAATGAATATCCATTGCGTTGCTTCAATTATATTCATTTAAATCCTGTTAAAGATAAATTAATAATTAATCCGGTTGATTGGAAATTTTCGTCCTATTTAGATTATGCAAAGTTGAGAGAAAATTCAATTTGCAATTTGGAAATGGCTGAGAAGATCTTAAGCTTTACCCGAGGGCAAGAATTCATTGCCATGACAAAAAAAGCACAAAACGACAATAATTATTTGTTAGATTTTTAGCTGAACGTTCATGTTTATAGAGCTTCCAGTGAGGCTTTCGCTCTTAGCGAAGGTCTCACTAATGGCAAAAACCCCTCCCCGAAATTTCTTTGCGGAATGCAGTGAGGCTTTCGCTCTTAGCGAAGGTCTCACTAATGGCAAAAACCCCTCCCCGAAATTTCTTTGCGGAACGCAGTGAGGCTTTCGCTCTTAGCGAAGGTCTCACTAATGTTAACACCACCCACGAAGGTCTCACTAATGTTAACAATACCAGCGAAGGTCTCAAAAATGGGTCTTCTCCGACCGGGTCTTAATTTTATAAAGGTATACTAATAAGGCAATCTGAGTTAAGAAAAAAATAACGTTTAAAGCTACAATAATGTAATAAACGAGGTTTATATTTTCTGGTGTAATTCTTAACATCCATCCTACCTGAAATATTTCAAATAATAAATAATTTAAAGGCAATATCGTTATTATCGTTAAAATTAAATGCGTATAAAATATTTTAATATTAATTTCTGTTTTTGTTTTGGATAATCTGTAATATAAGATAACCACAAATAACAAAAATATGGCCTTAATAAATTCCAATGAATATATAGGGTGAATTGTTATGTGCCATCCTGGGATAATCGAAAAATTGCTCGTCGTGGTATTTACAAAAAAAGAAACCGGTAACCCTATCATCAGTAAAATCAAAAAGATTAAAAAAGCTTTTTTTGTATTGGCAATTTCATTACTTTTTTTGAGCGTAAAACCGATCGTTAATGCTAAACCATAAATTATTAGGGATGTGAGTAACCCTGTATAATCTATATATAAAATGTATGATGAGGGTATATAATCCCGATGGTTCGAAGTAAAAATTGCCCAATAGTATTCAACAAGTAAAAAAGGTATGAGTGCAATAGAGAGCCATAATTTAATGCGTAACTTTTTTATCCAAAAAATTTGCGGTAATAAACCTTTGAATAAAAGGGGGCCAATGTAGGCAAACCAGTATGGTCCAAAAAGCCTGGTGCGAAAGGCGTATTGCTCATAAAGGTGCGCTCCATCCGGGAAGTATAATGATAATTGTTTAATTTCTAATATTAAACAAATACTTGCTCCTATCAACAAGAATTTTGTAGATAAAACCTGCAGATCAATAATTGTTTGTCTGTATTTTGTAACAAACAAATATGATATTGAAAACAGAATAGTGGATAATATAAACCCATTAAAAATAAAATCAGATAAAAACCTAAAAGATAACATACCCTATATCCTATTTCTTATTTCCTACTTCCTATGTCCTATGTCATATGTCATATGTCCTATGTCCTATGTCCTATGTCCTATGTCCTATGTCCTATGTCCTATGTCCTATGTCCTATGTCATATGTCCTACTTCCTATTCCTCCGTTTCACCTTCCACGCTGCATCAATTTCCCAATCACCGGCCATAATACATCCGTAGGGCATAATTTCATCAAGCACTTCACCGAGACCGAATTCCTGCATTTGACGTTTGACCATGCCGGCATTTTTATATGCACTTGGCAATTCAGAAATATCGATATTATTGGAAAAGAAACGAACATCAAGTCCCTGCGTTTCTTCCGTAAAAAGTTGTTCAAAAGTTTTATCTGCTTTATTTTTTTTATGTCTTCCGCGACTGATATTACGTCCTGCTCCATGTGGAGCAAACCCTAAATTATTGGCAGTTGTTTTTCCTCTAACAATTAAAACCGGTTCACTCATATTTAAAGGAATTAAACGCAATCCATCACTGCTGTCGGGAACAAATTTATCGTCAAGTGGTGTTGCACCCTTTGCGTGGTAAAACAGATCATCTTCCTTGAAAACAAAATTGTGTTCGTTCCAGAATCTGTCGTAAGGATCCATGTTTATTTTTCTTGCCGTTGCATTGTGCAGAGTGCTGTGATTCATTTTTGTCCACTCCCGCACTAATTGCAGTGCCTCCCAGTAAGCCAATCCCTCTTTGGTGTCGTAAGGGATCCATGCATTTTTTTCAGGTGTTTTTGGTGAGATTTCTTTTCTGAAAAATTCTGCTATTTTCATTCCCTGGGTGTATAGATTGGCACCAAATCCGCGACTACCATGATGGGTTACCATCATAGTTTCGCCGGTATTTTTAGAAACTCCTACAAATAAAAAATGATTACCATCGCCTTGCGTTCCTAAATGTGTTTTTGCGAAATTGATACTTCTTTCGGAGTTTAAAAATCGGTTTTCAAGAAGTTTATTTTCAAATTCTTTCGGAATTTCTGAAAATTCTGTTCTGCCTCCTCCTCCAAAATGCGTGATAGAATGTGCGAAATCCAAAACTTTTTTTGGAGAAGAAAATCCAAAATTTGTCATCATAACTGAACAACAAATATCAGCGCTGTGCATAGAGGGGTGAATTGCGTTTTTTGCAATTACAACTCCGCCAACAGGAATTTGTCCGGGACCAGTAGGACAAGCATCCGGCATAACTGCACCTCCAACCAATGTTGGTGTTAACATCAATTCACGCATGGTGGAAAGAACACTTTCCACATTTAAAATTTCTTCTTCTGTTTCCGCCTTAATGTTTTGAAAAAATGAAACTGGCTCGCTGTAAGGCTCTACATGCTTAGGGCGCAGGCTTTCCAGATAGGTTATTAATGCTTCGCCACTCAACTGATTTTTGTTAGCGTAAGTAATAGCATCTTTGAACCATTTTCCCGGTTTAAATCCTAAGTCTAATAAATCCTGCCCCGTGATCATTTTAATTTAATTGAGATTATTTTACAATATTTTATCTTTTTAAGTTCTGTTTTTTTGGAAAACTTAAATTTAATTTAGTGTAAAAATATGAAATTAATTTGCAAATTGAAATCAGGAAAGGCAATGTCTGAATTAACTTTGAGAAAAATTGAATGAATTTTATCTGCAATTACATTCTACAATTTCCTTGGATCTAGTGCTATCCCTAAAATCCTTAGGATCTGCATGTATTTTTATTTCAAGTTTATTTTCTTCTATTTTAGACAAGGATACACTATCTATAGAATAAAAAATAGAAATATTGGTCTTGAATTTATGTGAAATTAACCCGCACTTTATGTAAACTGTCGGACTAGGTTTTTGGCCCAGTATGCCTGTAAAGTCATCAGTTACGATCACGTTCTTATCTTGATAATTTATATTATCGGGAATGAAAGGAGAATAAATATAACAAAATATTCCTAAACCCAAGATTGGTACCGGGAGAATTATGAGCAGTATTAAATGAGTAAAATAAATTAGGCCATAAAAAATCTTTTCTAACTTTTTCAGTAGTGCGCATCCATATAAAATTACAGAAGTGATCAGAAAAAACCAAAATGGAATAACTTCTATCCAAAGGTTCCACAAGTGTAGGTTAAATGTCCACAAGGAAACTAAAGCACAAGTAAAAACAAGGCAAACCAGGTTTATTCTTGATATTATCCGTTTAACATTTTGGTTTAATTTCTTTTTTACAAATAATAATGAAACTGTTGCAATAGAAATAATTATAAATATATTGTAATGTAAAGCTTCAGGGTACATTTACGGTTGTTTAACTTAAAGTTTGTAATTAGGGGCAACAGTTTTTGTTATCCAATCGCGCAAGTATTTAAACAAGGTAAATTAAATTTAGTAAATGATTGTTCATCTGTGTTGATCAAATAAAATAACATTTCCGTCAGGATCCGATACTATAAAACTTGCAGGGC
>JBGAWP010000063.1:0-24962 GCA_044227505.1 Chitinophagales bacterium | reverse complement strand
CAATAATAAAGGTCCTGGAGTCCATCATTATTAAAATCACCCACACCAACTCCGGCTCCATTATAGGAATAACCATAGCGGTAATAATTTAGGTCAAACGTTTCAATAAGTTCATTATTGAAGTCAATACCTGTAGTTTTGCTGGTCAGGATGTCGAACATTTTTCCTGATTCCTGATCAGTGGTTACGATTTTGGCTTTATCAATATTCTCTGTGAATTTCCACTCATTGAGATATTCTTTGCCATTTTTGTTCGAACTGCAGCTGTAGATCACTAACATCAACACAATTACAGAGGATAGTACTTTGATAGATTTCATGCCTTTTTAAAGATTTAAGGGGCAAAGTTAACTTCATTCTGAAGGTGGGTAAGGGTAAGCTCTGTAAATATTTTGTTAACGAATTAATCATCTAGTATTTTGATTAATTTTGCGCTGTTTTATTACCACAAATTATTGTCATATCTTAACTAAAATCAAACTAGTCATGAGATTAAAACACCTACCTGTTATCTTATTGTCGGGCGTTATTCTTTTTGCCGGAAGTTGCGGAAATAAAGCTTCCGAAGGAGAAAACCCCCTTTTTAATGAAGTTTCTAAAAAATCAAGCGATGAAAGTGCGCAATTTCTGCTGGAATGGTGGAATGCCTTATTCGCATTTGTTGAAACTGAACGCCTTTCACCGCCTGATGCGTCCCGTATGTTCGGATATATCGCTGTTGGCGTTTATGAAGCCCAAATTTGCGGAACACCTGATTATCTTACCTTAGAAGGTCAACTAAATGGATTGACCGATCTTCCTCGTCCTGAAGCAGGTCAGATCTACGATTGGACAACTTGCGCAACGGAAACCATGTATCTTGTTCAGGATGCCATGATGGCTCGTTATTTTCCTGCCGGAGTTGGAGTATTTAATAAATTGCATGACAAACAAATTGAAGCCTGTAAAGCGGCCGGCGTTCCTGATGATGTTTTAGAACGTTCAAGGCAATACGGTAAGGACCTTGCAGATGCGATTTATGAATGGAGTGAATTAGATAAATATACCGAAACACGGTATATGCAATATAAAGCACCTACAAGAGAGGGTCATCCTGGTTTTTGGGAACCAACCGATTTTAACCAGACTGCATTAGAGCCTTATTGGGGAACTCACCGCACTTTCTTCGTAAAAGACGGAAGTCAATGCGATATTGATAAAGCACCTAAATACAATGGTGTAGGAGATACTACAGGGGAACTTTACAAACAGGCATTAAAAGTTTATCAGGTGGATGCTACTTTAACTGAAGAACAAAGAACTATTGCGCAATATTGGGCTGATGATCCGAGTGAAACTTCAACTCCTCCGGGACACTGGATGGAAATTTTTGGAAATTTCGTGAAAGCTGAAGATATGAAGTTAGATCGTGCTGCTGAGATATATGCAATCATGGCAACAGCTATGAATGATGCTTGTATTACTGTATGGAATACAAAATATCGCGTTAATTTGGTTCGTCCTAAAACCGTAATCCGCGAAAACATTGACCCAGCTTGGGAACCATACGTTGAAACTCCGCCATTCTGTGGTTATACTTCCGGACACTCCGGGTTTAGTGGAGCTGCGGCTACAATTCTTACTTCTCTTATAGGTGATAATAAACCATTTATTGACAGTTCAAATGTAGAAATTGGATTAAACCCGCGACCTTTTGATTCTTTCTTAGCAGCAGCGCAAGAAGCAGCTTATAGTCGTATGTATGGAGGAATTCACTTTGATTGTGATATTGATGATGGTCTGGAACAAGGTAAATGCGTTGGAAATTATTATCTCGAAAATTTAAAAACGCACCCAGCTCGTTCAGGTAAAAAGGCGGATGCAGGCGATGCAAAAAAATCAGAATAATTGTAACATTCTAAAATTACACTATGAAAAAAATATTGAATATAAGTTTATTTGTTGCCTTCCTCAGTTTATTTGCTGTTAATGGTAACAGTCAGGTAGTTATGAAAGATTACCTAACACAAAACCACCAGGGTCAGGTTGCTAAAGCAGCTAATAATAATGGTGGTGCATTGTATTACAAATTTGAATATGTAAGCACGGAAGGTGCTCGTATTAATTATAAACTGCATTTATATAAAGATAAAGGCATGTCGAAACCATGGATGAGTTTTAATGTTTTGATGCGCAATTTGAACTGGACCTATTACGTGGATATTACCATGAGCAAAGACGGAGCAGATAAAGTTGCAGCCATGATCTTCAAAAAAGACCTTCGTTGGAGCCGTGTTAAATATTCACCGCATCCCGGTTGTATCCGCACAAACCCACCGGTTTACGAACGTTATACAATCGGTGCTGAAACCGAATCATCTGATGTGTTATTTTACGGACTGTTAAATAATTTCATCACGCAACTAGATAAAAACGTTGATTTTAATTGTTATGCCGGCCAATAACTGACCAATCAGCTGCGGCTGACAAATTAACAAATTAACCAATTAACAAATTAATAAATTGATAAAGGGCGTTGTTCATGAACAACGCCCTTTTTGTTATTTTAAAGTGTTACTTTTATTGAAATATGCATCAACAATTTATTGCCAAAACATTACAGGGATTTGAACCCATTCTCGCAAAAGAATTAATGGATCTGGGTGCGGGTGATGTAGAAATACTAAAACGCGCAGTATCATTTTCCGGAGATAAAACAATGTTATACGCAGCAAATATCTACTTGCGCACAGCTATAAAAATTTTAAAACCTATAACTTCTTTTATTGCCAATAATGAACACGAATTATATGATAAGGTAATGGCGATCGATTGGAGTGAGATCATGGATGTGGACGATACGTTTGCAATAGATAATACGATATTTTCCTCTGTTTTCACGCATTCCAATTACCCTGCTTTAAAAATGAAGGATGCTATTGTTGATCAGTTCAGAAATAAATTTGATAAACGTCCGAGTATTGAAAAAATCAATCCTACCTATCGGTTTAATTTGCGAGTTAAAGAAAATGAGGTGAGTATATCCCTCGATAGTTCGGGTGAATCGTTACACAAACGAGGATATCGCACCGAACAACATGCAGCGCCTATGAGCGAGGTTCAGGCTGCAGGTTTGATATTATTAAGTGGTTGGAATTATAATATTCCCTTATACGACCCGATGTGCGGTAGCGGAACAATTTTAATTGAAGCCGCATTGATTGCCAATAATATTGCACCCGGATTAATAAGAAAACAATTCGGATTTCAATTGTGGAAGGATTATGACGTTACATTATTTCGTCAATTGATGGTGCAGGCTGCGAGTGAGGTAAAAAATAATAAATTAATGATCCGCGGTTCTGATATATCACAGCGCAATCTTGATATGGCACAAATACATATTAATAATGTTGTTCCGGATGCAGGGATACAATTATTTCAGGCTTCCTTTGAGGATACCGAAGCTCCAAACCATAAAGGAATGCTGATCATGAATCCTCCATATGGTGAACGAATGCAACAAGACCGAATTATTGAATTTTATCAGATGATAGGTAATACGCTAAAGAGAAAATATGCCGGTTGTATTGCCTGGGTTTTCAGTGGAAATCTTGATGCTGCAAAATTCATAGGATTAAAACCTTCCGAAAAAATTAAATTAAAAAATGGACCCATTGATTGTGTATTTTTGAAATTTGAGATAAGAGAAGGGAAATTTGGGCAGAAATAAGTATTTATTTTATTAAATGCTAGAAGTTTTCTCCAATATTTCCTTACACACTTTTATAAATCCTTTAGGGCCTTCAGGATTTATTAAAATGCAATTAGAAATTTCTACAACGGAATCAGCTTTATTTGTGAGAAAATAACTGCGATCAGTTTCCTTAAACATAGAGAAGTCGTTTTCTCCATCTCCAACACTTATTGTTGTTATTTTATTTTCTGTTTGCCTCAGCATACTTAAAAATGTATGGATTGCTTTACCCTTTGAAGTAGCTTGATGCGACACGGTAATAAATCGACTACCCTTTACTGCAATTGCATTTAAAGAATTCAATTTATTGTTTATAAGATCAAGTGAAGGATCAGGTATTGTGAAAAAATAAGTTTCGGTAAAATGTCGGGCTTGTGCTGCTCTTAAAGCAATTTCAGAAAGTCCGGTAGTTTTCAATAGTAATTTTGGATCTCCTGTTGTTAGTGTGAAAAATTCGGCCGGATACAATTCTTTGATATAATCAGTGCATATCTGAAATTTAAAATCTTTTGGAGCCAGAGGTTTGACAAGAAAATTATTTTGTAATTTTTCGCCAGAGGTTTTGTTATAATATTGAATTTGATCATAAGGAATAGCTATAGCACTGCCATTTTCAAAAATAAATGGTTGATTTATTTTTAATGCATTTTGAAGTTCACAAATTTCTAAAAATGTCTTTGAAGAAGTAAATATTACCGGAATGTTAGCGTAAATTAAATTATTTATCCAAATATCGGTTCCTTCTAAGGCATGAGAATATTTATTTGTTACTGTTCCATCAATATCAGAAAATAATATAACCATATTATGGTGTTACCAGCATACTTCCATACATTTCAGGGTCGAAAATACCTTTCAATTTATCCGTCTTGAAATTATTCAGGGCCTTATAAATTATTCGTTTTACAGGTAATTCATTAGCTGCAATAATTTTTAATCGTTTTAATTCTCTAAGTATTTCTTTTTTGAGGTCAGAAGGGCAAATTTCAGAATGGTAAATACATCCCAAAGAGTTATCGATCATATCATTAACATGTTCATTTCCCTTTGATTCGTGTAAATGCGGGTTTCTTGATTCAACCTGATAAATATTGATCACTTTATTGTGAATTAATTCCAAATTATTGTTTTTGGTGAAATTGCCGAACTTTTCAAACAAATTGATAAAGTTATAGGGTTCTACAGTAAAACTAGATCCGAAATCCATATTTGTTGCAACCTTCATGCTCATGCAGTGTTCGCCGGAATTAGCGGTAGTTATAATGTCGGTTTCAAATCCGGAGTATATACTGATAAGTCTGTTTAAATAGTAATTTGTTAGCCTGCTCACCCTGCCCCACTTGCTGAATAAGATATTGGAATTAATTGCTTTTGGTTTGCTGTGCCATAAAATACGCCCCATTGTATAATCCGTTTTTGATAATGAAAAAATGGAAGAAAAAATTCTAACATATTCAAACACGGAACCTGGAAAATAATTATCAGAATCTATATATCCGATGTATTTTTTCTCCAGCAGGTAGGTGATCAATAACCCGATGAGCATACCTTCCGATTTGCCGTTTTTAACTAGGCCCTGCTCATCCAGAATTTCATTATAACCAATTTCTGCAAATAGGTTAGCAATCTCCGGATCCCTCTGATGCACAATAATATAATTGCGTTTGGCAAAATGACAAATATTATCCACAACATTTTTCTCCATTTCGAACCTGTCTGAATCTTCTCTTGAACTGTTGGATACAATTATTATAGTGCAACTATGCGGAATACCAGTTATCACTCCTTCCAATAGTTTTAATTTTTCATTCATTATTGGAACCACAATCGCCATGTCTTTTTCGATATCCCAAGATTGTTCATTTGCTATTTTTTTAACAACAAAATACTTTTCACTGATATTATTTGCACTTTCGGGCCCTGCATCCATGGCAAAGATCTTTTGTTTGCTATGCAAGATCACATTTCCGAAACGCTCAAATGAATTTGGTAATTCAATTCGCATAATATAAATTTAATTTAAAAAAATAAATGAATTGATAAATATAAGGCTTATAGCTTAAAAATCCAAATATTAATTAATAATTTACTTGAATTGATATATATTTAACTTATTTCGATTAATTAAATATATAGAGAACGAAATTGGGTCCTGCTTGATTATTCAATGGTATCTTCTTTTATTTTCAATCGGTAATGGGAAAAAATAGTGGATTTTGAGATAAAACCATAATACAATTCATTTTGTATAACGGGAAGATTCCAAGCTCCGGTCTCATCAAATTTTTCCATTACAGTTTCCATTGAGTCAGTTAAATTTATAATTGTTGGTGGAGCAGTCATTAATTCTCTTGCAGTTAAAGTGTCATATAATTCAGTTTTAAATAACACTTCTTTGATCTTATCGAGAGTAATAATTCCCTCCAATTCATTCGTAATTTTTACCACCGGGAAAATATTTCTTTGCGATTTCGATATGATCTCCACAATATCTGCAAGTTTAGTATCAGGAGAAATTTTTACAAAATTTTCTTCAACTAAAGCCTGAGTATTCAGTGTTGTGAGTATATTATGATCTCTGTTGGAGGTGAAATGTGAACCGGTTTTACTTAATTTTTTAGTATCCATGGAATAAGGTTCAAAATATTTCGAAATTCCAAAACTTATAGAGGATACAATCATTAGTGGAATAATCAGGGTATATCCTCCGGTAATTTCTGCAATGAGAAAAATGGCCGTCAAAGGAGCATGATATAAACCACTCAATACTCCGGCCATTCCAACAATTGTAAAATTACTTTCCGGTAAGTTCCCGATGTTAAGCATATTTACACACCTGGAATAAAAGAATCCCAGATAAGAGCCTACGAACAGGGAAGGAGCAAAATTACCTCCATTTCCGCCGCTTCCAATTGTTAAGCCTGTAGCTATCGATTTTATAAATATTATGGCACCTATAAAGATCAAAACAAACCATTTATTCCCTTGCATGTAATGGAATATACTATTATCCAACAATTTTTCGGGTTTAAGGGTTGATAATATTTTAATACTTTGATATCCCTCTCCAAATAAGGATGGAAAGACCAAAAGCAGTAAAGCAATGCCTAAACCCCCTATCAATACATTAATATATTTTCTCTTTGGTGCATCGCTGAACATCCCTTCTATTTTAGTAAATGTACGCGAATGATATATAGAAATTAATCCAGCTAAAATGCCAAGTAAAACATAAAAAGGTAGATTTAAATAGTTAAAGGGTTGCTGTAATTGAAATGACAATAACACATCATCTTCCAAAAATATTTTTGAAATTAATGCTCCGGTGGCCGCTGAAAGTATGAGAGGTGTAAATGCGGAAATTGATATATCGATAATTAATACCTCCAATGCAAATAATACCCCGGCTATTGGAGCATTAAAAACAGAAGCTATGCCAGCAGCAACACCACATGCTAAAAGCAGTGTTTTTTCTTTCTTTTCAAGTTTATAGGTTTTTGAATAATTTGAACCAAAAGCAGCACCTGTGATCACTATTGGCGCTTCTAATCCTGCTGAACCACCAAAGCCAACAGTTAACGAACTTGTTAATATTTGTGCATACATCTGTTCCTTCGGAACATCAGCTGACTTTTTAGCTAATGCAAAATGTATATTCCAAATTCCCTTTTCGATTTTACCACGCAACACATATTTTACAACCAGAACAGTTAATAGAATTCCAATAAATGGGAGGATAAGAGGGAAATATTTAAAATTGCCGGTACTGATGTATCCGGAAAATAAAAAAATATAGTGCACAAAAGATTTTAAAACAATAGCTGCGAGAGCCACTGATAAACCAACAATAACACTGGAGAAAAGAAGAAACTGTTTTCTATTCAGTCTTGATTTCATCCACTCTATTACAGTATTTATCGTATTTATTGGAGTAAATTGCATAATGATTTATAGCACTTAATGAGTAATTAACTCAATATCTGATATTGCAACAAATAAGTAAGTGCGCCGGCAAAATAACCTATGAGTGCCAATAAACTGATCTTGCGTAAATACCAAAAGAAACTTATTTTTTCCATCCCCATTGCAGCTACACCAGCCGCTGAACCAATTATTAAAGCACTTCCACCTGTACCCGAACAATATGCCAGAAACTTCCAAAAGAAATGATCGGTTGGATATTGATTTAGATCATACATGCCTTGTACTGCCGCAACTATTGGAACATTGTCTACTATTGCAGATAATAAACCGATGGACATGATGATCAAACTCTCATTTTTTAAATTAGCGGTCATCCATGTTGCTGCATTAGCTAATGAGCCGATGGATTGCAAAGCAGATATGCTGACTAAAATACCGAGAAAAAATAAGATACTTGGTGTATCGATTTTGCGAAGAGCATGCGTTACTGATAATATTCCTTTTTCAGCCTCATCCTTGTCGCCATGTAAAATTTCCGTTATGATCCATAATACACCTAATCCCAATAAAATTCCCATAAAAGGAGGTAAATGGGTTACGGTTTTAAATACCGGCACTAATATTAATACCACAACTCCTGAAAGCAGAACTATCATTTGTTGTTTAGGTGATAAAGTGGAATTGCCATTTACCACTTTCTGATCAGGGGTGGTTACCTTTCCTTTTAATTTAAAAGAAAGATAAATAAGTGGTGCTGCCAAACAAATAAGACTCGGCAGAATTAAAGAAATAATTATCTCTTTCGCCGTTATCTGACCACCTATCCATAACATTGTTGTTGTAACATCTCCAATTGGCGACCATGCGCCGCCTGCATTTGCGGCAATTACGATCATGCCTGCAAAAAACAGTCTGTCTTCAGGTTCCTTAATCAACTTCCTTAACAGAGACACCATTACAATTGTAGTAGTTAAATTATCTAATATAGCTGAAAGGAAAAATGTTATTATTGAGATTATAATTAAAAGGGATCTTTTATTTTTTTGCGTGATTTTCCTTGTAATGATATTAAATCCATCATGCGAGTCAATAAGTTCTACAATGGTCATTGCGCCTAATAAGAAGAATAAGATGCCTGTAATCTCTCCCAGATGCTCCACGAGTTGAAATTCCACTAAATGTTGATCACTGGAAAAAAGACTATAAGCAGTCCAGCATAATACTCCAGTAAGCAAAGCTGTGGCAGCCTTGTTTATCTTAATTAGATGCTCCAAGGCTATAGCTAAATAACCTACAACAAAAATGATGATTATTATATTCTCCATTCGTTATAATTTTATTTTATATTATTGGTACATTTAAAAACTCTTGATCTTAATATGTTTTAACGCATTTATATGGTGAAAATAATTCAAATCTGCCAAAAACGTACTACTTTCCCCTAAAATCATGCAAAAATTGATAATATAATAATATATTTCTCAATAATTTTCGAATAATTCCCTCTCAAAAAATTACTTAACAACAATATTTATATGAATGAAATTAAAAATACGCGATTGACCTAATAAACAAATAAAAAAGCCGCACTTTCAAGTGCGGCTTTCCTAAAACTTCTATCTAAAACTAATTTCCAATGCGCGACATCAGATCTTCCAGAACCGGTTTCTTTAATGTGAATGTGCTTCTCGACGACATATAACCGTTGTGGTATACTTTTACTGTATAAGAGCCGGCTTTAAATTCTTCTTCTTGTTCCCAATATACGCAGTGACTTTCCACATCACCTCCATCATATTTTAAACTGACCGCTTTGGAGAAAAGATTATCTTCCGGTTTTTCTTTGTTGTTAAATTCTCCTGAACCATTTTCCGTATTAAATAATGTTTTGCCATTTGGACCAATGATCTTTACAAAAAACGTCTGATCCTTACCGGCTGATAATTTATTAGGCAGTAAATCAAAACATATCTTTAACCTATCGGTGTGTTTCGCATTTTGTCCTTCAGAATCATTTCCATTTCCTTTTTTACGCACCCCGGTGATCGTAATATCCTTTGCTAAAATAAATCCTCCGATGTCAAGTATGGAGTCGCGATCGTAGGTTAATTCTTCGCTGCGTTTCACTTCATTTTCATACAAAATGGTAAGTTCCTCAAAATCTTCCTGTAAGGCTAAAAACTTAGCATTCAATTCGTCCAATTGCGTTTTATAGGTGCTGCAATCCACTTCCAGGGTTACGATCTCTTCTTTAACCTCATCTAGTTTTTTCTGATTATTGGTTACCCCGCCATTAAAAAAGTTACAAGTTTTTAGTAAGGTCGTTATTTCATTGCGCCTGGCATCAAGTTCGCCTTCCAAAGCGGCAATGAGTGAGTCCTTTTTAGAGAAATCTCCCTTTTGGTCTAACAGCTCCCTTTTTGATTCATTAAACTGAACTTCCAGCTGACTATAAAGAATCCGCGCTTCCTCAATTTGTTGAGCACTTCTCAGCCTGTCTTCCTTATTTTGGAAGGCATTGTAGAATAACCAGCCGTTTAACCCGACCAATAGAAATATTAGTACAAGGTACAGCCACCGGCCTCTGTTGTCAGATCTCTTTTCTTCATTCATACTTGAACTTGTCAACTATTTGAATTTTAATTTCCCTACTTGAAAAGGAATTAAAAAATTGACAATAACAAACTTCGCTTATTATAAGAAAACCCGTTCTAAATGTAATACACAGGCGCATCCTGTAAATCCAGAATTACCTGATTCCGGCACTAAAAACCAACAAATCCATCCAGAGGGGAAATTGGCTCAAAGTACCGTGAATGTTGCAATACAGAAGAAAGGTTTGCTTGTAAACGATAAAAATATTCGTTATTGTATATTTTAGGCGTCAGATGTTGATAACGTGTTAATTCAGTGCAGATTCCTGTGGATAGACAGTTAACAAGTTAAAAATTTGTACAGTTATGCTTATTTCACTTTTTATGAATTGTACATTTTTTTAATAAAAAATGGGTTTGAGTTTATTTGTTTGCCATTCGTCCCATATATTCTCCTTGTAGTAATTATTGATCAGTTCCGCATAAGCAGGAGTTTCTCTCAATTTTTTGAGAGCATTGCGGGCAGGGGAGGAAAGCCGATTGTTTGTTGACAATGCCGCGTCGAATAAATTGATCACAACATCCCTGTTGCAATACTTGAGGTTTAAGAGAGAATTAATAGCGTAATTTCTCGTTCTGAACTCATAATCGGAACTGCTGTATTGCACTAATTCATTGATGGATTTATCATCCGGTCCGGTATAATTCAATTCCAACCAGGTTATGCGAATATTTTTGTTGCTCCCAACCAGATCTTTGGTTAATTCGAGATAGTCTTTCTTTTTATCGGGATCCAATGTACACAGTTTGTATAAGGCGATCTCACAATTGGTATAATTATAGTCGGTTAATTTTGCCTGAATATCTTTTTCTAATTTGGAGGGTATTGTTTGCAGATTTGTTAATACAGCTCTTCTCACCAAAACATCGGCATCGTTGAGGCCTTGTTTCAAAACGCCAAGTGACCCTTTGTTGTCATCGTTGCTCAATTGTGTGATGATCTCTGATTTGATCGCGTGAAAATTTTCTTTGGCATATAATTTTATAAGATCATCTCTTTTTTTCTCGATTTCTGTTCCTCTCATCATAACGATTGCATCAAACCTATCCATCATATTAGGTGCATTAAAAGCCTGAAACCGCAATTCATTATAAGATTTTTCAAATTTTACTTTTGCATATATCATAGAATTAGGATCGAACAAAACAAAAGTTAATTCGCGGCCTTCCGGGTTTTTAAAATGAATGGTTGTTTCTTGTTTTTCTATCCAAACCAATTGGTCATCAAAAGAACCATCCTTATAATGGATCTGAATATGAACGGGCATTTTGAATAAATGAATAGTCTCGTTTTGTTTTTGTGTTTGTTTTACAATTACATCGATAACTTTTTCATTTACGATGTAATTGACCGTGTATTCAGGAAACCCATCCCTATATATCCACTCGTCAAAAAACCATCCAACATTCATTCCAAGTGAACGCATAAATTGCATTTCAAAATCATGCGATTCAACATTGGCATAGGGATATTCTTCAAGAAATTCTTTAATAACGATCTTAAATTGTTCATCTCCCACAACATATCGCAACATATCTAAAACAATACTTCCTTTTTGATATACCCTCGGAGAACCTGATTGACTGTGCGCAACAGGATAATTGTTTTTTCCATCAGCATCAAAAGCAGTATTCATTTCTCCTCTTCGGTTCCATTGGTAGGCATCATCTCCGCTGATATGTTCTCTGAATTTCTTCGCATAATAAGTAGCAAAACTTTCCTGTAACCATTGATGTGCGCCGCTCCAGGCCGAAACATAATCGCCAAACCACTGGTGTGTTAATTCATGTGCATTGATATCCACATAATTTTTATCCGGAAAGGTTTTTTCATCCTGATAAAAATAATCGGAAAAAATTGTTGCGGTGGTATTTTCCATAGCACCATATAAAAATTCCTGAACAGGCACATTTGCATAAGTGGTCCATGGATATTTTAATCCGGTTTCCATTTCCATCCAATCCATCATTTCCGCAGAGTATTTATATGTGAATTGCGCAATACTTTTTGTTCCGGGATAATAATATTGTTTTGTTGTAATTCCGTTTTTACTCGGGTAATCGAGATGGTCGTATTTCCCAATTGCAAGCATAATTAAATAAACATTATGCGGATGTACCATTTTATAGGTTTGTGTTATTGTTCCATTTTTATTATTAATTATTTCACCTGCCTCGCCATTTGAAATTATAGTATATCCTTCTTGAAAAGTAATTTTTAATGCACTGAGCAGTTTATCATTTACGCCATCATACGATGGGATCCAGTATCTGTTATCGGTACCCTGACCTTGAGTCCATATTTGTTTTCTGATAATATTAGGATCAGATTCGCTATCTGTGTTCTTGTTTTTCCAACCATTAAAATATATCCCGCGTTTGGGGTAGGCATCATATTTAATAATCAGTGTGTGATTCGAATTTCTTTGTAATGGCGGATTGAAAAATACTGTTGTTCCCGCACTATCCATTTTAAATTTTGTTTTTATATCATCCAATAAAATATATTCCACAAGAATTCCGGGACCATCTAAAAAAACGGAATCCACTTTTTGTTGTATCGGAACAAAAACATACTTTGCCGTTCCACTTACCTTTCCTTCTTCTGGAACGAAACTCAGTTCAAGATCCAACGAAATGAAATCTGTATTATGATCGCGAATTACCGCACCGGCATCAGGAACATAACAATTAAAACTTGTGGTTTGAGAAAAAGCAGAAACAACACCGGTAAACAGTATCACGAATATCAATGGTCTTATCATATCTTATATTTGATTCGGTAAAAATAGGGGAGAAGTGCAGCAGAGCAAAATTTAAACTCTTAATAAATCATAAAATCGACTAATATTTGCCTCCTTGGGAATTTCTTGACCTTTCAGGATAAATTCTAACAATTTATCTGCATAAAAATTAGAAAGCGATGCGCCTTTTGTGCCCATGCCATTGAGTATGAACATATTTTTATGCTCAGGATGACCTCCCACAACAGGGGCTCTGTCGCGTATTGTGGGCCTGATCGCAACTTTATGTTCCAGAATAGAATAGGGAACTTTTAACAATTGCGCTAATCCGTTTTTTAGATCTTCTGTTCCACCCTCTGTTTTAACAATGCTAAGATCATTCCAGGTATTAGTAGCCCCCGCCCAAAATTTATGTTCTCCCAATGGAATTAAAATAATGCCCTTGTGTATGATCATGTCGGTAGAAAAATTTGGAATTTCAATGATCATACATTCACCCTTGGCAGGTTTGAAAGGTATGTTTTTGTACCATGGATTTTCCAGCGCACCGATCCCTTCACAAAAAACAATATATTTATATTTTTCGTTTTCGAATATGATCTCTTCTTTCTTTAAGGTAATTGTGTGGTAATCGATTACTTTTTTAATAAGTTTCTTGTCGATGTATTCAAAATATTTACTTGTGAGCATTAAGGTGTCGATACGAAGTGCAGATGTAATATTTACAACACCATATCGGAAATCTAGAAAACGTTGGTATGTTGACACATTAGCGGCATCTCCAATGTATGCTTGCAACTCTTTACTCTGAATTGCTTTCTGCCAATCTTCCAGCGCAGATTCGCTTTTATGAATTTTTAATATGTTACATTCATATATTAATCTGCAGTGTAATATTTTTTCAAGTTTTGAATAATTGTTTTTTATTTGTGGGAGCAGTTTATCTATGTTCCACTGAAGAGAAGATCTTCTGCCTGTAACAGGATTTATTAACCCACCGGAAACCGTAGTTGCTGAATTAAATAAGGCAGGATCAACAAGTGTATAACTTATATTTCTTTGTTCTAATTCCCAGCTGAATGCAATGCCTGAAAACCCGCCGCCTACAATTAAAAAATCAATCACGATACAAAGGTAAATTACTTTTTAGTAGCGCGTAACATTTCTCTTTTTCCGGGAGGACCGGGAAGGCGTTCAACAGTGAAACCCACTGCTTGCATACTTCTCCTTACTGCACCCTTTGCACAATAGGTAACCAGAATTCCGGACGGGTTCATGCAATGATATAATTTTCTAAAATTTTCTTCCGCCCAAACTTCAGGCTGCACCTGTGGACCGAAGGCATCAAAATACACAAGATCATAATGTGAACAGGGTAAAAAATTTTCAAGGGTTTTATTTATTTTATAGAAAACAAAATCGGATCCCATTGAAATTTCCTGTTCAAATGGTTCTTTGTGGATATAAGAAAAAATGGAAGGATCAATTCCAAAATTCTTCAGGTCAAATTTTTCGAGCCCGATTATCATATCAAATTCCAGGGGATATGGTTCCAAGGCATGATAAACAAGTTTTCCTGCAAATGCCGAGTTATACTTTTTTGTGAGCATTAGATTCAAACCTGTGCCCAGTCCTATTTCCAGAATGTTTATGTTTTGTAAACCCGCTTTTTGTTTTTCAAGAAACCCGGCATCAATAAAAACATGTTTTGATTCGGTAAATGCACCATTAATGGAGTGATAATGTTCGTTAAGATCCGGCAAATAAATAGTCGGAGAACCATCGGCGGTCACTTTTATTTCCAATGGCATTATTTTTTTTCGTCGTTATCGGTTAATTCATATTTAATGGTAAGCTCTTCTTCCTGTTCTTCATCATCCTCATCTTCTAAAATGATCTCCGCCGGCAGGTCTGTTTTTCTAAAATAAAAAGCAGTGATAAATCCGCAAATTGCACCCATCAAATGTCCTTCCCACGAGGTTTTCAAGTCAATTGGTAAAATTCCCCACACAATTCCGCCATAGATAAATACAATTAGGAGGGAAAGTGCGATAGACTGTATATTTCTTCGGAATATTCCGCTGAAGAAAATAAAAAATGCCATGCCGTAAACTAATCCGCTTGCTCCAATGTGATAATTTTCTCTGCCAAATAACCAAACAAGAATTCCGGAAACAAAAAATATAAAAACAAAAGATTTAAATGCGACCTTTCTATAATTAAAGATCATTAAAAATGAAAGAACAAAAAATGGTATCGTATTGGAAAATAAATGGTTCCAATCTCCGTGCAAAAAGGGTGAAAAAATAATGCCTCTTAAACCTGAATAATGCCTGGGTAATAACCCGTAATGACCGAGATCTGTGCCGCTGACAAATTCAAATAATTTTATGATCCAAAGAATAGCTATAAAAACCAAAGGCATAAAAATGCTGAGCTGAAGGTGCTTTTTTTCGTCGTCCTGATGCATAGTAGGACGATTATCACCGGTATTGATCTTTTCGAACGAGAAAATGGACATTTATTGCAAACAATTACTTACGAACGAAAATAGTTCGTTTTGCAAACTAACAGTTTTATTTTGGTTATACCAATTTTGAACGTAAATTACCCATTCATCGTGCGGAATGCCTTTAGATTTAGCCTCTTCCACTATTTTCTGCGCTTCTGCGGGTCGCGGCCCCCAAACACCAAGTTCTTCACCGGTTTTATTGTCGAAACATATTAATCTTGGGATGGATCTGGTATTGTTAAATTGATATTTGTCTGCAATTTCCAGGTGTTCATCGCGCAAAATAAGCTCCATCTTAATGTGCAGTTTATCCGCAATTTTGTGCAATACCGGAACAATTTGCGCCGCATCACCGCACCAGGCTTCTGTCATGATTATCCAGCGAAGATTTTCTGTCGCTTGTGTATCCAAAGAATTCCAAAAAGGCAGTAATTGTGTTGTTTTTATTAACCTGTTCATCCTTTGCAAATTCAGTTTAGTGGCCTCTATGCGGTTTTTTGTCGGTTCGTTTCCCGTTGTTGAACCGGTTTTTACACACAACTCCGTCAAAGCATAAAATTGTTCGAAACTGAATGTTTTTTGCAGATTCAACGCACTTAAATTATATCCAATTCCACGTTTCGTTTCCATATTTTTGTTTGGTTTCTTAAAATAACTTATTAATGGTGTTTATAGTTCATGCGAGGATAGGTGATATAAATCAGTGGTAATGGAAACTTTTAATGATAAATTAATCCTTATTTTTGATAGGTGAGAATAACAGGGGTGTTAAAATATCTTGTTGCATTTACAATTCCGGCATGCGCTTTTATCGCAATGTACTTTCAAGGGATTTGGGTGTTTTTGACTCCCGTATATGCCTTCTTTTTTTTGGCGGCAATAGAAATGATCCTCCCGTTGAATACAAAAAACAAATCTGCATTGGAAGAGGAGATTGCAAAAAAAGATCCTTTGTATGATATGATCTTATACCTGAATGTACCGATACAATATTGCATCGTTTTTTATTTTTTAAATACTATCACTTATCAAACCATAACATGGTGGGAGATCACAGGAATGGTAATAAGTACAGGGATCTGTTGTGGTGTTATCGGAATAAATGTAGCACACGAATTGGGTCACAGAAAATCAAAACGCGAAAGAATTTTATCCAAAGCATTATTGCTTACATCACTATATATGCATTTTATTGTGGAACATAACAAAGGTCATCATAAAAGAGTTTCCACAGAAGATGACCCGAGCTCAGCACGATTAAATGAACCCATATATTCATTTTTTTTCAGAACAATAATTGGATCTTATATTTCAGCATGGCATATTCAATTGAAAGAATTAAAAGAGGAGGGGCACTCTTTTTTATCCTACCGAAATGAAATGGCTGTATTTTTTTTGTTGCAATCGGGATTTATCATTGGTTTGGCATTAATTTTTTCACTTCAAGCAATGTTTTTATTTTTAATTGCATCATTGATCGGAATTTTGTTACTGGAATCGGTTAATTATATCGAACATTACGGACTTCGACGAAAACTTTCCACCTCTGGAAATTATGAGCGGGTGCAACCATGGCACTCCTGGAATTCGGATCACGTGATAGGCAGGTTGGTATTATACGAATTAACACGACACTCTGATCATCATTTTTTGGCGTCAAGAAAATATCAGATATTAAGGCATTTGGATGTTGCTCCTCAACTGCCCGCTGGATATCCTGCAATGATCATTTTATCCCTTTTCCCCCCATTATTTTTTAAGGTAATGAATCCAAGAGTAGAGAAAGTTTCCTTATCTCATTAATTTCGCATAAATTTAAAAGATGATCATTATTGGTATAGCAGGTGGAACCGGTTCAGGTAAAACAACTTTTGTAAATAAATTAATTGCAAGTCTGGAAAAAGACAGTGTCGCCGTTATTTCTCAAGACTCCTATTACCGCGATCATCCGGAGCTAACGGAACAGAAACGCAAACAATTAAACTTCGATCATCCGGATGCAATTGAGTGGGAATTATTATTAGAGCATATACATCAATTGGAAAATGGAGTAACAATTGAACAACCCATTTATAGCATGATCACCTGCTCAAGAGAAAAAGCAACGCATCCTGTTAAACCAAATAAAGTACTGATTGTGGAAGGTATTTTAGTATTGACCAGTGATATTATAAGAGATGTTTTTTCTCTTAAGATATTTATTGATGCAGATGCCGATCATAGGTTAATGCGGGTAGTAAAACGTGATATGGAAGAAAGGGGCAGAAATGTAGATGAAGTGATGACCAGATATCTTAATACGGTGAGACCAATGCATGATCAATTTATCGAACCCTCTAAAAAATTTGCCGATATCATAGTGCCTGTTGGAGGCGATAATCATGTAGCAATTGAAGTGTTGAGTCAATATATTACTGCAAAGGTTGCAGGCAAATGATTTTTATTTTTAAAAGCATTGGGTTATTTTTACATACCTCAACACTAAAAATGAAAAACCATGTTAAAAACACTATTTTTTTATGCACTGCTTTTCCCTGCAGTTGCATTGGCGCAACGTTACCCAACCGGTAAGGGAACTTACAGAACGGGTGGCGGAGCATCATTCACCTCTTCCAGAGAAGTTGATTTTAACGAATATAAATTTACCATCACCCCGCGTTTCGGATATTTTATAACTGACGAGTGGCTTACGGGTTTTGCAATAAATTATACCATGACCATTGACACCAATTTTATTTCAGCAATAAAATTTACACCTCAGGCAAAATATTATTACCCTTTATCACCCTCAACTTTCATTTTAGCAACATTCGAAGTGGGCGTTGATCGTGCAACCACATTCGGTTATTCAAAAAGTATTGTGGATCACACCAGCGTTTCTGCAGGCCCTGGGGTAGCGTATTATTTTTCAAGGAGAATTGGTTTCGAAATAAATATCATGTATCAGCAATATCTCAATCCCGATAATACCCACATGAGTAAAATAAATGCTACCGGTGGATTTTTATTAAATATCCTCAGTAAAAATGACAAAGCAAAACAAAACAAAAATAATTTTAAATTGGAGGAAGAAGATGATGAATAAAAAAATGAAGGAATTAAAGAATTAATGAATGTAGTCTGATGACCTCCCGGGTTTAGTAAACTTGGGAGATCTAAATGCAAAGGCAATAAATATTACAATTAATTTAGTGCCGCAAAACGTTTAGCAAAGGCATACAACAATCTTACGCCAACTCCACTTGCTCCTTTTTGTTTATAGGGTTCTTCTTCTTTCAAAATTGCAGGTCCGGCAATATCAAGATGCAACCATGGATAACTGGTAAAATGTTCCAGAAATTTACCTGCTGTGGCACTTCCACCAATTGCACCTCCAATATTTTTCATATCGGCAACATCGCTTTTCAGCATGTCTGCATATTCCTTCCAATATGGAATTTCCCAAAGGCGCTCACCCGTATTTTCTCCTGATGCAATTAAATCGTTTCTGAATTTAGTATCATTTCCCATAAGAGCACTGCCAAGTGTTCCTGTTATAACCGCTGCAGCACCGGTTAAAGTTGCAAGGTCAATAACGAGTTCAGGATCATATTTTTTTGCATAACTTAATGCATCAGCTAAAAGCAATCTTCCCTCGGCATCGGTATTTAAAACCTCAATAGTTGTTCCGTTGTGCATAGTAATTACATCATCGGGAACTAACGCATCAGAATTAATTCTGTTGTCAGTGGAGGGAATTAATCCGATACAATAAATTGGTAATTCATTTTTGACGATAGCATAAAACGCACCAATAACTGCTGCCGCTCCACACATATCCATTTTCATTCCACTCATGGATCCTGCGCCTTTCAGACTATATCCACCGGTATCGTATGTTACGCCTTTTCCCACCAAAATCAAAGGCTTTTTATTTTTTGCATTTGCAGGATGATATTCTAAAATTGAAAATGTGGGGGGGACTGAACTTCCGAAATTTACTCCCAATAATCCGCCCATCCGCAAAGCCTCTATCTGACTTTTATTAAGCACTTCTGCTTTGAAATGAAGCTCACGGCTCATTTCCAAAATATTTTCACCAAGTTGAACAGAGTTTAATCCTATAACAGGCTCATTGCCCAAATTTTTTGCGATCTCATTTGCGCGAATTACATGATTGAGTTCCTGTAATTCCAGATCATCTATTTCGGCATCATTCAAAAACACCTTTTGCAGAGAATTTTCTTTTTTTTCTGTTTTGTATTTAAGGAATTGATAATTAGAAAGGGCAGCGCCTTCTGAAAAAGCCAGAACCTCATTCTTGGAAATGGAATTTGAAGCTCTCAGAACCAATGCGGTATTACTCTTTTCATAATTTATCCGTTTTGCAATATTACCCCCTTTTAACCGCGCCTCTTCCTGTAATTCTCCTGCGGTTTTATCTTTCTTTTCCTTTAAAATGGCTACTAATAAAACGTAGGAATCAGCATAAATGGAGATATACCCATTATCGCGTTCCTGCAATTTTTGTGATATGATTTTTTGGTGTGATTTTAATAATGGATGCAACAAGTCGCCTTCATCCCTGATCAAAACAGCAATAACAGAATTCGTTGTATCGGTAGTTTTACTTAGAACAGCAGTCATTTTCGAGAGGTTAATTCAAATTAAGTTAATTGCAAATTTACAAGAATCGGTTTGGAAAGCATGGTATTTTAGTGAAGAAATGTGACACGATTAAATGCGTATTATCTAAAGTGGTATGATCCTATTTGCGGATTTCCCCTTGTTTTTTACTAACCAACCTGAAAGGATGCGCTGAACATCAGGAGTATCGGGGCGCCATTTCACGCATTCTTTAAGCATTTCGGGATCTCCATTGTGATATTCCCCAGAAAAAAAGCCAAAACCCAAATAGTGACCTTTTTCAATATAAACAACACTGTTTTCTTCCAGAGTTCTCCCTTTATCTATGATAAAATATGTATGTTCCTCACTTTCAAACGATTGTATCGCTTGCCAGGCTCTGTCGTTGTAAAAATCCGGAGATTCTTTATTTACACAGGCACCTTTACATATTCCGATCTCATGATTATAACAGCCCTTTAAAGTTTTTTGAAGGTGGCAATATTTTCCACAGAGTTCAAATTCCAACATTTTTTCCTGTAAAAAACTACGGGCACTTAAAATATCAGGGAATACTTTCAATACATCCTTTTTTGCATTATATCGTTCAATTGCCAGATGTATATATCCCTTTTGATCAATGAATTTAAAAATACAATAATTCCTATCCCATAGTTTTTGGGCATTGTTAAATTTCGGAAACTTGCGTTTAATTTCTTCACTTTCCAAAAGCAAGGCGACCAATTCATTTCCTGTTAGTTCGTAGGTAATATCATACACCGAATTGCGGAGATCATTTTCTTTTCCATGGTTGTCTGCATAAGTGAAATGCCCCCAAACACGACTTTTTATATTTATTGCTTTTCCAACATAAATAATATTGCCATTTTGGTCATGGAAATAATAAACTCCCGGTTTTTCCGGTAATTTATCTAAAATCGTTTTATCAAGGTTTGGTGGTGAATGTTGCTCTTTCGATGTTTTTTTTAATGCAGTTTCAATATTTTCCGGATCCTTTTCCAATAACATGGAAAACAATTTGGAAGTTGCAAGAGCATCTCCCTGTGCGCGATGTCGATTCTCAATGTTAATGCCAAGCGATTCGCATAATCTGCCCAAACTATAACTTCTATGTCCGGGAAATATTTTTCTGCTTAACCTTACTGTGCATAATTTTTTTGTTCGAAGTTCAAATCCATTTTCACCTAGATGATTTTTTAAAAAACCATAATCAAATCCTGCATTATGTGCAACAAATATTTTGTCGTGCAATACACTGAAAATTTCTTGTGCAACGTCTTCAAAAATAGGTGCATTTTCCACCATTTCGTTGCTGATACCAGTCATTTGAATGATGAAATTCGGGATTTCACTTTGGGGATTTATGAGTGAATGCCATTCATCCACAATTTTTTTACCATCATGCACATAAATAGCAACCTCTGTTATGCAATTATAACTTGCATTTGTTCCCGTGGTTTCTATATCTACAATGGCATACATGATTATACAAAGATAAATTTTTGTGAGAAATATTTATTTTGTTTTTTGCGATTTTAGGATTAAAATAATTTAAGAAAGGTCTATCTTATTGAATTTCAGCAGTCTGTATTTAACTGATATTGGCCCTGCCAGAGGATAGGAGTTTTGTATTTAAGCATAAAAGCCTATGTCAGATCTGACATTCTTGTCGGGGCACATCAAATGAATTTGCTCAGATTATATTATCTTGGCTCCGTGATTAAAGGAATAGGAAATTTTTTAAAATTAATATACACGATCTATACTGCGATTATATTTTTTATTTCGCTGATCGTTACCATGCCATTTTTTTTTATTTTTTCATGGACATTAGGAAAACATGCACTCGGGCCGATCGTATTTTTATGCAGATGTATCGCTTACAGTCTCATGGTATTTTGTGGCATTATTTATCGCTTTCACAGAAACAAGAATACCAATAAAAAAAGACCTTATGTGATTGTTGCAAATCACCGCTCTAATCTCGATGCTCCTGCAGCTGCAATTTCATGGCCGGGCAGAGTCAGATATCTTGCAAAAAAGGAATTACTGAAAATACCACTTGTTGGCCAGATATTTTCTGTTACTACTGTAAATGTTGACAGAACCAGTCGTGAAAGCAAATTAAAAAGCGTTGAATTATTAAAAAAATATTTATTAGCGGGAGATAATATTTTTATGTTTGTGGAAGGTACCCGTAATAAAACTGATCGGCCACTAATCGATTTTAAAGATGGTGCATTTAATATTGCCATTCAGACTCAAACCCCCATCCTGCCAATGTTATTTATTAATACGGATATATTAATGCCTAATAAAAAACCATTAATGCGACCCGGCATTATTGATATATACCATTTTGAGCCAATAGAAGTAACAGGACTTACCGATGCGGATGTTCCAAAATTAAAGGAACAGGTGCGGAGTTTTATGGAAGAAAAGTTTATTGAAATTACAACGCAAAAAAATAAACGATTGAAATAAATTGTTTCGGTTTCTATTTCTTCCGATATAATTGTCAGGGAACATTTTAAACTATTTTCAACTGCTTTGGGAGAGGAATTTGTTTTATACCCGCAATATTCAAATTAACTTTTTATCTTTCCATCACTAAATTTCAATATGAAACTAAAATTTTGCGGCGCAGCCGGCACGGTAACAGGGAGTTCTCATTTGCTTACACTTGAAAACGGTATCAACATCCTTATGGATTGCGGATTATATCAGGGAAATGAACCCGAATATGAAAATTTTAATGAAAAATTCCTTTTTGACCCTGCAAAAATTGATATTGTTGTTTTATCACATGCACATATTGACCATTGCGGTCGCTTGCCGAAATTGGTAAAAGATGGTTTTAAAGGTCGGATATATGCCACGCATGCAACTAAAGACCTTACCGCAATTTTGTTGCTCGATAGTGCTTTTATTCAGCAGCGGGAGAGTGCATTTACCAATAAACACAGGGGAGATGAGCCTGCTGAAGAACCACTATACGATGTGGATGATGTGAGAAGAACCATGGAGTTATTTCGCACTGTCGGATATAATAAGTGGTTTGGAATTGATCCCGATGTGGAAGTGGTATTTAAAGATTCAGGACATATTTTAGGAAGCGCAAGCGTTACCATGAAAATTAAACGTCAGGGTCTTCGCGATTTTATTTTGGGATTTACAGCTGATATAGGCCGTCCGGACAGGCCTATTTTACGCGATCCGGATCCTATGCCCGCCTGCGATTTTCTGATCTGTGAATCAACATATGGTGATCGCCTGCACGAAGAAGCCCCGCAGGAAAAAGATCATTTTTTAAAGGTTATTAATCAAACTTGTGTTGCCCAACGGGGTAAACTTATTATACCTGCATTCAGTGTTGGCCGTACTCAGGAAATTGTTTACATGCTGGATCAATTGGTACGTGAAAATCGTTTACCCGACATTCCTGTATTTGTTGATTCTCCATTAGCGGTAAATGCAACGCAAATATTTGAATTACATCCTGAGTGTTTCGATAAGGATATACTCGAATATATGGCCGTTGATCCTAACCCTTTCGGATTTGACAGATTGCGTTACACAAGATCAGTTGATGAATCAAAAAGAATAAATAATGTAAAAGGATGTATTGTGATAAGTGCTGCAGGAATGATAAATGCCGGAAGAGTAAAACACCATGTTTTTAATGCGATTGAAAATCCTGACAATACGATATTAATTGTTGGATACTGTGCAGAAAATACACCCGGAGGGAAATTAACCCGTGGCGATAAAACAATTAGAATGTTCGGAGAATACAAACAGGTGAATGCCAAGGTTGAAATTATGTCGAGCTTCTCTGCACATGGCGATTATCGCGAAATGATCGATTATTTACGAACACAGGAAAAAGATAAATTAAAACAACTTGCATTGGTGCACGGTGATAAGGAGGCATTGGCAAGTTTCAAAACGCATCTTGAAAATGCAGGATACCAAAATGTAGTGATCGCAAAATTGGGTGATGTGATTGACCTGTGATAATTGATGATCTGAATGAAAAATATTATCGAAACGGATAGACTGATACTTCGTGAGATCACAACAAATGATGCTCCGTTTGTACTTGCGTTATTAAATACGGATGGTTGGTTGCGATATATCGGCGATAGAAATGTAAGAACTATTGCAGATGCGGAAAAATATATAGCAGAACGATTTATTAAAAGTTATTTTGAGCATGGATTTGGTTTATATCTGGTGGAATTAAAATCTAATAATGCATCAATTGGCATGTGCGGATTAATTAAAAGGGAATCACTGGAGGATGTAGATATCGGCTTTGCTTTTTTACCTGAATTTACCGGTGTTGGATATGCGTATGAAGCAGCTTTTGCCACTTTAAAATTTGCCTCAGGAGTTTTAAAATTGAAGAGGATACTCGCAATTACAACTCCTGATAATACCAGTTCCATTAAATTGGTGGAAAAGATCGGATTACAGTTTGAAAAAAAGATCTTGTTTGAAGAAAAGGAGGAGTTATTTTTATTCGGAATTTCTGATCTGTAATTTTAATTATCCTTTGTATGGTAAAGATCCAAACCTGCGAAAAAATAGCACGTGAATTTGAAGGTTGTGTTGAATCTCCGCATTTCGAAAAAAAATCATTCCGAGTAAATAAAAAAATATTCCTGACTTTGGATGATAAAAATAACAGGGCAGTAGTTAAACTTCCTCCTGTTGAACAATCTGTATTTTGTGCCTTTGATCCTAAAGCTGTTTATCCCTCC
>JBGAWP010000062.1:0-25212 GCA_044227505.1 Chitinophagales bacterium | reverse complement strand
ACTACATCAGCAAGAAAAAATCCATTATGTTCGATCAACATTTGAAATCCCTGATTTACGGCATCAATCTGATAAGAAAGCTTTTTGTAGGTCTTAGGTAAATCTCCAACAGTATCGGGGTCGTAATCAATATTTTTACCGAAATACTCAATTAGAAATTTGATATAAAGTTCATAGGGTGTAAAAATTTGACCTATGTGTGTTTTTTGTTTGAATGCTTGAATATCAGTAGGCAAAATAGAAGTGGATACCTTCCATAATTCTTCAAATTCCATTTTGGTAAACTCTACATCGTCATAATCCTTCAAAGCAATATTCATTTCATAGTTAGGTGATTTTTTAATCCCCAACCCTGCCTCTGTTAGATTTGAAGAACCCATTATTACCCATCCGTCTGAATGGTGGTTGTGGTTTTCTGGAAGAAACAGATAAAATTTCGCATGGATAGCTTTGGAGCTGTGCGCTCTTACTTCGATTCTTCCTCCAATCAAATCATTTACAAATTGCAAAATTCCTTTCTCTACTTCTTCAGAATACTTGGCTTCCTTAATATCCTGAATAAACCATTTCAAAAACTCTTCCTTGGTTTTATCCTCGTCTCCAAAATACAATAACCCTTTCCGTTGTGCTTCGGCAAACATCTGGTCAACATTTATTCCAATTAAAATTTTAATGCTCTTGATTTCCTTGAGGTAGGGTTGAAGTGCGAAGTAACCAGAGGATCTAAAATATCCAACTACTGCATGAAAAGCATACAAATCTTTCATGTGTTCAACAATTCCTTTGAATTTGTCAAACAGATTTTTTTGCTCTGAATTTGTAAAAAATTTAGTTGGCATATGTTTTTATACGGACATGATGTCAGACTTACACCCTATACCTTGTTATCAGTGACTCCAAATTGAAACTGATTTTTTCAGACCGGGTGGGTCAATTTTGAATAAAATATTAATTCCTTTTTAAATATAACTACCACCTTTTTTGCACAATGGCCTCCTGCGGAACCATTGTGCCACGAATGTGTCTCAGTTAGTCACTTTCCCTTTGCGCACATTTCATTTCAATTCACTTTCAAAAAACAAATGTAACATATCACATTCAGTTTTTATCGAGTTTCCGACTACTAGGTCTGTTCCACAATTCAAATTTGAAGTTCATAACCTCACAATAACTCCAAAAATTTATATTCACCTTTGTTTATCAGCCTACACATGAAGGCCTACATACTAAGGTAAATGCGTTTTTGAGCCAAAGGGTATATGCTGACAAATTTTTCAAATTTAATTTGTTTTAAACAATAAATATAAAAGCAAGACAATGGATAATCGTTTCAGGAGAAGGATAAACAAGGATTACAACCCTGCACCGTCTCCAAGGGTTAAACAACAGTATATGAATAAATATCTGTCTATAGGCACCCAACAAGTTGTTCGATGGCATGATATGTTTAAGGTTGGTTTCTCTACCTGTCCCGGATTATTCCTTCATGCCGTGGCTATGCCCGAGTTTATTAAGGCTAAGGGAATCTGTCGTTGGCCCCTCTTAACCCTTACCTCTTTTAATATTGCAGAACTGCACCTCAACTCTCCTTATCCTGACATTAAGACTATAGCACATCTTTTAAATGCGGATGTTAAAGTAGTCAGAGCATCAATCAAGTGGTGTCTGGAACATAATTATATTATGAAAGTCAATCAGGGTTACCGTGGTAGACGGCCTAATGGTAGTTTTGGATCTCAACGATATTATCTAACTGTGCAAGGTCAGGAGGTATTAAACGAATATTTTCATCACTGTCATAAATACTACGATACTGTAGCGGATAAATTGATAAATCAAGAAGAGAGGAAATACCGAAATTTCTAGATTTTCGACTTGAACTGTCCCCTATACCGTCCCCTAAAATTTAAAAAGACCCGTAAACTCACTGTTTACGGGTCTTTCATCGTTTTCTATGTGGTGTGGGGCGGGATCGAACCGCCGACACAAGGATTTTCAGTCCTTTGCTCTACCAACTGAGCTACCGCACCTTTTTAATACTCTAAGGACTGCATTTTCAGTCCTTTGCGTTACCCTTGTCCGTCAACCGACGGAAACTGAGCTACCGCACCTTTATTTAAGGGACTGCAAAGATATATTTATCCCCCCTATTTTCCAATAATATAGTTATTTACAGAGAATTTTTCGGATGAAATTATGTCGTAGTATGCGCTGTAGGCCGTGTGGCGCACTACTAATTCGTCGAAGTTTACAGGGGAATCGCTGCTGCAAACAATACGAATCCTTTTTACAGCAGGCAAAATTTCATAGTTTTCGGAGGCGCGAACCCATCCGTCAGAAACATCTGATGAGAGCGTAGGAGCTACGGAAACGGCTCTCAGAATTTCACTTTTTTCGTTTAAAAAGTATACGTCAATGTACGGATATGCCATACTTGTAATACCGGATTTAGCCCAAAAAGAGATCTCAGCCCAAAAGGGCTCCACCGTTTCAACCGGAATCTCTGCCATCTGCCTTGGCTTACGGTCGGATAAAAATGAACCTTTGCCATTAAAAGTGTCGGGATTTATCTGCTCATCAAAAGTATTCCTATAAAAAAGTTTTAAGGGCTCTTCTGAAAAATACGGAATTCCATTGGTGGTATACTCTGATAAAGAATCCTTTAGCTGGGAATAATCCCAGATCGCAATTTTATCACCTTTCTCCCGTAAAATTTTTGTATCAAAAACGTAAAATGTAAAATTGTCTCTTCTTGCAAATTCTGTAGCATGATCAACCAGAAATTGTTCCCCGGCATTTAAAGGTTTATTGTAAACTGCAAGCAATAATCTTTGCGAATTAAATACCCCTTCCTTACTGGAATTATTTAAATACGGATGAGAAACAATCTGCACATTATTTAAGGTTTGCGAAAATGAGGTGCGACTCATCATATAATTTACTAAAGGTAATTTAGTTTCATAGGATAGTTCCATTGCATATTGAAATCCACCTACAGTTCTGTCAATATACAATTTCTCTGAACCCTGAAAAAAGGAGGGTAAAAATAAAATAGCATCAAAATTTTCTGCTTTCTGATCTGTGTCTGAAAAAATATCCTCAAAAATATTTGTCGAAGGTGAAAAGGGATTAACTGCATTATTCTTCTGCATTCTTTTTGCTGTTGTAACAAAATATCCATAGGTATCAGTAACTTGTAAAATGAAGGGCACTGCAATAAAAATATATGCAGCGATAGTATGTCTTTTCTGTATTTTTTTATAGAGAATATAAATGATCACTGATAACGAGACTGTATATACAAAATAAAATCCCCATGCAAATCGACCCGGGGAGCGAAATTGTTTTAATGGGGTAATAATATTAAGCAAAAATTCCAGATTCCAGCTAAAGGGATAGGTCATGGAAAATAATAATAATAATACGGATGATATTAACCAGGTTCCGAGATTACCGGGCAAATTAATAAATGATTTTACAATGGATCTTTTAAAGAATAATCTTTTAATAAAAATAAAAGGTAATACAACTAAAAAAAGCAAACCCGTTACACCAACATAAGCATATCCTTCCGGATTGGAAGGCAACAAATGAAAAATCCGGGTCATTTGATTTTTTAATGTTCCTTCCATTGGAAGAAATACCGATTGAAAGGATGCTTTATATAGAAAAAAACCAAAAGGACTTTCAGGGCGGTCAGTAACGGAATCTGTAAATCGCATAAAGAGCGAAATAAAAAGTACCGGAATTATTCCGGCAGCGGCCTGTAAAAAAATTTGTTTATAATTTTTCCCTTTTTTGAATAGCAGTATAAATGCATGAAATAAAATAAACATAGCACCGATCAAAACATAATACATATGTAAAAAACCGAATAATATAATTACAGCTACAAGCAGAAACCATCGCCACATTTTATACCGGTGTTTTTCCAACATTAATAGCAAATACCAGATAAGTGGAATAAACAATGCATAACCGAGTGCAAAATGTCCCCAAAACCTGTCCAGTTGCGGATTCATCAGTCCTATTAAAATAGAAGCAGCCACTGCAAAATAGGGTGGCAGCGCATAATAACGCATGATCTTGTAAATTAAGATCACACAAAAGAAAAGGGAGATCAGTAATAAAAAATTCATTATCCCCACCGTATATCCGGCGATAGAAAATAAATTGTCATCAATAAAATTCATGACCCATGATAACAATGGTTGGTTATCCGTAAATACCACATGTTCTCCATAAGGATAATGCATACCGGAAAAATGTAATCCCTTATCGTTGTCAACAAACCATGCAGGAGTATAATAGTTTTTTACAGCATCACCTCCGGTACTGAGTAAAAACGTATTTGGATGAAAAACAACTTTACTCCATACGGTGCAAATAATTGCAATTGTTAATACAGAAAGCATTACAATCGGATTCCGAAGAAGTTTTTTCATGTAATAAAATTAAAAACTTTTGAAGAATATTTTCATAAAGTTGAAACCCTCACTTAATAATATACCAGTTCGCATACTGCTGAATTGAATATTTTCTTTTAATTCTATTTCAACAGGCAACATGGAAACCTCTTTTTGCCGTGATACCATAAATATAAACTCGAGATCAAAAAGGTATCGATCAATGGTAGTTTTTAAAAAAATATTTTTTCCTTTCTTATTAAATCCTTTTAATCCACATTGGGTATCAGAGATCTTTAATCGTAAGATATTCTTAGTTCCTGCGCGTAAAATTTTAGATATGAATTTGCGGCCGGGCGGCACATGACTGTAATAATTTTTATCCTTTACTCCAATAGCAATATCTGTATTATTATTTTTTAAGACCTCCCAGATCTTAATAAAACTATTTGTTGTATAAGGAAAATCAATATCCGTGTAAATACAAATATCAGCATTGGAAGTTTTGATTCCTTCTCTTAAAGCATATCCTTTTCCTTTATTTACTTCGTAAGATATATTTACAAATTGAGAAATAGTATTTTTAATTTTTTCAATTTCATTCCAATCCATTGTTGATGAACCATCATTAACGATTATTAGATTTATATTCACCTCTTTTAAACGGGACTGAATTTCGCTAAATACCTGAATAACATTTTCCGCCCAATTTTTAGCGGGATTATAACATGGTAAAATAATATCGAGGGAAGTTGCTGTCAATTATTATTTAAATAAACCGTAACGAACTATACAATATATTGCACGCACACCATCCTTCCAGTTTATTTTTTTTCCTTCTGCATATGTTCTGCCATAATATGAAATTCCAACTTCATAGATACGTATGCCCTTAATTTTAGCTAATTTTTGTGTTAGCTCGGGTTCAAATCCAAAACGGTTTTCTTTTAATTTTATAGATTTAAGAATATCAGTGCGGACAAGTTTATAACAGGTTTCCATATCGGTTAAATTCAGATTGCTGAACATATTGGAAACGGCTGTTAAAAAACCATTACCGATCGAATGCCAGTAAAATAAGATCCGATGTGCATTTCCTCCGCTGAATCGGGATCCATAAACTACATCAGCATCCCTTTCTAATACAGGTTTTAACAATAAGGTAAATTCATTGGGGTCATACTCCAGATCAGCATCCTGAACAATGGTGAACTCACCGCTTGCATTCTGTATTCCGGTATGCAATGCTGCTCCTTTACCTTTATTTATTTCGTGATGAAATGCCCTGATATTAATTTGGGGATGTTGTTCTATGAATTCCTGTAATTTAACGGCTGTTTTATCTTTCGAACAATCGTTAACAACAATAATTTCCATTTCAATATTATTCGGTAAAACAACTTTTGAGAGTGTTGTAAGAATAGTTTGAATGGTGTTCTCCTCATTATAAGCAGGAACTAATACACTTAATTTTTTTACTTCCATGTGTTCAACGAGTAAAAATAAAGCATTCTTTCCGTTATAGGAAAATTAGCGTGATCAACTAAAATGAAATAAAGAAATTGCGGTTATTTTACTGCGGCATCCAAAGGTAGTTTAATCTCATACACCTCGCCGTTTTTAACGGTAAGCAAATTGGACCGCAACCATGGATTATAATACTTAACCATTTTATAGGTTGTATTATGTTTCTTTGCAAATTCTGCAAGATTTGGTATTGTGGATTCTACTTTTACGGTTTTGTATTCCCAAGGATTATACAGGTCTTCTTTACTTAAAAAGAAACCATAGTCCTGACTATTTTCATAAATTAATTTAAAGGCAAGTGCTCTGAAAATATACCGTGAAGTTTCATCCTTCAAATAAAGATCATAATAACTGTCTGCTTTCTGATAATCTACTACTCCTTCAATTCCACCCATTCCTGCATTATACGAAGCCGCAGCAAGGGTCCAGTTGCCAAATTTTGCATAGGCATCTTTTAAGTATTTTGTTGCAGCTAGTGTCGATTTTTCCATGTCGTAACGCTCATCCACTTCTGCTGTAACCGTTAATCCGTAATTCACAGCAGTGCCCTTTAAAAACTGCCAATAGCCATGTGCTTCTGAAGGAGAAACTACATTGCGCAAACCGCTTTCGGCCATTGCTAGATATTTAAAGTCGTCGGGGATATTATTCTCTTTTAAAACCTTTTCTATAATGGGAAACCATCTATGAGCAAGTTTAAGATTCTGAATTGTATTGGAATGCCAATATCCATTTACTGTTAATTCCCTGTCCATTCTTTCCTGCACTTCAAAATCATTCAAAGGAACCGGTTCTCCTGCAAAAGAGATCGAAGCAGGAACTTTCGCAGCAAAATATTTTATGGTATTTACATCATCTGCGAGCGACCGCAATGTATCTGATGATTCCACCAAGGCATTTTTGTCATTTTTGATATCGGAATTTCCGGAAACCGCATATCCGATAAAGATCGCTATACCTGAAAATGCTCCTATTAATATGTAATGTATTTTTTTCACGATCTTATTTTTTTTTGAATACGGGAACTGTTGAACAAGGTTCTCCGTACATGATACTTTTAGCTACGGGCCTTAAAATATTGGTGATCTCCAGATAGGCATCCACCGGCACCGGTTTATCGCTGCATCCTTTTATAACGACACGTTGGTCGATAAATTGTGTGAGATCAAGTTTTGAAAGCGCATCGCTGTAAATCCTTTTTATTGCTTCTTCGGTGTTTCCCATGATAACACTCGTTGCAAAGGGCTGTGCATTTGCAGAAACCAGCATATATGCCCAGTTGGGAATAATGGCATCTGCCGAACAAAAAACAGCTAAATATTTTTCTGAGTACTGCGACCAGTCTATTAAAGCAAGTGCTTCGCGGAAATCTTTCTCCTTTAGTATCAGCCCTTTAAATAGATAGACCTTCAGATCAAAGGCCACAATTTTATCCGCTTCCGGAAAAAATGTTTCAAGATCAAATGATACAATTCCACTCTGAGCTACCTTATTAATGAGTTCCACCTGCTATAATTTATTACTGCACAACGGATATCATCACATAAAAGTTTGATTAATCGCCAAATTGGTAGCGATTATCAACAACTTCAGCCTTATCCTTTAGCTCGAACAACAATCCCTGATTCTGTTGAACCTGTGTTTGCTGTTGTTGCTGAGGCTGATATTTATTCTGGAATGAATACATCAATTGATTCTTATTCATTGTGTAGTCCGTATTTTCCGGTGCAGGAGTTATACTGATAAGTTGAGCCAAATAAACACCGCGATTTCCTGCAATTGGTTTAGTCATTTTACCAGCTTCAATTCCAAAAACTGATCCTATCACCTTCGGTTCACGACCAATCATTGGTGCCGATGGAGAAGAAATACTTGCATTTGAAACAGAATCCACTCTCAAACCCAATTTAGCTGCAATAGCCTCCATAGACGCCCCTGATTTCATAGCGTCATTAAATTGCTGCGCAAGGATCTCTCCTTTTTTCTCCATGATCACTTCGCGTTCCACTAATTCCTTGATATTTTCCAATTCGGCAATACCATTCACCTTTACATCTTTAACATAGGCAACCACAACGCGGTCAGCCATGTTAAAATATTTAAACTCGTCCTTTTTAGCATCAAATGCCCAGATAATGATCTCTCTGGTATCCGGTAGTCCGGGTATTTCGTATTGATTTTTTGTTAGCGGCTGTGTTACGCGTTTGAATAATTTCATATCGGTAACGCCTTGTTCAAAAGTTTCAGGAGTTTGATATTTATCGTAAAAAGAATTGGCAACTTTTTCAAGGGAATCAATTGTTTCTGTTCCCGGTACAACTGCTTTACTAAGCACTGCAATGGTAACAAAATCACGGCGGTTTTTAACTTCAGTGATCTCAACAATATGGTATCCGTAAGGCGCTTTTACCACACCAATTTTGCCAACCGGACCTGTTTTAAACAAATAATCCTTGAATTCAGGAACATAACCTATAGCTGGAGTTACCCATCCAAGATCACCACCCTGAGGTTTTGATTCATTGTCGTCGGAGAAAGTTGTTGCAAGTTGCGCAAAATCACCACCGGCTGCCAATAATCCCTGAATACTGTCAACCAGGTTTTTAGCCGTAACAGAATCGCGGTTTTCGTTTATTGCAATAACAATATGTTGAGCCTTTACCGAATCGAGCATATTCTGACGATTCTTCAATTTTGCTACTTTATAAGATCCACTGCTGAAATAAGGTCCTATAAGAGAACCAATACTTTTAGAATAGAAGGAATCAACCACATTGGAATCAATATCCATTTGATAAAGATCAGTACGGCTGTAATTTGCATAACCATATCTGTCCTGATCTTCTGAACGGGTTGCTATGAAAATAGAATCATTTTTTGAAGCCTTCATCTTCTCAACACTAGCCATCAGATTTGCAAGTGTTGTGGTGCTATCAGCCTTAGTTGGAGTGAACTCCCAGCTCACATATTCCACAACCCTACCTTCTGTTTGTTTATATTTATTCTTGTGTTCGTTGTAGTATGTTTTCAATTCCGCATCGGTAACTGTAATAGTGGAATCTGCAATTTTATCATATGGAAGTGCTATAACAGTAAAGTTTGCCCTGGTATTTCCTAATGTATAATTTCTTTTAGCCATCCACTCAGGAACATAAGTAGCTTGTGTAAACAACGACATGTATTTTGATTGCATGTAGTCGCGTTTTGCAACCTTTTCTCTGGAAATGAACTGATAATATTCCTGACGCATCTGAGGATTATTTTGCTGTGCCTCCTGATCAGAGATCTGGCTTACCCATGTTGGCAGAACGCTTGCATCATATTGCCCTGTTTGGGAGAGACCTATATAATAATTTTTGATCACCGGATGTGGATCCGGACCATAGATCAAATTACTGAATTCATCTTCAGTAACTGTAATACCCAGTTTTTCCAATTCGATCTCCACGATCTTCTCATTTACAAATTCTGTCCATGCCTTTTCTGAAATGCCGAATTGTGTCCGTGCATCAAGCTGGTATTGACCCTGCTCATAGGCAAGCACCTGATTGTTAAAGGTCAGATACTCTAAAACCGACTGCCCACGGCGTTCCGCAAACTCTTCCTGTGTAATTTCCTGACCGGAAACATTTGCATAATCAGGAATTTTGTTCTTGTTGAACATCCCTGTATTGGAATTTGTAGCATCCTGTAATAAAAAAGCTACCAAAGCCAAGGCTATCAAGCCAACAACCACCCATGAATACTTGCGAATCTTTGAAATGAGCATAACGATCTTATCCCTTTTAATTTATATTGGGGATGCAAAGGTAGTGGAATCAATGTGGAAAACAAAACGGTCTGAAAAGGGACATATGACACAGGACGTAGGACACAGGACTTGACACAGGACATGGGAAATTGGACATAGGACAAAGGAAATAGGACATATAAAAATTTTCGGTGGAACAAAAAGTCTCTAACGGTGCATAATGCCTGTTGCCACTGCCAACTGCTACTGCCAACTGCCACTGCCACTAGTTCTAAGTTCCGGGTAGATTCCCCTTTTTAAACCTTCCCTCACCTTCCTTCCTTTCTCAGCATCCGTAGCTTTAGCGAAGGATGCTCCTTAGACCCTTAACCTTCTCCCTTCGAATCTTCTCCCTTCGATTCTTTCTTTTTCGATTCTTCTGCTTTCTTTTTATAGTAAACCTCCTGATACTTACGGTTTTTCTTTTTAAACCAATACATGAAGGCGGCAACGCAGGTAGTAAAAACTGTTATGTAGATATAATTACCATAAGCTTGTCCGTTGGAGGAACGAATAATGACCATGGTCAATGAAATGACTGCAGCAACAAGCCACATCACTTCAAATATTTTCATTAATTTAAGGTAGTTCTGCATATGATCAATTAATTAAACTTTATAACACTGGTTTATTAAAAACATTTTATTCTTCCGAATCCATGGCATCCATTTCTGTTCTGATAGTTCCCTGAGGTTTTTTTATTTTATAGGTTGTGAGTTGTTCGTCGGCTTCCATTCCCTCTCCATAAATAACCTGATCGGGTGTTGTGATCTTAACAAATTTATCGGAATAGATTCTATGATTTTTTTCATCCCAAATGAGTTCTTCTGTGCTTAAATGTTCATTATTTTCATTAACAACTTGCACATCATTACGCATAATCGTTTTCATTTCATTTTCGTAACGAATGCCATAATTTGCTGTGAGATGACTCGTTACGCGAAGACTGTCATTATAAAAATCAACCTTTAATCCGTCGTTAAATTCTGTGTAGGGATTATCGGTCAAAAATCGCGTTACTGTTGGTGCAGTTACACGCACTTTTACATTGCCGTATTCACTGTAAAACAATTCGATATTTTTTCCGCGTTCCACACCCGGCTCGGCAAGTTTGGCTGCATTATTAACATCATCAATATCATTCACACAAGAAACTAAAAACATCATCCCAAAAATAAGAGTGCTTGTAATTAAATTACAACATTTATTTTTTTGCAGATGGAGATAATATTTTTTCAATTTATTGATTCCGGTTTATAAAAGAATCTGATAATATAAAAGCAATAAAAAAATATTTTGTCACAAATTCATTTCAAAAGAAATATACCTGTGTGCTATATTAAATAGGAATAATAATTGGAAGATAATATCAATTCAGTTTGAATTTCCTGAACCATCCTGAATCCACAAGGGTAAATCCAACTCCAAAATTATAATAGGTTTCAGATATATCCGTATTACTTCCTCTTTGTCCGCCATTTACAAAAACATTCATGCGGGAACTTCTGAAAGATGGTAATACATTATCCCCGAAACCCAATGGAATTGATGTTCCTGCGGTAATTCCGATATCATTTAATTGCACTCCGTCAACAATAAGATTGCTCATTCCGGAATAACCACCAAGACGCAATGCCCAGGCAGCATTTCTTTCTTTTTTTATTTTAGGGATGAATTCCATAGATACTGAAGCTCGCCAACTGTCGCCTAAAGTGCCTGCATCCTGAAATCCTGCATATTCACTCCACATGGTTCTGGAATATTGTGCGCCCAATGTAAATTGATTTTTAGTTTCTGTTTCTGAACTGAAGAAACTAAATGAAATACCTCCCTGAAAGGAAGCAGGAATTATTATATTTCCGGAAGTATCGGGTTGTGAATAAATGGTATCGGTAATAAATTCATAATTACCACTTTTCTGCACGTTCGTCCACACAATGGATTGTTCTCCTTTAACAGTTAATTGAGGACTCATTGCTGCTCCGAATCGCCAGGTCAAAATGTCTCTTTTTGTTCCGCTTTTTCTTATGAATTGTTTTTGATACCCAACACCATAATTATACATACCTCCATTAATTCTGCTTGTTTGTGTAAGTTTGGTTGTTTGCGAATTAAATAATTCCGGAAACGAAGCATATGTAATACTGGATAAGGAACCAAAAAGCTGTGCCGCATTTCCACCTACATTAAAAATACTTGCGGAAGTTACAGTATCCATATTCCCTTTTATAGACTTAACCGTATCTTTTGCTTTAGTTTGATATTTATAACCGAGACCTCCATATACCTGATATAAACTTCCATCACCCACATAATTATATTCAATGGTACCGAGTTGAGGATCATCAGTTGGCACTTCTTCAAAAATACTGTATTGAAATCCACTATAAGGCAAAAGTCCGAAACTCATTCCGAATTTATGTCGTCTTAATTGTCTTAAAAGGGGAAACCCGAAAGCCATGTAAGAAAGATTTCCATCGCCCGAAGTAAATTGTTCATTCTCACTTTTTAGCGTGATCACATTGCCGTAAGCGCCAATATCGAAGGTTGCAAAATTGAGCTCAGAATAAGATGCTGGATTTTGATAATTGATATTGGTTGGAGTGAAATACGCAGCCGAAAAACCACCCATTCCGTTAGATGCGCCAAAGGTTGTAGGAAAAATATTGCCTAATCCATATCTCGAATATGGAGAATTAACCTGAGCCGATAAAGTGGATATGGTAAAAATGATTAGTACTAGTAGCAATCTTCCGAAACGCATCAGTTATGATTCAAATTAAAATTAAGAATAGTGTTCAATCCCTCTAAAACCAGATTTGGGAGTGCAAATATCTGCCTTTTAAGATGCAATTCAAAGAAATGTGCATCTCCGCCTGTAGTAACTATGGATAAATCGGCATATTTTGAGGCATAGGCTTCAATCATTCCGCTTGCTTCAAATATGGCTCCGATGTATGTTCCTGAAATCATAGAGGTATGTGTGGTATCGCCGGTAAGCCTAATATTTTCAATACCGGATTCCTGCAACGGGTCTATTAACGGCAATCGCGCGGTAAAATTGTGCATGGCCAAAAGTCGCATATTGAGTCCCGGTGAGATGGCACCCCCCAGGTATACATTTTCTGCACTTACAAAATCGTATTTGATACAGGTACCGGCATCGATGATCAATACATTTTTATTGCGAAATTGTGCATTGGCCCCTACTGCTGCTGCGAGTCTGTCCCTGCCAAGGGTTTCAGGGGTTGCATACGCATTTTGTATAGGAACGGGGGTATACTGGGTTAATAAAAGGAAATTCCCATTTTTTCGTAAAATTTCTTCCAGGGTCGGGTCATGACTATCAACAGAGGAGAGAATAGCATTAGAAATCGGGAATTTTTGGAGGATGGATGTCAGATCTTCCACATCCAGATTCTCTTTTTTCCAGACAAAAACGACCTGATCATTTTCAAATACAGCGCATTTATGTTGGGTATTACCAAGATCTAGAACGAGATTCACGGTGTGAAATTCGCAAAAAATACCGTTATGGAAGGTATTTCCTGACTTTTGAACGTAAAGATTAAAGTATAATGGCCTCTCGCTGGCAATTATTTCCTTTTCCCGGCCTCTTCTTTATAGGTAGTATAACAAATTACAAGGTCGGCCTCACTGCGCCATTCAGTATAATACACTAGAATATCCGCCTCTGTTTTCCATTCTGTAAAAAACCAGATGCCGGAATCTTTTTGCGCATCACTTTTCCAATCGCTTTTAAAAACAATAAGATCAGCTTCTGAAGGGTTTTCAGTTACATATACCTTTTTGTTGGCTTCGCTTTTCCATTCTGTGGTATAAACCACCTGACTTTTTGCGTCAAAAAAGAAAATAACAAAGGTTATGGATAATAATAATTTCAGAGCTTTCATTGTATGCGTCTATTTGGTTTAAAGATAGGTAAGGTTTTTTCGGAATTCAAAATTGTTTTCTAAACAAACCTTTATATCTCTTTAAGGGGTAGAATGACTAATTTCGTGCCAAAGGAAAATAAAGTTATGAGCAAAACATCAGAAATTCAGCTGAAAGTATTTTTAGATGAAAGCAATATCCCTGCAAATATCACCTGGTTTGCAAGCGACAGTCAGATGGCAGAACCGGAAAGTTGTAAGGCATTTATGTTAAGCGTGTTCGATGAAAAATCTTCCGAATCGCTGCGGATCGATCTTTGGACAAAAGAAATGCGCCAGGATGAAATGGATAAATTCTTTTTCGAAACGCTTATGACCATGGCAGATACCTACAATCGCGCAAATCAAAATGAGGAAATGGTGAATGAGATGAAGGATTTTGCATTTAAATTCGGAGAGAAGACAGGGATCATAAAACGAAAATAGCAGAGGGGAATTCTATCCGTTTTTAGAAATACATTATTCCTTTTAAAAAAATAAACTTCTGCTCCATTATATCTAATTTTAGCAGGATAAATATATGGATCAAAAAATAGGTTTAACACTTTCGGGAGGAGGAGCAAGAGGAATTGCCCATATAGGCGTTTTGCAGGCACTGGAAAGTGCAGGTATTTTTCCGGATGTTATTTCAGGGTGCAGCGCAGGAGCTATGGTTGGTGCTTTATATGCAGAAGGTTTTTCTCCTCGAAAAATATATTCACTAATTGAAAATAAAAGTATTTACAGTATCATAAAAATGGGGTTGCCCAATAAGGGAATGATGGAACTCGGTTATTTCAGAAAGATATTAACTGAAAATATTCCCCACGATAGTTTCGAACAGTTAAAAAAACCTTTTTATGTTTCTGTAACAAATTTAAATACAGGAAAATTTGAAATTATAGGGAGTGGTAAATTAACGGATTTTGTAATTGCGTCACAATCGATACCCTTAGTGTTTAAACCTCAAAAAATAGGAGAACATTTTTATGTGGATGGCGGTGTATTAAATAATCTTCCGGTGGAACCTATTCGCGATCAGTGCGATATATTGATCGGGGTAAATGTAACGCCTATTAATTATACGGAAAAACTAACAGGAATGCGCGATGTTGGTTTTCGGATATTGAATTTATCGCTCATGACCAACATGGAAAGCAGAATGGAAAAATGTGATTTTTTAATTGAGCCGGAGACGGCCGATTACACCATTTTTGACGTAAATAAATCCAAAATAATTTATGATGCAGGATATGAAGCCGCTTTACCGGTAGCTGAAAAAATTATTCAATTCATAAAAACAGAAAATCGATAATTCAACTTAAATAAATCTTTTTTTACCTCTACTATTAATTTTAAATAATACTTTATGCCTCTTATACTTCCTGTAAATAATAAAACACCTCAATTTGGAAAAAATTGTTACCTCGCAGAAAATTCTACCATAGTAGGGGAAGTAATTATGGGTGATGATTGTAGTGTATGGTTTAATGCAGTTGTACGGGGAGATGTTAATTCCATTACCATTGGAAATAAAGTAAATATTCAGGATAATGCTGTTGTTCATTGTACTTATTTGAAAGCTGCCACAACAATTGGCAATAATGTTTCCATAGGTCACAATGCAATAGTACACGGTTGCACAATTCACGATAATGTACTGGTGGGAATGGGCGCAATTGTGATGGATAATGCAGTAGTAAACGAAAATGTTTTAATTGCCGCAGGTGCAGTTGTTTTAGAAAATTCGATATTGGAAAGTGGTTTCATCTACGGTGGCGTTCCTGCCAAAAAATTAAAACCGCTCAGCGAAGAAGTATTTAAACACAACATCGATCGCATTGCGAATAATTATGTGATGTATGCGGAATGGTTCAAATGAATGTACCGATGAAACAGCCGAAAAAATGTACCAATGTACCAATTAACAGCCGGACCTTCGGTCCATAAACTGCATGGCTTCGATCAATTACTAAATTACCAGACTAATAAATTAACAAATGATTTGAAAGATGACCTCACAGGTTTGGGAAACCTGTGAGGTCTTTCGGGTGTAGACAAATTATCAATCCAATCGAAAAATAAATCAATTATATCAATTTGAATTTATTTATTACCCCACATATAGGTTTATTTACTTGATCATACTCAGACCTCACAGGTTTCCCAAACCTGTGAGGTCTTCACGTCGTGAGGTCTTCAAAAATAAATTTGGAATATTCAAAACAAACAAAGAACTTTGTATTTCAAAGTATAAAAACCCAAATTATGGAAGAACAAGACAACCCTCAAGGTTTCGACAGGATAAGCTTCTGGTTCAAGACCTCAGTAACTTTTAAACTCTTTACCATCTGCTTTCTGGCGCTCATATTGCTCATTCCGGCAACTATGATCACAGAGATCATTAATGAACGCGAACAGCTAAGCGAACAAACCCGGGAGGAAGTGAGCAATAACGTAGCCTCCTCACAGGAACTTACCGGTCCGGTGTTAACTATTCCAATAATTTATCCCCTCTTGCCTAACGGCCAAGCCGCAGAGGCGGTAAAATATATTCATATCCTTCCCGATGCTTTGAATATTACCGGTGAAGTAACTCCACAAAAACTGAAACGCGGAATTTATGAGGTAATTGTTTATGAAACTGACTTGAGCATCTCCGGTAATTTTGATATTGATACAACACTTATTAGTCAATTCTCCGGTCAACCGGATTGGGAAAAGGCAATTCTCAATTTTGGAATTACCGATATGCGCGGAATTAAAAATCAATTATTGATATCAGTTAATGGAAAAGATCTGCCTGTTATTGCAGGAACAAGTCAACACCAAATTGCACCCTCAGGAGTCAGTCTTCCAATTAAAGGACTTTCTGAAATGATCTCCAAAAAAATTGATTTTAATTATAAACTGGAACTGCAGGGAAGTAATAATTTGTCGTTTGTTCCTATTGGAAATACTACAGATATCAATATAAGTTCAAACTGGAATGCACCGAGTTTTAATGGTACTTTTTTGCCTGATGAAAGAACAATTACCGATAAGGGTTTTGAAGCGAAATGGCATATTTTACAATTGAATAGAAACTACCCGCAAATGTGGCAGGGGAGCATGTATTCGGACAATTTACACGATTCTGCATTCGGAGTGGATCTCATTGAATCGCTCGACGATTATCAAAAATCTATGCGCTCGGTTAAATACGCAATTTTAATAATCGCACTTACCTTTCTCGTATTTTTTCTTGTGGAAATGATGAATGGAAAAAGAATACATCCATTTCAATATATTTTGGTGGGATTAGCACTTTGTCTATTTTATATTTTGTTGGTTGCAATTTCCGAACAATTGAATTTTGATGCAGCATATTTAATTTCCGCGTCTGCAATTATATTAATGATATCTCTTTATTCGAGATCAATTTTCACTTCAACAAAATTGTCTTTTTTATTATTCGGGATATTAACGCTGCTGTATGGTTTTCTTTTCGTCACTTTGCAAATGTCGGATTATGCACTGCTTACCGGAAGTATCGGACTGACCGTTATGTTGGCATTGACCATGTATTTTACAAGGAATATTAATTGGTACACCATCAGAAGAAAACAGGTTGAAAATCCTGTTTTAAAGGAAAATGAAAACAAATAATCATTTTTAAAATTCCTCCTGAAAATTTCCTAACATGTTTATGGCCTTCGGTTTTCCGAAGGCCATTTTTTTTTGGTCATCATTTTGTTTACCTATCACTTAAACAATATTAATTTTTCACAGAAATTGTAACTTTTGTGTCTTTTGGCATTCTAAGCAAGGTACATATATAAATTATTATTAATTTCGTAACTCCAAATTCTCAAAATGAAAAGACTCTTCATTGTATTAACAGCAGTAGTTACCTCAACAGCAATATATTCCCAAACGACATGGGAAATGACCTATAATGTGATACAAACAAATTGTGGCGGATGTCATATTGCTGGTCATGAAAGCGGTCTCGACCTTAGCGGAACCATAGATGCCGTTTATGATAATTTGTTTGATGTTGATCCTACCAATGCAGTTTCACTGGCAAAAGGGTATAAAAGAGTACTTCCAGGCAATCCTTATAAAAGTTTTATTTTCAGCAAGATCAATAACAGTCTTGCATTAGACGTTAATCTGGAGGCAGGAGAAGGAATTGCTTGTCCTCAAGGCGCCGATCCGTTAAACAATAAAGACATTGAACTTATCAGACAATGGATCATTTATGGAGCAAAGGAAAGCGATACTTTGGTGGATGTAGCGCTGATTGCCGATTTTTACGATAACGATGGATTTCAAAGTATAGAATCTCCGCCTGCACCACCGGCTCCCGGTGAAGGATTTCAAGTGCATTTTGGTCCATTCTTTTTATGGCCTGAAACAGAACATGAATATTGGTTAAAATTTCCGACATATATTCCGGATGATGTAGAAGTTACAAGAGTAGAAACGTTTATGGGTGAATATTCACATCATTTTATTACTTATAAATATACCAATGCTGCTATCGGCGCTGCAGCTGCTCCTGGTTTACATGATCTGGCTGCTGTTGACGTATTTAATACGGTTTTGGTTAGCGCAAATCAAAATTCTTTTGATCTGGTATTACCGCCAAACACAGCATTATTTTGGGAAGCAAATGCCGTGCTTGATCTTAATTCGCATTATTTAAATTATGCAACGGAAAAATCGGAAGCATGCGAAGCATACATCAATATTTATACGCAACCTGCAGGAACTGCAATTCAACAAATGATACCGATCTTATTGTCGGATGATGGATTTTATATTCCAAATGACGGCGTTCCATACACACACGATGCGGTTGCATATGATAATTCTGCTGATCCGGAAGAAGAAATTTTTATATGGTCAATGACAAGCCATACACACCGACATGGAACCGACTTTAATATTTATATACGCAATCCCGATGGTTCCAAAGGCGAACAATTATTTGATGCTGCATGTGGCGCTACAGAAGGAGTTCCAGGATGCCTGGATGAAATTTATGATTATCGCCATCCACCTGTAAGGTTTTGGGAAAGTATGAAACCTGTTAAACCCAAATATGGAATTATTTATGAAACAACATGGGTAAATGAGGAAGATCACGATCTTTATTTCGGACTTACAAGCGAAGATGAAATGCAGGTAATGTGGTATTTGTATTTGGAAGATACAACAGGTTTAAATTTGCATGTTGCAATAAACGACATACCGGAAAAAGAATCTGGTATTAAAATATTTCCTAATCCGGCATCTGATATAATTTACATTTTTACAGATACTGATATTTCTGGATCCATGTTTACGATCACCGATCTGACTGGAAAAATAATAAAACAAGATATTACCAATTATTCCGGCTCTAAATATTATCAAATGGACATAAGCGGATTTACACCCGGTATTTATTTAATTAATATCATACAGCCTGATGGAACAATATCAAGTTCGAAAATAATGATACAATAGTCTGTCAAAAGTGGGCAGTGGCAGTGGGCAGTTTGACGAAGTGATAAATTTTACTCCGAATTGAACCCTGTTGGTTCAGAGTAAACAGTAGGCAGTGGCAGTGGGCAGTCTGACGTAGCGATAAATTTTCTTCCGAGTTGAACACGGAACTCAAAACCCAGAACCCAGAACCCAGAACTCAGAACCCAGAACTGAAACATGTAGTGATCGACGAAGGAGTTCTACTACATGTCAGAACTCAGAACTGTCAAAATCCCTCTTCAAACAATAATCCCCCATTTTTTCCCGTTAAGCCTTCATTTCCGTAACTTTGCGACCCTTTCATGTTGGATCTTCGATTATATTCATTCGTTTTAATAAGTGCTATACTACTGTGTTGCCCGAAAATCAATGCCCAGGAGGCAGAGATCGGTATGTGGGGTGGGGTGACAAATTCCTTCGGAGATATAAATAATACACTGGAAAGCATGCAATATATTAAGCCCGGTGCCGGGGTATTCTTCCGTTATAATCCGAATCCGCGAATTGGGTATTATATTGGTGTAAGTGGCGGACAATCAGTTGGTTACGATTCTATTTCCAACAATGTTTACAATCTTCGTCGCAATCTGAGTTTTCGAACTAATGTGTATGATCTTACAACGCGATTGGATTTTAACTTTTTTCCACTCGAACGCGAAAAACCGAAAAACTGGTTCACACCCTACATTTTTATGGGTCTTTCCCTTTATTATTTTAATCCACAGGCCATGATAGACTCAGAATGGGTTGATCTTCAGCCACTTGGGACAGAAGGACAGCAATTTCCTGAACTTACGGGCAACGACAAATATCAGCGCGTACAAGTTGCAGTGCCAATGGGGGGAGGATTTAAATTCGCAATAAATAAAAATGTCACCTTTGGTATAGAAGCAAACTGGCATTGGTTATTTACCGATTATTTTGATGATGTGAGCAAAACCTATGTTGATCCCTCAATATTGGCCACCGGTGCAAACGGAACCCTTGCTGTTGCTTTGGCCGACAGATCCACGGAAGTGGACATACTACCCTTAGGTGAACCCGGTAAACAAAGAGGCGATAGTCAGCATTATGACAAATATCTGTATACCGGAATTTTCCTCTCCTATACCTTTGTTGAATTAAAATGTGCACCTCCCGGGAAGTGGGGTAATAAATAAGCCGCTGCCTTTTGATAAATTTGCACCCTGATGAATATCGCTCAACCCGACCTTAATAATATTCCGAAACATATTGCCATCATTATGGATGGGAATGGTCGTTGGGCCAAACTGAATGGAAAAGCGCGTATCTATGGGCACCATGCAGGAGTGGAAGCAGTTCGAAAAGTGGTGGAAACCTGCACGGAGTATGGAGTTCAGTATCTAACACTCTATGCATTCAGCACAGAAAACTGGAATCGACCCGAGGCAGAAGTAAATGCGCTAATGGAACTTTTAGTGCGCACCATTCGCAAAGAAACTCCCGAACTCAGTAAAAATAATGTGCGTATCGGCATGATCGGCGATGGACATTCTTTGCCTGATGCATGTATTAAAGAGCTGGAGGAAGCTAAAAAGATCACAGAAAATAATACCGGGCTAAATCTCATTCTGGCCTTAAGTTATAGTGGTAGATGGGAATTGACCCATGCAATGCGCCAAATTGCAGCCAAAGTACAAACCGGAAAATTACATGCTGAAGATATTGACGAAAATGTGATCAGTCAACATCTTAATACTGCCAACATCCCGGATCCTGAATTTTTAATAAGAACGAGCGGAGAATTTCGCCTTAGTAACTTTTTACTATGGCAAACCGCCTATACAGAATATTACTTTACAGAAACCCTGTGGCCCGACTTTGATAAGAACCAGTTCGATAAAGCTTTGCTCGATTATCAGAAACGGGAACGCCGATTTGGAAAAACAACAGATCAAATTAAACTATGATGAAACTTACAGTTCGATTAATATTATTGTGCGGATGGATGACAATTTTTTCACTCGGCTTGAACGCTCAGAATTTTGGTGTTGATTCCAACATAATAGATTATTCATCTCCCAAAAAATATACTATTGCTGCCACACCGGTAATTGAAGGTTTGGTATCAAGTAATATTGATCAGAATAGTTTGATCGTTAGATGCGGATTAACTGCAGGCACTCCAATTTCTGTTCCGGGTGAAGATTTTAGTATCGCAATAAAAAGTTTGTGGAAGATGCGCTTGTTTTCTCAGGTGGAAATTGTGATTGATAAAATTTTAGGTGATCAGATCTTCCTCAAAATTAAACTGACCGAATTACCGAAAATAAGTCTTTATTCTCCCGGAGGAATTTCTAAATCGGAACGGGAAGACCTCACTGAAAAATTAGATATCATTGGAGGTGTTACACCGTACGCAGATTTTACACGAATTGGAATTCAAAATACCGTATTGGATTATTATGCCGATAAAGGATTTTTAAATGCAACGGTGGATGTTTACGCTAAACCTGACACATCGAGATATAATAGTGTAATTGTATTTATTGATATTGTTAAAGGAGCAAAAGTAAAAATTGATAAAATTGTTTTGAAGGGAAATACGGAAGTATCTGACCGGAAGTTGCTAAAACAAATGAAGGATACAAGAATGCGGACACAGGTGGATGTATTTTATAATGATCCGGAAGACCCCATTACTAAAAAAGATTTTGGTCCGAAGGGCATTGTTAATATATTATCCTCCATCAGTTATGAAAATGTTTTGGATTTTGTTTCTCAGAGAGCACAGGTGCGCATTTTTAATTCTTCAAAATACGATGCGGCAAAAGAAAAAATTGACCGCCAGAACATTATTACCTATTACAATACTATGGGTTATCGCGATGCGAAGATCACGCTGGATTCAGTTTATAAAAGCTCCACAAGAACACTTTCACTTGCTTATACCATAGAGGAAGGTGAACAATATTATTTCAGGAATATTATCTGGAAGGGAAATACAAAATACGCTTCAACAAAACTGGACTCTATTTTAAGAATTAATAAGGGAGATGTGTATGATCAAACATTATTAAATCAACGTATCTCTTTCGACCTTACACAATTGGATATCACTTCCCTGTATATGGACGATGGTTACTTGTTTTTCCGTATCACTCCTGTTGAAATTTGGGCGGAGGATGATTCCATTGATATTGAGATCAGAATTTTTGAAGGACCTCAGGCCATTATAGATAAAATAATTATTCGCGGAAATACAAAAACAAGTGAACATGTAATTCGACGCGAATTAAGAACCTTACCCGGACAAAAATTTAATCGCTCCCTGGTAATTCGATCACAACGCGAGATCATTGCCTTGGGATTATTTGATGCTGAACAAATTGGCGTAAATCCTATTCCGCATCCCGAATCAGGAACAGTGGATATAGAATATACCGTTGTAGAAAAACCCTCCGATCAATTGGAATTATCTGCCGGTTATGGTGGTCAGGGTTATGGTATTTTGGCGAGTGTTGGTATCGTATTAAATAACTGGAGTACGGATCAGATGTTAAAAAAGGACGGATGGAAACCGGTTCCTACCGGACAAGGACAAAAATTATCCTTCCGCATTAATACTACGGGAAGATTATATCAGGCATTTAATATTGGTTTTGTGGAACCCTGGTTTGGCGGTAAAAAACCAAATTCACTTTCCGTAAGTTTAACACGTACACAATTAGGATATAATATACCGGGTACTGATTATAATGATCTGGAAGGAGTGTTTGTTGCAAACGGGGCATCATTAGGTTACGGTATCCGTTTAAAATGGCCGGATGATTATTTTACTTTATTGAGTTCCATAAATTATTATAATTATCATTTGGAAGATTATCCGTACTTTATTGCAACGAATGGCGATTATAATAACTTTAGTTTTAAAGAAACACTTGCAAGAAATTCGGTGGATGATCCACAATTTCCAAGATCGGGTTCCAGTATTTCATTATCGTTGCAATTTACTCCGCCCTATTCAGCATTCAATAATAAAGATTATACCGATGCAAGTGTAGAAAGTAAATACAAATTCATCGAATATTATAAATGGCGTTTTAATGCCGATTATTATACTCCTTTAGTTGGAAAATTTGTTTTGCGCACAGCAATTAAATTCGGTTGGTTGGGATATTATAACAGTGATGTTGGAATTCCTCCTTTCGAAAGATTCCAATTAGGTGGAGATGGATTATCAGGAGGATATACAAATACTTTTGTGGGAACCGATATTATTTCGCTACGCGGATATGAAGTATTTAATCAAACAAACAGTTCCTCTGCAAGAACAGAATCGATATTTAATAAATATACGCTGGAAGTGCGTTATCCAATCACCAAGAGTCAGTCTGCAACCATTTATGCAATGGCCTTTGCGGAAGGAGGAAACCTTTATCCCGATCTTGCGGCATTTAATCCATTAGACCTGAAACGCTCAGTGGGTATAGGTGTGCGGGCATGGTTGCCGATGTTCGGATTGTTAGGTGTAGATTATGGCATACGCTTTGACGATCTGGTTCCCGGAGATTTACAACCGGCCACAGGATTTTTCGATTATATCACCAAAAACGGAAAATTCACGGTCATTTTAGGATTTGAACCGGAATAAATAACTTAAAAAAACCAAGCATGAAAAAAAGTTTAATTATTGCAATTGTAATTATTGCAACAGCTGTAACTGCAAATGCACAGCGATTTGCCTATGTGAACACAGATTATATTCTTAAGAATATTCCAGAATATAAAGCAGCTCAGGATCAGATCGACAAGATCACTACCGAATGGCGCGCAGAAGTGGACAAAAAACAAAAGGAAATTGATGAACTGTATCGCAATTTTCAGAATGAACAATATCTGCTCACTGAAGAACAGAAAAAAACCAAGGTGACTGAAATTGAAACGAAAGAGAAGGCGATAAAAGAATATCAGAAAACAAAATTCGGATACGAAGGTGAATTGTTTCAGAAACGTCAGGAATTAGTAAAACCAATTCAGGACAAAGTGTATGAGGCAATAGAAAAATTTGCGAAAGAACGCGGTTACGATTTTATTTTCGATAAATCGAGCAGCACCACTTTATTATATGCAAATCCTGAAAACGATAAAAGCGACGATATTATTAAAAAATTGGGATATACTCCGCAGAAGTAGATTAAAGTATGTAGTATATAGTATGTAGTATATAGATATATCCTGCCCGGGAGTTTAATTATTGTCTAAGTTAAATTATATCACAAAAGTTGAAGACTAACAAATATTTCCATGGTTACTTATCTAACTACTAACTGTTATATACTAAGGTCTAATTAATATAATAACATAAAATTTAATCTCGACGACAATTTTCAGGTATACGAATCTAACTACTAAATACTAACTACTAAATACTAATAAAACCATCAGCCAAAAATGAAAAATAAAATCATAATCCTTATCGCATTGGTATGTTTCGGCATTACCACTTCACAAGCACAAAAGATCGGTTTTTTAAACACGAATGATCTTCTTGTATTAATGCCGGAAGTAAAAAGTGCAGATTCTGTTTTAGTAAAATATGCTAACGAAATGCAGGAAATTTATTACGGATATGTTCTTGAATATCAAAAAAAATTAGACGATTACAATAAAAATTCCGCTACCTGGAGTGAAGTTAAAAAGGAATCATCTGAAAAGGATCTACAGGACGCACAACAGCGTATCAATGAATATGAGCAGGAATCCAATGATAAATTGGCAGCAAAGAAGGAAGAACTCTACGGGCCAATTCTTGCTGATGTAAAAGCAAAAATTAAATTAGTTGGTGAAGAAAATAAACTCACCGCAATTCTTGATGGTTCTGCAATGTTATACTTCGGACCAGATGCCGTTGATATTTTGCCTATGATGAAGAAGAAGATGGGGTTGTAGTTAGTGGGCAGTCTCAGTCGCAGTCACGGTCGCAGTGGCAGTTACAGTTGTTGTTTTTTTTTTTTATTTTATTATAGGAATAAAAATGGGGTGAGAAAATTAATAAATAATTGAAAAAAAACAAGAA
>JBGAWP010000061.1:0-25501 GCA_044227505.1 Chitinophagales bacterium | reverse complement strand
CCAAATCCTCCAACTCCACTGCTGGGTCCCAAAACAATTTTTTAAAATCCACCACCTGATCATTTTTAACTTTTATCTTTTCCTTTTCCAACATTAATTGCATTTTTTCAGGGGGAACAAAATGTGCTTTGCCGGTGAGTAATCCGTTTCTGTTTACTACGCGATGCGCCGGAACTTTTGGTTTTGCATGATGAGATGCATTCATCGCCCATCCAACCATGCGGGCACTTAACCCCGTGCCCAGGTATTTGGCAATAGCCCCATAACTGGTTACTCTTCCTTTCGGAACAAGTCGCACAACCTGCCACACCAGATCAAAAAAATTTTCTTTATTCGAATATTCCGCCATATTATTTGTTTATCAAAAATAGGTTTTGCTCCTTTGTTATTCAAATCAACACAACTGAATTATTTATGCCATTAAAAATACCTTTTAAAGCCGGTTCCATCACGAATCTTACCGATGCGCGTTTTTTTGCTGCATACGAGGTGGATTATATCGGTTTTTGTTTCGATCCGAAATCTCCTAACTACATTTCTCCCCAAAATGCGCTTGCCATAAAAGGCTGGATCCACGGACCAAAAATAGTTGCCGAATTCGCAAATCAGGATTTGGACAATGTCCTAAATATCATCAATTTTTTCGAACCGGATGTTTTGGAATTGGGGGATGAATATTTTGACGCTAACGGATCTAAAATTAATAGTGAACTGCCAATTATATTTAAAAGCAATAAAGAAAATGCACAATTAATTTCCTCAAAAAATATTTTATTTATTTTATCTACAGAAGAAAATTCGTCTGATCTACCTGCAAATCAATTTCCAATTATGATCGACATTACAAATAAAGAATTTGATATTTCTAAATTTATGGGTGATGCAATTCAAATTAAAGGTGTTGCAGAAACGGAAGTGGGAGTGAGGGATTATGATGAATTGGGGGAGTTGATGGAGTCGTTGTTTAATAATTGATTATTGAAGAGACGCAATGCATTTCGTCTCTTCAATAATGCAAATTCAATATCGAATAAAGAACAAGGAATAAAGAACAACAAACAATTCACAGCCGGATGATTTTCCTCCGTATAGAACCGTTGCAAACCATGTTAACCTTATAAACCTTGCTAACCATAAAATCCTTGTCAACCAGGAACCCAAATTAATATCAAATAACAATCAAAAAATAAAAAACATTAATCGGAACGCAACCATGAAACTTTCAGCTCCGAATCCACAGCGTTCATAATCAGCCTGTAGCGAGCGACGCAGGAGTGGCGAACCCCGAACCCAGAACTCAGAACTCCGAACCGAAACATGTAGTGATCGACGAAGAAGATCTACTACATGTCAGAACTCAGAACTTAAATGCAATATCGAACCTGCCTGCCGACAGCATCAGCGGCAGGCAGGTAAAGAACAAAGAATAAAGAACAACAAACAATTCACAGCCGGATGATTTTACTCCGTATATAACCGTTGCAAACCATGCTAGTCTTGTCAAACTTGCTAACCATGAAATTCTTCTCTACCAGGAACGCAAATTAATATCCAATAACAATCAAAAAATAAAAAATAACAATCGGAGCGACAACCCTAAAACTTTTGATAACCATGTAAACTTTTGCTAACCTAGAACGTCGAACTCAGACCCAGAACACAGAACACAGAACTCAGAACACAGAACTCAGAACACAGAACTAACGGAGTTCAAACGCAACATACTTAATCAACTTCCCCTCCGTTAAATGCATCCCCTCATAATATGTTTTAATTTCTAAAAAAGGATGAGGCAAAGGTTTGGAATAAATATCATCATCCGCATAAATTAATTTTAATTGAAGTTGATCTATGGTATCCAATGTAAATTGGTATAAAGTTGGATCATCTGTTTTTAAATGAATTATGCCGCCGGGCTTTAATATTTTTTTATAGTAGTTGAGAAACCGTTCACTGGTTAATCTTTTTTGATCCTTTCCCTTTTTTAAATGTGGATCAGGAAAAGTGATCCATATCTCACTTATTTCATCTTTTTCAAAAAAGGTTGAAATAATATTGATATCTGTCCTTAAAAAAAATGCATTTGTAATTTTCTGATCCAATGCTCTCTTTGCACCGCGATGCATCCGGTTGCCTTTTACGTCTACTCCAATATAATTTTTTGTTTTATCGGCAATTGCCATCTCACAAGTATATTCTCCTTTTCCACATGCGAGTTCTAAAACGATAGGATTCGAGTTTTTAAAAATTTGTGTATTCCAGATCCCTTTCGGGTCTACCAATTGTTTTTCGTTATCAAGCAGTACGGGGTCAAGAAAATTATAGTTCTGCAATACATTCTCAAACGTGTCCAATTCAGCAAAACGCTGTAATTTGCTTTTTCGCATGTTGCAAAATAATTATTAAATATGCTATCAAACAAACAAAATGCATTATTAATACAGCAAGTTCCTTTCAATTTTAACAATAGACCAATTTGAAAACCTGAGCATTAATACATACATTTAAGCCGACAACCGGAGCCCATATGAATAAACTATTCAGGAAAAAATCAATCACTTCCGTTCTTCAAAATTTAGATGTTGCCGACGATATAGATAAAAGTTCAGGCCTGCATCGCACCTTATCTGTTCGCGATCTTACTTTTTTTGGAATTGCAGCTATTATCGGTGCCGGGAGTTTCAGCAGCATGGGATCTGCCTGCGCGAGTGGAGGACCTGCCGTTATCATTTTGTTTGTGATTTGTGGTATTGCCTGCGGTTTTACTGCAATGTGTTATGCCGAATTTGCTTCCCGAATACCAGTTGCAGGATCAGCATATACTTATGCCTATACCTCCTTTGGTGAAATAGTTGCCTGGATCATCGGATGGGCACTTTTAATGGAGTATTCCATTGGCAATATTTATGTGGCATTTGCCTGGAGCGATTATTTTGAAAACCTTTTAAATGTTATCGGGGTTGATCTGCCGGCTTGGCTGACATCAAATTACAGAAGTGCACATGCCGAAATGGGTGCAGCGTGGAATACAAGTCCCGTAATTGGAGGATTGCATATCATTTTTGATCTCCCTGCATTAATGATCAATATATTAATTACATGGTTGGTGTATGTTGGGGTAAGAGAGAGTAGAAATATTACCAATATCATGGTGGTAATTAAATTATCCATTATTGTATTAATAATCCTTGTAGGAATATTTTATCTGGATATAGATAACTGGACACCAATTAACGATGATGGTGTAAGAAGTTTTATGCCTGAAGGATTTAAAGGAGTAATGGCAGGAGTTGCAGCGGTGTTTTTTGCTTATATCGGATTTGATGCGGTAAGTACCATGGCTGAAGAAAGTAAAAATCCACAACGCGACCTTCCCAGAGGTATGATCTATTCATTAGTGATCTGTACTTCTATATATATAGTGTTAGCATTAGTGCTTACCGGCATGGCATATTATAAAGACCTTGCTGTTGGAGATCCATTGGCGGAAGTATTCCGACTTAATGATGTGGGTTGGATGGAAACCCTTATCTCTGTATGTGCTGTAGCGGCAATGACAAGTGTAATTCTCGTCTTCCAAATGGGGCAGCCGCGCATATGGATGAGCATGAGCCGCGACGGATTATTGCCGAAAAAATTCGAAAAAATACATCCCAAATATAAAACACCATCCTTCGCAACTATTGTTACCGGTTTGGTAGTTGGGATTCCTATTTTATTTACTGACGAAACTTTTGTGCTCGATTTCACAAGTATTGCAACATTATTTGCATTTGTATTAGTGTGTGGTGGCATTTTATTAATTCCGAGACGGGAGAAAGAAAAAGGCAGATTTCACATGCCTTATTTTAATGCAAAACTTGTTTACCCCACCATTATTTTCACTGCAATAATTATACTTGCTATTGCAGCAGATAATTATTTCCCGGATCTGTTTAACATCAATTTTGGAGCAGATGACGTTACCTATAAGATCAGTACTTTAATTTTCTGGGCCCTTTGTATTGTGTTATCCATTTTTGCTTTTGTAAAAAACTGGTCATTAATTCCTTTGTTGGGTGTAACATCCTGTTTGTATTTGTTAACAGGTATGACAGCCAAAAACTGGTTATGGTTTTTCATTTGGTTCGGTTTGGGTTTGGTTGTTTATTTTCTTTACAGCAGAAAAAACAGCAAACTCAATGCAGAAAAGGCATGATTTTAGGTTGCCGGTAACAAAGGATAACAGAAACGAAGCTTTTCCCTTTCAAAAACATTTTTATCTTTAGCCACCAATAAAACAGGATACTTATGAGCCAACCAAGGTCACCGTTACATCCAAAAGGACTCTATGTGCTCTTCTTTACGGAGATGTGGGAGCGATTTGGATACTATTTAATGTTAGGAATTTTTTCCCTCTACATGCTCGATGCATGGGAAAACGGGGGAATGGGGTTTACCGGTCAGAAAAAATCTGATATTTACGGTACCTACATTGGTTTGGTGTATTTGACACCATTCATCGGAGGATTATTAGCAGATAGAATTTTGGGTTACAGGAGAAGTATATTTATTGGCGGATCACTAATGGCAGCTGGATATCTCGGATTGTCGATTCACAATGAATCTGCCTTTTTTGTTTCCTTGTTACTGATCATACTTGGTAACGGATTTTTCAAACCGAATATCTCCACACTTGTTGGAAATCTTTACAACGATCAGAGATATATTGCAAACAAAGATTCAGGGTACAATATTTTTTACATGGGTATTAACATCGGCGCATTCATTTGCAATTTTGTTGCGGCTTATATGCGCATCAATTATGGATGGGGGTACGCATTTGCAGCAGCTGGTGTCGGAATGATAATCGGCTTGCTGATATTCGCATCCGGTACAAAACATATCCGGTCTGCAGATGTTTTAAAACCGACTAAACCTGGAGATCTGTCAACAGGAAGGATTTTAGGTGCAGTTTTATTGCCAATGTTTATTTTCGGTGTGATCGGTTATTTTATTTCCGGAATTACCAGTGCAGAAAACCCGAATGGAAATATTTTAGGAACAGATACCAATGATGCATTTATTTTTGGTTGTGTTCCGGTTGTTGTATTTTTTCTTTATCTGATGTTTAAATCCGATAAAGAGGATAGAGGACCTATTGCAGCTTTATTAAGTGTGTATGCATGTATCGTTATTTTTTGGGCAGTATTTCATCAGAATGGCGATGCATTAACAGTTTGGGCGGAAGAATATACTGACCGTGAAATGTCAAGTGGTATTGCAAATGTTGCAGAACCGATAGGCATGGCACAAAATGTAAATAATCATCCCTCAGTTAATTATACCGGCGAAAAATTTGAAGCCTATATTGATAGTCTTGATGCAGAACGCGGGAAATTAGACGCTGCCGGTGATAAAGACGCTGCAAAAATTGTGAGTAATGAAATTGCAGTGAGAACAGCTTCGCATACTTATTTCGAAAATTTACCGGAAGAAAAAAAACCTGCTCCGGGCGGTGATCTGAAATTATACTCAACGGAATTATTTCAATCAATTAATCCATTTTGGGTTGTATTGTTAACTCCTGTTGTTGTTGGTATATTTGGATTTATGCGCAGAAAAGGAAAGGAACCTACAACACCAACAAAAATTGCTATCGGCTTGGTAATTACTGCATTAAGTGCTCTGGTTATGGTTGCTGCGGTTAATTCGGTTAATGTGGAAAATGAAAAAGCAAGTGCACTTTGGTTAATTGCAACATATGGTGTAATTACTGTTGGCGAATTATGTTTGTCGCCTATGGGATTGTCATTGGTGAGCAAATTATCTCCGCCGCGTTTAACTGCCTTGATGATGGGAGGATTTTTTCTTTCCACTTCTGTAGGAAATAAACTCGCCGGAATTTTATCCAGCAATTTTGAAGCAACAGATAATAAAGCCGGATTCTTCACTACCAATTTTATTTTGGTAATGATAGCTGCATTATTACTTTTTGGACTATTGAAATGGTTAAATAAGGTAATGAAGGAAAAAGGAGTGAGTTAATTTTTTTAAATTATTTATAATTATATAAACATTAAATATGTCTCAACTCGCGCAAAAACACCCTAAAGGATTGTACGTTTTGTTCTTCACAGAAATGTGGGAGCGATTCGGATATTATTTAATGGTTGGAATTTTCTTTTTGTATTTAAAAGATACAGAGGGAAAAGGAATGGATACGCGCACTGCAATCGACATTGTAGGCACCTATATCGCTTTGGTATACCTGGCGCCATTTATTGGAGGAATGATTGCCGATAGATATATAGGGTATTTAAAGGCAATTTTTATTGGTGGCAGTTTAATGGCATTGGGATATTTCGGACTCGCAATAAATGGAAACGATAATATTATGTATTTATCCCTGTTATCTATTATTGTTGGTAACGGATTTTTCAAGCCGAATATTTCCACACTTTTGGGTATCATGTATTCCAAAGATGAACTTAAACAGAAAAAGGATTCTGCTTATAATATTTTTTATATGGGAATCAATATCGGAGCCTTCTTTTGCAATTTCGTTGCTGCCTATTTAAGAAATGCCTATGGATGGGGATATGCTTTTGCTGCTGCCGGAGTAGGGATGGTTATTGGAATTTTAATCCTTGCCGCTTTTGTTCGACACGTAAAAGATTCAGATATTAAAAAACCGATCTCTCCGGATGACCTTCCCTTTTCCAAAATTGCATTATACGTTTTTCTCCCTGCAATAATTTTCGGAATTATCGGATGGATGATAAAAGGAACAATTTTCGGAACTGATTCTTCTGATGCATTTATGTTTGCATGTATTCCTATTGTAACTTTTTATGTATCCCTTTGGGTGCGTGCTAAAAAAGAGGAAAAATCGAGTATTGCAGCAATTTTAGTGGTGTATGCAATTGCACTTGTATTTTGGGTGATATACAATCAGAATTCAACAGCTCAAACAATTTGGGCTGATACTTATACAGATAGATCAATTTCACCGGCTCTGCAACCCGTTGCGGATAAAATCGGGATGTTGCAAACAATTGATGCATCGCCTACCGATACCATCCCTGTACTCAATGAAAATTTTGTTGCACAGTTAGATGCAAATGGGGAAGTAATGACAACAGTTGGCGTAAATACTTATTTTCAAAATCTTCCTAAGGAAGAATGGCCTGCAGAGGGAGAATCTATGCAGGTAATATCACCGGAATTATTTCAATCAATAAATCCTTTTTTTATTGTATTATTCACACCATTGATAATTGGATTATTATCATGGCTTGCTAAAAGAAAACGCGAACCGAGCACACCCTGGAAAATAGTTTTAGGTGTTTTGTTCTCCGGATTAAGTATGTTGCTTATGGCTTTTGCAGCAATGTCTACAGATATCGCCATCGATAAAACTGCAGCTGCCTGGTTGATATCCAGTTATGCAGTATTTACCATCGGAGAATTATTTTTAAGTCCGATTGGATTATCATTTATTTCAAAAATTTCACCACCGCGTTTAACCGCCCTCATGATGGGAGGTTGGTTTTTAATTACATCGATAGGTGGAAAATTGGCAGGAACACTTGCAAGTTCCTGGGATATTTTTACAAATAAAACTGCATTTTTTATGATCATGTTTGTTGCAGCAGCAGTGGTTTGTGTTGTGGTAATGTTCATTATTAAATGGTTAAACAGAATTGTAAAAGAACACGGAGCGTAAAAGATTTTTTCTTAATAATTAATTTAAAATAATAATCATGAGTGAACCAATTGATGAAATAATTATTGATAAATCGCCAAATCCTACTGATCCTGAATTAGAAAAAATTCAGTCGTTCTCCGGGAAATATCCTAAACAACTTTGGTATTTGTTCTTCAGCGAAATGTGGGAACGATTCAGTTTTTATGGAATGAGGGGTATGTTGACATTCTTTATGATCGACCAGCTTTTTATGGATGAAAAAGTTGCCAATTTACAGTATGGTGCTACTCAAGCCTTTGTGTATGCATTTACATTTATTGGTGGTCTATTTGCCGATAAAATTCTTGGGTTTCAAAAATCTTTGTTTTGGGGCGGACTATTAATGATAACTGGAAGTATAATTCTTTGTATTAACCCTCATGAATTTTTCTTTTTGGGGATCAGTTTTAATATTATTGGCACCGGATTTTTCAAACCGAATATTTCAACCATGGTTGGAAGACTTTACAAAGATGGAGATAGCAGAAGAGATGCCGGTTTCTCATTATTTTATTCAGGTATTAATATAGGTGCCCTGCTCGGAGGATACGCATGTATCGCAATTGGAAAAGGAAATATGCTCGGTTCTGTTATTCCTGAAAATTCACATTGGAATGTTGCGTTTGGTTTGGTTGCAGTGGTTATGACCATCAGTTTACTCACCTTTGTTTATACAAAAAAATCAATGGGTCCAATTGGTCTGCCACCAATTAAAATTGCAGATCCAAATAATCCTTCAAAATCAGGATTCAATAAAAAATGGTACGAATACATGGTTTATATAGGTGCAATAGCAATTATACCTATTATCATGAAAATGGTTGCTACGCCCGAATATGTGAATTGGTTTATGTATATAATCGGACCGGCAGCACTCCTCTTACTTTTTTATGAAATGTCAAAACATAACGCAACTGAAATAAAAAAATTAATTGCTGCCTTATGTTTTATTTTATTTTCTATAATATTTTGGGCAATATTTGAACAGGCTGGTGGTTCTCTAACCATTTTTGCTGCTAATAATCTTAAAAATGAAGTGTTAGGATTTATTAAACTTGATCCTAATGGTGTAAATAATGCTGCGAATTCCTTATTCGTGATCATTTTCGCTCCCCTTATTGGTATTTTGTGGATCGCAATGGCAAAGAAAAAAGTGGAACCCAATACTGTTGTAAAATTTGGTATCGCATTTTTATTTCTCGGCATTGCCTATTATATTTTTTATGCAACGCGTTTTTTTGCCGGACCTGATGGCATGACATCTTTGGATGTATTTACACTAGCGTATTTTGTGGTAACACTGGGGGAATTGTGTTTATCGCCAATTGGACTCTCTATTATGACTAAATTGTCTCCAACACGTTTGCAAGGTATGATGATGGGGATGTGGTTCCTGGCAAGCGCCTATGGTCAATATGTAGCCGGATTATTTGGTGCGAGTATAGTATCTGATATTGAAAATGCAACACCAATGGATAAATTGATCTCCTATACAAACGGATACCGCGATTTTGCGTTATATGCTATTATAGCAGGTGTTGTTTTAATTGTAATTTCTCCTTTGATCAGGAAATTAATGGGGAATGTAAAATAAGGTTTTTAGAAGTTTTTTGATGATATTCCAACACATGGTAACAAAGGTCACAATTCTTTGTTGCCATGTGTTTTATCTTTGTAGCAATTGATAGTTATGTATAATAATTCCTGGTCCCGATAATGGAAATTCTCGGTTATATCGGAGCTTTAGTTGTCGGGATAACACTCGGTCTGCTTGGTGCAGGTGGCAGTATTTTAACTGTTCCTGTGTTGTATTACTTATTTCATATTGATGCTGAATTAAGTACGGCATATTCACTTTTTATTGTCGGGCTTACAGCACTTATCGGCGCCATTCCCAATATGTTAAAAAAGACGATAAGCTATAGAACTGCAATTGTTTTCTCCATCCCAAGTTTGATCGCTGTTTATTTAACAAGGGCTTTTATTATGCCCGCAATTCCCCACGTAATTTTTACTTCCGACAATTTCACCCTTACTAAAGAGATTTCTATTTTGGTATTTTTTGCAATTATCATGATCGTTGCGGCAATTGGAATGATAAGGCAACGTAAAATTCCGGATCCTGTTTATGACGGGAAAACACATTTTAATTATCCCATAATAATTATGGAAGGATTGGTGATCGGAACATTAACAGGTTTAGTAGGTGCTGGGGGCGGATTTTTAATTATTCCTGCCTTGGTTGTTTTTGCTAAAATTCCAATGAAAATGGCTATCGGGACTTCCTTACTCATCATCGCGATTAAATCGCTCATTGGCTTTACAGGTGATATTCAAAGTGGTCAGCTTATTAATTGGGAGTTTATACTTATATTTTCCGGCATAACAATCTCCGGTATCTTAATTGGTTCATTTCTAAGTAAATTTATTAATGGACAAAAATTGAAGGGTGCCTTCGGATTGTTTGTGCTTATAATGGGGATTTTTATTATTTTACAAGAATTATTTTTGGAATTATAAAGTTTAATGTAAGTGCCCAAAAAATTTAAAATGAATCGAAAAATGTATGTGGTATTACTTTTATTGGTGATCGTGTCATTATTTATTGCAATAAAAAATATCAATGCCCAAACACATGTTGAAAGTAAAAGTTTTGACCTGATGTTATCTACCTTATTAGCTCATTCTGTTAAAGAAGTTGGGGTTACTGATGTTGTAAATGATACCACAGGAATATTTTTGGATTCCCGTGAATTAAAAGAATATGAGGTTTCTCATATAAAAGATGCAATATGGGTGGGATACGAAGATTTTAATGTTTCCAGAGTGCAGAATATTGCTAGGGATGAAAAAATTATCGTGTATTGTTCCGTAGGTTATAGAAGTGAAAAAATTGCTGAAAAACTCCTTGGCTTAGGATTTACCAATGTGGTAAACCTGTATGGCGGAGTTTTCGAATGGGTGAATCAGGATAAACCCGTTGTTGATCAAACTGGCAATAATACTGATTTAATACACGCCTATTCCAAAAAGTGGGGGATATGGTTAAATGAAGGTGTGAAAGTATATGATTGAGATGCATTTATTAATTAACTACAAAATTAAATGAGCGATTATATTGATATTTTTATTAATGGGTTTAAAGGATATTGGAATTATTTTTCTCACGCCATTTTAAACCCATCTTGGGACAACTATTTCTATTGGCTAATTGCAATAAGCCTGATTGTTTGGATGTTGGAAATATTTTTCCCCTGGCGAAAAGACCAGAAAATAATCAGAACCGATTTTTGGCTTGATGGATTTTATATGTTCTTTAACTTTTTTCTTTTTTCATTAATTGGTTACTACGCCATCTCAAACGTTTTTGTAACACTTTTTAATGATGGATTATCTCAGCTCGGAATTACAAATGGGATTGCCATCGAAATAAATACACTTCCATTTTGGATCAAAATTTTATTTGCCTTTTTACTTAAAGATTTTATTCAGTGGAATATTCATAGATTGTTGCATAGAAGTAATTGGCTATGGCAATTTCATAAGGTGCATCACAGTGTTAAACAAATGGGATTTGCTGCACATTTGCGATTTCACTGGATGGAAAATGTGATCTATAGAACCATCCAATATATTCCTTTGGCAATGCTGGGTTTTGGTATTAACGATTATCTTCTTGCCAATATGTTGTCGCTTGTGATAGGTCATTTTAATCACGCTAACATTAATCTGCGACTCGGGCCTTTAAAATATCTACTCAACAATCCTCAAATGCATATATGGCATCATGCAAAAGATCTTCCTTCTCAATATCGATATGGCATTAATTTCGGAATTAGTTTAAGCATCTGGGATTATATCTTTAAAACAAATTATATTCCTCACTCAGGAAGAGATATAGAACTTGGTTTTCCCGGCGATGAACAATTTCCGAAAGATTTTTTGCATCAGGAATTGTATCCTGTTGCAAAAAAATAAGAGGGACATCCAGATCTCAAAACTCTGGGAGATTGGCTTTATGTTAGTATTTATTGCATCTTCAACAACCCTTTTCGTTCTATTACTGCCAACTAAGTTTTATCTTTGCCCTAATGACGCCAAAATACAAACGAATACTCTTAAAACTCAGTGGCGAAGCGCTGATGGGTGAACAAAATTTCGGAATTGACCCTTTGCGGTTACAACAATATGCTGCTGATATTAAGGAAGTTTCTGATGCCGGTGTGGAAGTTGCCATTGTGATTGGAGGCGGAAATATATTCAGAGGCATGAGTGGGGTTGGTTCAGGAATTGACAGAGCTCAAGGCGACTATATGGGAATGTTGGCGACTGTAATTAACGGCATGGCATTACAAAGCGCACTCGAAAACGTTGGTTTATTTACGCGCTTGCTTTCAGCAATAAAAATGGAACAAATTTGTGAACCATACATTCGAAGAAGAGCAATAAGGCATCTTGAAAAAGGTAGGGTAGTGATCTTTGGTGCAGGAACCGGGAATCCCTATTTTACCACAGATACGGCAGCCAGCTTAAGAGCAATTGAAACAGAGGCTGATGTAATTTTAAAAGGAACCAGAGTAGATGGAGTGTATACAGCAGATCCTGAAAAAGACCCTACCGCAACAAAATTTGAGAATATTACATTTAAAGAGGTTATAGCACAAAATCTGAATGTAATGGATATGACGGCCTTTACTTTATGTGCTGAAAATAATTTACCGATTATTATTTTTGATATGAATAAAAAAGGAAATTTGAAAAATCTTTTGGCGGGAGAAAATGTTGGAACATTGGTTTCAAATAAATAATGAACACCATCGACCTACCATGTTTCGGAAACGCCGATGACCTCACAGGTTTCGGAAACCTGTGCAGGTCTTGGGAAATGAAGGAATGAAGAATGAATTTACACCCGGAGCCAAATTTATTACCGTAGCAAGGATTGAACGAAAAAGAAATTCCCATGCAGAAAGATTGAAGAAATGCCGCGCTTATGTCTTCCCCTATGGGGAAGATAAAAGATGGGGCCCGAAACATGAATGAACGAATGAAAAAAGGAAGAAGGCAATAATATAATTATATACCCTATTAAATTAAAATAACATGACAGAAGAAGATCTTAGTCTCGTGATCGATATGGCTCAGGAGCAAATGCAAAAGGCCATTAAACATTTAGAAGTGGAGCTTTCCCACGTTCGTGCCGGAAGAGCAAGCCTTGCAATTTTAGACAATATAAGGGTGGAATATTATGGGGCTTTATCCCCTTTACACCAGGTTTCTAACCTCGCATTACCGGATGCAAGAACAATAACAATTCAGGCCTGGGATAAAAAAATGTTGGGGGAAATAGAAAAAGCAATTCTTGCCGCTAATATTGGATTAACTCCAATTAATAATGGTGATGTTATCAGGTTGGTAATGCCTCCGCTTACGGAAGAAAGACGAAGAGATCTTGTAAAACAAACTAAACACATGGGTGAAACTTCCAAAGTTGCAATTCGCAATTATCGCAAGGAAGCAAATGAAGAAATTAAAAAATTACAAAAAGATGGTCTCCCCGAAGACATGGCAAAAGATGGCGAAGATCAAGTACAAAAATTAACAGATAAATTCAGCGCTGAAGTGGATAAACATTTGGCGGTGAAGGAGGCGGAGATTATGACCGTTTAGGGGTGAGTAGTGAGTGGTGAATAGTGAGTAGTGAGTGGGAGAGGTGCTGCGCACCTTGGATGGGTGAGTAGGGTGTTCTGAGTAAAGATCGTGAGGTAATTCAGCCCTTCAAATTATTATATTTGAAGGAAGAAAATTAATATTTTAGGTTTGAGTAAATTATTATATTTGTTGTATTGTTTAACCCTAAATATTTAATTATGTTTCTTGAATTAGCTCACACAAAATTGATTGCATATGATTATGCTAAAAAGTTGGTTTCTGAATGTTACATAACTTTAAAAAAATTTCCCCCTGAAGAAAAATATTGTTTAACACAACAAATAAAAAGAGCTGCGCATTCAGTATTGTTAAATATTGCTGAAGGGGCATCAAGAAAATCTGAAGCAGAACGAAAAAGATATTTTGAAATAGCAAGAGGTTCTGTAATCGAAGTAGACTCAGGTTTTAGTGGTGGTGAGATTTTAGGATATGTTACAAAGGAAAATGAAACTGAACTCGGAATAGCTATCGTAAAGTCTTTTAAATTACTAACCGGATTAATAGATGCATCAAAAAAGAATTGAAATTATCATGCAACCGATTTTCACTCTCACTACTCACCATTCACTATTCACCCAATGACCTACCGTATCGAAAAAGACACCATGGGCTCCATCGAAGTCCCTTCAGAAGTTTACTGGGGCGCGCAGACGCAACGATCTATTTTAAATTTTCCAATTGCACAGGATATTAATAAAATGCCAAAGGAAATTATAGCTGCCTTTGCCTATTTGAAGAAAGCTGCTGCAATTACAAATAACCAATTAAATGTATTGGATAAAAGTAAATCTGATGCAATTGGTCAGGTGTGTGACGAAATATTGGAAGGGAAATTAAACGATCAATTTCCATTGGTCGTTTGGCAAACCGGAAGTGGCACTCAGAGCAATATGAACGTGAATGAAGTAATTGCTTATCGTGCACATGTTCTTTCAGGTGGTAAACTAACGGATGAAAAAAAGATCATACATCCAAACGACGATGTAAATAAATCGCAATCGAGCAACGATACCTTCCCAACTGCAATGCATATCGCTGCTTATAAAATATTAATAGAGAATACCATTCCGGGCATTGAAAAATTAAGGGATACCCTTGCATTAAAATCACTTGCATTTATGCATATTGTTAAAATTGGTCGCACCCATTTTATGGATGCCACGCCTTTAACATTGGGTCAGGAAATTAGCGGATATGTTTCTCAACTGGATCACGGATTAAAGGCAATAAAAAATACGCTTGCGCATTTAAGTGAACTTGCATTAGGTGGAACCGCAGTAGGCACCGGAATAAATACACCAAAAGGATATTCTGAATTGGTTGCAAAAAATATTGCAGAATTAACCGGACTACCATTTATTACTGCAGAAAATAAATTCGAAGCGTTGGCTGCACACGATGCAATTGTGGAGGCACACGGAGCATTAAAAACAGTTGCAGTTTCCTTAATGAAAATTGCAAATGATATTCGAATGCTTTCAAGCGGACCACGCAGTGGTATTGGTGAAATTCATATTCCGGATAATGAACCTGGTTCTTCTATAATGCCCGGTAAAGTTAATCCAACCCAATGCGAAGCAATGACCATGGTTGCTGCACAGGTTTTAGGAAATGATGTTGCAATTAATATTGGTGGAGCGAGCGGACATTTTGAATTAAATGTTTTCAAACCCATGATGATCTATAATTTTTTACACAGTGCAAGATTGATCGGCGATGTTTGTGTGTCTTTCAATGATAAATGTGCAGTTGGAATTGAACCCATCGAAAAAAATATAGCGGCACACGTAAATAATTCATTGATGTTGGTTACTGCATTAAATACAAAGATCGGATATTATAAAGCAGCAGAAATTGCCCAAAAAGCACATAAAGAACACAAAACATTAAAAGAAATGGCGGTGGAGTTAGGATATGTTACAGCAGAGGAATTTGATGCTTGGGTGGTGCCGGCAGAAATGGTTGGAAAATAATGCACCAATGAACAGCCAAAAAAATGTACCAATGTACCGATGAACAGCCAAAATATTACGATGACCTCACAGGTTTGGGAAACCTGTGAGGTCTGAGTGGATTTTGAGGTAGGTGTATGAATTAAATATAAATGGAATGATAAAAGATAAATTATATAACAACAAAATAAATTAAAGTTATGCAAGAATTAATTAAAAAAGTTTCTGAATCAGCCGGAGTTACGGATGAGCAGGCGAAAAAATCGATTGAAACTGTTTCGGCCTATTTAAAAGAAAAAATGCCGAAATCATTTCATTCACAAATCGATAACATGTTGGAGGGTGGAAAATTGAGCGAAGGCATTAAGGAAAAATTAATGGACACCGCTGTTGATGTAAAAGAAAAAACAGAAGAGATCTTCAAAGATGTTGCTGAAAAAACAGAGGAAGTTATGAAAAGTATGAAGGATAAACTGGATGATCTTTTTAATAAAAAGAAAGAGTAATTTTATTTGATCTCTTCGTAATCAACATAATCGTCGTCATGCTTATTTGACTTAGTATTCTTCGGAGGATATGTATTTCCCTTCGATTTCGGATCCTGATTAAGAATTCCCTGCACCATAGGTCTGATCACAACCATGTAAACTATTAATATTAATGCTATCCAGGCAAAGTCGCTCATGGGAGGAGTAGAGGAGTGGAGGAGTGAAGGAGTGAGGAGTGGAGGAGTAAAGGAGTGAGGAGTGGACTATTTGGCTGTGCCAAATAGAAACTGCTGTGGATCCGATAACTTCGATAAAAAATTTCTAATGAAATTTCTTTTTTTTGATACATTTTAAATAATATTTTATTGAATTTCAGAATCTATTTAAGTGAGTTTATAATTAAGCTTAATTGTCGAAAACACGTTAATATTGAATTACCTAAATTTTGCAATTCTTCTTTTTTACAATAGTTCTGATCTTCAGCAACATCAAAAGCAGCATCCACCTCAACAAGGGAACTCCTAGCAATTTCATAATAACGTTTCCGTTCAGCACCTGAACTTTTAGAAGCGCCTTCAGCTACATTTAAAAGAACGGAAATTACAGCCCTTCTAATTTGTTGAGCCAAGGCAAATTTTTCTTCAGGAGGAAATTTTTTTAATGCTTTATAACATTCCTTTACTAAATTCCTGGTCTCTAAATAAATGGGAATTTTAGTATGCGCTAAATCTAAGAACATAAAAATTATTTAAGGGTTAAACAATTATTTAACCAAAAATAATAAAAATAAATGGAAAAAGGATGCAAACTCCCAACATTCATTTTTTTTTTCGCATCGCGAAAATCCACTCCTCCCTCCTCCACTCCTCCACTCCTCCCTCCTCACTCCTCCACTCCTCTACTCCTCTACTCCTCCCCTCCTCTCTCCTTACCTGCTCAAATACATAGATTTCTTCGAATACATTTCTCTAAAGAATGGATCGCTCAGATCAGCAATAAATCTAATTGCTTCTCCTGTTGATTTCATTTCGGGACCTAATTCTTTATTTACATTCGGGAATTTATCAAAACTGAAAACAGGTTCTTTAATTGCGTAACCGGTTAATTTTTTATCGTAAGTAAAATCCGTTAATTTTTTTGCGCCTATCATCACTTTGGTCGCAATATTTAAATACGGAATTTGATAAGCTTTTGCAATAAATGGTGTTGTTCTACTAGCTCTTGGATTTGCTTCAATAACATATACCACTTCATTTTTAATTGCAAACTGAATATTTATCAAACCGCGAATGTTGAGCGCCATTGCAATTTTCTGTGCGAAATTTTTCATCTGATCCAAAACATTTTCGCTCAGATTAAAAGGTGGTAATACAGCACTGGAATCTCCGCTGTGGATCCCTGCAGGCTCAATATGTTCCATAATGCCCATAACGTGAACATTTTCTCCATCACAAATTGCATCTATCTCTGCTTCCTCCGCCCTATCTAAAAAATGATCAATTAAAATTCTATTGTCAGGAAAATGTTTTAAAATTCCTATCACGCTTTTTTCAAGCTCCTCATCATTTATTACAATGCGCATTCTTTGTCCGCCTAAAACATAACTAGGTCGCACCAGAACCGGATATCCAATACGATGTGCTACTTCAATAGCTTCCTCCACATTTGTTGCAGCACCATATTCAGGATAAGGAATATTTAATTCCTTTAATAAGTCAGAAAACCTTCCGCGGTCTTCTGCAATATCCATATTGTCGTAAGACGTTCCTATTATTTTAATTCCCTTTTCGTGTAATTGTTTTGCAAGTTTCAGAGCAGTTTGTCCTCCCAATTGCACAATCACTCCTTCCGGTTTTTCATGTTCTATTAATTCCCATAAATGTTCCCAAAATACAGGCTCAAAATATAATTTATCTGCAATATCAAAATCGGTGGAAACGGTTTCCGGATTACAATTTACCATTATCGCTTCATAACCACTTTCTTTAATTGCAAGAACACCGTGTACACAACAATAATCAAATTCAATTCCCTGTCCAATTCGGTTAGGGCCGCTACCTAAAACAATTATTTTCTTTTTATCACTGCAAACACTTTCATTTTCATCTTCAAAAGTGGAATAGTAATATGGAGTTTTAGCTTCAAATTCTGCAGCACAGGTATCCACTAATTTATAAGTTCTTTTAATGCCGAGATTTCTTCTGTAATTATACACTTCTTCTTCTGTACAATTTCCAACCGTATTTGCAATTTGCAGATCGCTATATCCCTTTTGTTTTAATTCTATCATTAATTTTTTGGGGATATTATTTAATTGATAACGGCGCAATTCTTTCTCAATTTTAACTAATTCCTGAATTTGCATTAAAAACCAAGGATCAATTAAACTCTGATTGTGAATGGTTCTCACCGGAACTCCGAGATCCATTGCTTTTTTGATATTAAATATTCTGTCCCAATGTGGTTTGGCAAGGCTCTCAATTATTTCCTGACTCGATTTATAAAATCCTTTTTCTCCGCTTAAACCAATTTTATTATTTTCTAAACTTTGACAAGCCTTTTGCAATGCTTCCTGAAAACTTCTTCCTATGCTCATCACTTCGCCCACGCTTTTCATCTGCAATCCCAAAGTATCATCCGCACCGGGAAATTTATCAAAATTCCAACGCGGCATTTTCACTACCACATAATCCAATGCAGGTTCAAAGTATGCAGATGTGGATTTTGTGATCTGATTGCTCAATTCATCCAAATGATATCCGATGGCAAGTTTTGCGGCAATTTTCGCAATGGGATATCCTGTTGCCTTACTCGCCAATGCACTCGATCTGGAAACACGAGGATTTATTTCTACCGCAATCAATTCTTCGGTGTAAGGATCCTGGGCAAACTGCACATTACATCCCCCAGCAAAATTTCCCATTGCCCGCATCATTTTTATGGAAAGGTTGCGCATATTCTGATAACTCGTATCGCTCAAGGTCATTGCCGGAGCCACCGTTATGGAGTCGCCGGTATGCACACCCATAGGATCGAGATTTTCCACCACACATATAATTACTACGTTATCGTTGGCATCGCGAAGTAGTTCCAATTCAAATTCTTTCCAGCCTAAAACCGCTTTTTCCACCAAAACTTCATGTGTTGGAGAAGCAGTTAAGCCTCTCATAAGCGCGGCGTCGAGTTCATCTTTATTTTGAACGAAACCGCCTCCGGTGCCTCCCAACGTAAAGGAAGGTCTGATAACCAGCGGAAATCCGATTTCCTGGGCAAATTCCTTGCCTTCCAAAAAGGAATTGGCAACATGGCTCTTAGCAACACCAATTCCCAATTCCACCATCAATTGGCGAAAAAGCTCCCTGTTTTCGGCTCTGTCTATCGCTTCAATATCAACCCCGATCATTTTAACATGGTATTTTTCCCAAATTCCGATCTCAGAAACCTCTTTTGCAAGGTTGAGAGCAGTTTGGCCTCCCATAGTTGGTAAAACCGAGTCGATTGGAGTGCCTTTTTCAATATTTTCGATCAGGATCTTTTCGATACTTGCCGAATTGAGCGGCCACAGGTAGATCTGATCAGCAGTAACCGGATCTGTCATAATGGTTGCCGGGTTGGAATTGATGAGAGATACCTTGATCCCTTCTTCGCGCAAGCTTCTGCTGGCTTGTGATCCGGAATAGTCAAACTCACAAGCTTGTCCGATTATAATGGGACCACTCCCAATTATTAATACATGTTTTATCGAATTATCCTTCGGCATTCGTTATTTTTTATTAAGAAAAAAGAAAATAAATGAAATGGGAATGCAATCGGGTGGGAAAATTGATTTAAGCAAACAGGTAACTGCATCCTAAAGGGCAAAGATAACTAACATAGATTGTTTTTTCAATGAAGTGAGATTGTTGTGGAAAAGTTGTCATTACTGTAGGTTCAAACGACCATCTCTCCAATTACGCTAACTTTGAGCCTTCATGCCGATAACAGACTCAGGATATATTGATTTCAAACATTCAAAAATTCATTTTATCCGTTTCGGGACTGGACCGAAGGTGCTATTTGCTTTTCATGGTTTCAGCGAAAATGCCGAGAGTTTTTTGGTATTGGAGCCTGCCATTGGGAAAAAATATTCTGTAATAGCCATTGATCTTCCCTATCACGGAAATTCAAAATGGAATGAACCTGATTTTTTTACTACAAACGACCTTATTACTCTGTTTAAACAATCTATCGATGTTTTTAAAGTAGAAAGATTTTCGATTTTGGGTTTCAGTATGGGAGGAAAATGTGCTCTTTATATTTCCAAAAATTTCTCCCCCCAAATAGATGAGCTTATTTTAATGGCAAGTGACGGAATCAAAACCAATAAACTTTATAATGTAGCGGTATATCCAAAGTGGGGACGACAACTATTCAGAACCACAATAAAATACCCGGGTTGGTTTTTTGTATTTATAAACATCACGCGAAAGCTTAATTTAATCTCTCCCTGGTTATATAAATTTACCTACAATCACATGGAAACGAGAGAAAAAAGGCAAAGATTGTACGATACCTGGATAAGCATGGGTACTTTCAATCCTGATATTGATTTAGTAAAATCAAAAATAAATGAATTTAACATTTCCGTTTTTTTATACTTCGGATTGCGTGATGAGGTAATTCCGATAAGCGTTGCCGATTACTTTGCAGAGGGTCTTTTGCGCTGTAAACTCATAAAATTAGAACGCGGACATTATTTTATTGATGAAAAGCTGATACCTTTTTTGGAGGAAACGTTATAATTTCCTAAAATAGGAGGGAGTTAACTTATTGATTTTACGTATTTTATGTATTCTAATGTTGTGATATGTATAATTAATTGTTCATAACTGATTTTATATACCTTTTTTTCATTTGGATTTTAAAGTTTGAATACTCAATTTTGCCGCTTAAACTAAACAAGCACAACTTTATGAAAAAAACACTTCTCTGTCTGTTTGCCGTTTCAATGATGGCATTCGGCACATCAGCCAAAGCCCAATCCTTCGAAGAAGGGATGAACAATGTATCATTAGGGATCGGATTCCCCAATATTTACAAATCCATTTACGACATTTATGAGTTCAATACCGGCTATACTTCCAGTGGTTTTGGACCCCTAAACATTAAGTATGAACATGCACTTACAGATCAAATTGGATTAGGTGCAAGTTTTAGTTTTCTAACCTACAAAAATGCCTGGGATTACGGCAGTGGTTTTGAAGAAGGCTATAAAGGATCATTGTTTGCATTGTTAGTAAGAGGAAATTACCATTTTGCAACCGGCGACAAATTGGATCCTTATGTAGGAATCGGTGTTGGATATATGGGATTAAATTTCGAATATTATAACGAAGATCCTGATTATGTTGACAGTGGTTACTCGTTCGACTTTGGATCACCATTCGGTTATTCAGGAAGTATAGGTGCAAGATATTACTTTACCGACATGTTAGGTGCATATGCTGAACTTGGTTGGGATGGATTGGCTCTTATGCAAATAGGTCTGACAGCTAATTTCTAATAAGATTATCAAATAAAAAAGGGCTGCCTTGTGCAGCCTTTTTTATTTTGTAGACGTTTGGATTTCGTTTGAAAGTGGAGAAAACCCCCAAAAGCGCAAAAATGGCTTGTGAAATTTAAAATATTGAACGCAAGGAGTGATCTTAATGCATATAACCAATTTCAAGTAATACATTTGTAAAATGATCGCGATCAGCATAATTGTTGGGATTTGTATTTTTATATACGTTTTGCTCATTTTGTATTTTTTAATCGGTTGGATACAACTTAAGGAATATACAGTGAGCAAAAAAAATTGTTCCACCAGAGTAAGTGTAATTGTCCCGGTCAGAAATGAAGAAAAAAATATTAAAAACCTTTTGGATGATCTTCAGGAACAACAATACAATCCGGATTTATTTGAAATAATAGTGGTTGATGATTTTTCTACAGATAAAACTGCTGAGATCGTTGGGAGTTTGAAGATTAAAAACCTTAAAATAATTTCCCTCGCTAATATCTTCCTTAATAAACAAGCGTTAAAAGCAAATAAAAAGGCAGGAATACAAATGGCTATCGAACAGGCCAATGGTGAATTAATTGTTACCACTGATGCTGATTGTCACGTTGGTAGCAACTGGTTACAAACTATTGTTCATTATTACGAAGAACATGAACCGGTGATGATTGCAGGTATGGTAAATTATTATCCTGATACCAGTTTTCTTGGTAAATTTCAAACATTGGATTTTCTAAGTTTAGTTGGTATTGCAGCAGCCTGTATTCAAAATGGGTTTTATAATTTATGCAACGGGGCTAACCTTGCATATACAAAAGAAGCATTTTTAGCGGTGGATGGATTTAAAGATATAGATCATATTCCAGGTGGCGACGATATGATGCTTATGCATAAAATGGCGAAAAAGTATAAAGGCAAGATAGCGTATTTGAAAAATAAAGAAGCCATTGTTTATACCAACACAGAAAAAGAGTTTCTATCCTTCTGGCATCAGAGGGTTAGGTGGACAAGTAAGTCAACACATTACGAAGATAAAAGAATAACTGTTATATTAGCTTTTGTTTATCTTACAAATCTTTTAATTGTTGCAAATTTGGTCATCGGATTTTTTTATGCCCCGCTTTTAAAATTGGCGATGTTTCAATTTCTTGCTAAACTGTGTATAGATACGCTATTCGCGTATTCTGTTACCAAATTTTTCAGAAGGGAAAATTTACTTTGGTTATTTTTACCTATGCAGATATTACATATTCTGTATATCATTTTTGTGGCTCCGGCTGGAGTTTTTGGAAAGTATTATTGGAAAGGCAGAAGAATATAATATAACATTAAATGAAAAAGGTAATATAATTTTGTTGCGAAATAAGAAAATAGTTTTTTGGTTTTTGATCGCAATTATCAGCATTTCACTGATATGTGGATGGATACAACACTCCTCTCAACAGACAGATCTTTTCAGATCTTCAGTAAATAGTTTTTTGATCATTTCAGGAATAATATTATTTCTCACTTTAATTTATGCACCTGTTATTTTTTTGATCAGGTTATGGTGGAATAAAAAGGTGTTGAAATATGATATTTCCAATAACCAAAAGATAAGGTCAGTAAATAAATTTATTCGCAATGGAAACGCAATGATAGGAGCAGTAACCATATTGTATGCAATTTTACTCGCCCTGTTTTCCCATTTAATTTCTCCGGATATCACTCCCTATGCAAATGATCAAATAAACGAACTTGCATTTCAGTCGCCCGGGCTTTCAATAAAAGTTTTAAAGCAACCCTTGGAACTTTCGCCACCTAAAACAAATTTTATAAATTGGGTCTTATTTGGTAAAAAAGTTGATTATCGGTCAATCCCATTAACAAATTATTATTTTGTCGGCGACTCCTTATATATTGACCGATTTATTGGTGAAGGAAGTAAAGGACAAAAATTGGGATTTTTAATGAAGGAAATTACCGGAGAGGATCTTCCGCTTGCTGAGCAGCAGAAAATTATTGAATCAAAACATATTTCTACAAGGAAATTTCTACTTGGTACCGATGACCTTGGCAGAGATTATCTGAGTAGAATTTTATTGGGCATCAGAGTCTCCTTATCCGTTGGTGTTGTAGCAGTAATTATCGCTCTTTTTATTGGAATACCATTAGGAGCTTTTGCTGGTTTTTATAAAAGAAATCCTCCCTATATCAGGATGAAAGGTAAACGATCAAAATTTTTTATTCCTGTGGATAATATAATAATGTGGTTTATCAATATAATTTGGGCCATACCAACTTTGTTGTTGGTTTTTCCAATCGTTTTTGCTTTTGGTCAAAATTTTTATACCATTTTTATAGCGGTTGGATTAACGATGTGGGTGGATATTGCCCGAATAGTAAGAGGTCAGGTTATGCAAGTGAGAGAGCAGGAATTTGTGCAGGCAGCAAAAACGTTTGGGTTTTCGGATATGCGAACGATTTTCATACATATTCTTCCAAATATAGTTGGGCCAATTATAGTAATAACTGCAGCCAATTTTGCATATGCGATTTTGACCGAGGCGGGATTAAGTTTCTTAGGTATAGGAGTTCAGGCACCTGCTCCAAGTTGGGGTTTGATGATCGCAAAATATAAAGATAATTTAATAACAGATCCCTATTTGGCTTTAATTCCCGGCTTTGCAATCACTATCTTGGTGCTCGCATTCTTTATGGTGGGAAACGGTTTGCGCGATGCCCTTGATATCAAAAGCAAACTGGATTAGAAACCAAAGGAAAAATTGTCTAAATTTATATTTAATTTAATACCAATATGGCAATAGCCGGTTTAAATGTGATGGAAATGCTGAGGGACCAGTTGAAGTTAAAACAATTGGAAATAGATGCTTTATTGGAGATTACCAAAGCTATTAATTCTAACAAATCGGCTTCGGCACTTTTTGAATTGTTTCACAAAACACTAAAAGATCAGATCGGAGTTGAAAATATGTTGTTGTTCAGTAAAAATGGCAACGATTGGGAACCGGTGTTGGGAAATAAATTTATTTCAGAATTAAACCCGGGTCTTGTGTATACTTTATTAAAATATAATAAACTTACCGACCTCTCCGAACTCAACGGAAAATTGCCGGATTATTTAAAACAATACGATATATTAATTCCGGTATTTCATAAAGATAACCCACTCGCTTATTTATTGATGAGCAATCCTAAAGTGGAAAGTTATGAGCCATTGGAAGATAAGATCAAATTTGCGCAAACCGTTACAAATATTATTACGGTTGCTATCGAAAATAAAAGATTATTTAAAAAGGAATCAGAAACTATTGCCTTTCAAAAGGAATTGGAAGTTGCAGCACAGGTGCAGAATATGCTAATTCCGCATAACCTGCCTATTAACGATAAATTGCAAATGGATGCCATTTATCTGCCGCATCAAAACATCGGTGGCGATTATTACGATTATTTGCAATTGAGTGAGGACGAATTCTTTTTTTGTATTGCTGATATTTCCGGAAAAGGTATTGCAGCTGCATTGTTAATGGCTAATTTCCAGGCGCAGATACGTGAACTTACAAAACGCAATCCTACCACTATTGAAGAATACATGCAGGAATTAAATAAGGCGGTTTTAATGAGCACAAAAGGGGAGAAGTTCATCACCCTTTTTCTCGGAAAATACAATCGCAAAAACCGCATATTAAAATATGTGAACTCCGGACACAACCCTCCCATTTTAGTAAATTCCAATGGCTATAAATTTTTAGACAAGGGTACAACCATTTTGGGTATGTTTGATGAACTACCTTCAGTAAAAATGGGTCAGATTCCCATTATAGAAAATACTGCCATTATTTGTTTTACCGATGGATTAACTGATGTGGTAAATGAAGCAAATCAGGTTTTTCCAATTGATGCACTTATTTCACTAGTCGAAAATAATTATAAGGGTGATGTTAAAGCACTCAACAAAAAGATCATCGACGAAATTATGCGCTTTAAAGGGGAAGATGGCGAGGTGAGTGATGATATAACAGTGTTGAGTGTTAAGATAATGAAGGAGTGAGGTGCGATGACCTCACAGGTTTTGGCAACC
>JBGAWP010000060.1:0-25594 GCA_044227505.1 Chitinophagales bacterium | reverse complement strand
ACAAACCCCTTTAACCCCTTCAACTCCTTCAACCAATCTCGCCTCATGGTTTCAGGTAGAACCGGAGTCTCCCTCCGCAATGAACCCAGAACCCCGAACTCAGAACTCAGAACCGAAACATGTAGTGATCGACGCAGGAGATCTACTACATGTCAGAACTCAGAACCAACCCTGAACTTTGGATGAAAATCGATTGTTGTTAATTTCTATCAGCAATTCTGAATGCGATTTCATTTAGATTTGTAATTCCAATTGAGCTATGGAAACATTAGACCCGATAGTTGTAGAAAAAGAGAAGAAACTCATTGTTAAGGAGTATCGCAATCTGTTGCGCGGACTGAAGAATAACATGACCGCGGGTGAACGGAAACAGATACGTCTTGCCTTTGAGATGGCTGTGGATGCGCATAAAAATATGCGGAGGAAAAGCGGGGAGCCATATATTATTCATCCTCTGAAGGTTTCACAAATAGTAGTAAATGAAATGGGATTGGGTGCAACGGCTGCTATTTGCGCTTTGTTGCACGATGTTGTGGAGGATACGGAACTTACACTGGATGATATAAAAAGAGAATTCGGAATTAAGGTTGGCAGGATAATTGATGGTCTTACCAAAGTGTCAGGGGTATTTGATCTTACCAGTTCCATTCAGGCGGAAAATTTTAAAAAATTATTGCTGACACTCGCAGATGATGTACGTGTTATCCTGATAAAAATTGCGGATCGATTGCATAATATGCGCACAATGGATAGTATGCCGCGCAAAAAACAATTAAAGATCGCTTCAGAAACTTTATATTTATATGCTCCGCTTGCTCACCGATTAGGATTTTATGCAATAAAAAGTGAATTGGAAGATCTTGGTATGAAATACCAGGAGAGCGAAGCATATAAGGACATAGCACGAAAACTTGCCGACACCAAACGCGAACGCACGCGTTACATGAATGAATTCATGAAACCGATTCGCGATCGTTTGGAAAAAGAAGGGTTTTCATTTGAAATGTACGGTCGCCCGAAAAGTATTTATTCCATTTATAACAAGATTAAAAATAAGGGTGTTGTTTTTGATGAAGTATATGATCTTTTTGCAATTCGTGTAATTTTAAATTCGCCGGTTGAGATTGAAAAATCGGATTGTTGGAAAGTATATTCCATAGTTACGGAATTATATCATCCGAATCCGGATAGATTACGCGATTGGATATCTACACCTAAAGCAAATGGATACGAAAGTTTGCATACCACAGTAATGGGTCCGAAAGGTAGATGGGTGGAAGTGCAAATTCGCACGAAACGCATGGATGAAATTGCCGAAAAAGGATTTGCAGCGCATTGGAAATATAAAGAAGGTTCAAATGATAAAGCACTGGATAATTGGCTGCGCGAGATAAGAGAATTATTGCGTAATCCCGAATTTAATGCATTGGAATTTTTGGATGATTTTCGTTTGAATTTATTCTCCAAAGAAATTTATGTATTTACTCCAAAAGGAGATCTGAAGATATTACCCCAAGGTGCCACTGCTCTTGATTTTGCATTTGAGATACATACTGATGTTGGTTACCATTGTATTGGTGCGAAGGTGAATCACCGGTTAATTCCTATCAGCCATATTTTAAGTAATGGTGATCAGGTGGAAATTATTGCATCCAAAAAACAAAAACCGAATGAGGATTGGTTAAATTTTTTAATTACCTCACGCGCAAGAAGTAAAGTAAAAACTGCACTCAAAGAAGAAAAACGCGCGATCGCTTTAGAGGGAAAAGGTGTATTGGAAAAAAGAATGAAGGCCATTAAAGCGCAGTTCAACGATAGAAATATACAGGTGTTGATGGAATATTATCACCAACCTACCAGTATGGAATTATACTATCGCATTGCGATGAAAGATATTTCGCTCAAAGAATTAAAAGACTTTACATTACATGTAGGGAAACTGGTTCCTCCGGCAATTGATAAAGAAGCGCCTGTTGATTATGAACGCATGGAAAAAATAGCAACTTCCAATGCGGAATTATTAATATTTGATAATGCAATGGACAATATTGCATATTCGCTCGCCAAATGCTGCAATCCAATTGTTGGTGATGATGTTTTTGGATTTGTTTCCATTAATGAAGGAATTAAGATACACAAAACAAATTGCCCTAATGCCACCGAACTGATGAGCAAATTCGGATATAGAATTGTAAAAACACGTTGGACCCAACAAAAAGACATTGCCTTTTTAACCGGAATTAAAGTAACCGGGTTGGATGATGTTGGATTAGTAAACAAGGTTACACATATTATTTCCGGCGATATGAAATTAAATATGCAAAGTCTTGTTATGGATGCCAAGGAAGGATTATTTGAAGGCACGATCAAAACATTCGTAAAAAACACCGAACAATTAGAAACTTTATTAAGAAAATTACGCGCCATGAAAGGCGTAATTTCTGTAACGAGATTAGAGAATTGAATTATATAAATAGAACCTATCTTCGTGAAACCTTTGTGTCTTTGTGCCTTAGTGGCAAAAAAACCTAATTAAAACGAATATGGTCAATTGGAAATAAAAAACATTTTTACAATTAAACTTTAAATGAAACAAGAAAACAAAACCATTTTCGAAGAAATTAAAAACATTTTTTCCGCCCATCTGGAAACCAAAGGTTTGCGCAAAACACCTGAACGTTTCGCTATTCTGGAAGAGATATACAGCAGAACCGATCATTTTGATGCAGAAAGTTTATATACCCACATACTCAGTAAAAATTACAGAGTGAGCCGGGCTACAGTTTACAATACACTGGAATTACTTTTGACCTGCGATCTGATCACAAAACACCAGTTTGGAAAAAATCTGGCACAGTATGAAAAATCGTATGGATATAAACAACACGATCATATCATTTGTGTGGATTGCAAAAAAGTTGTCGAATTTTGTGACCCGAGAATACAGCAGATTCAATCGATGATGGGTGATCTGCTCAATTTTAAAATAACACATCACTCACTCAACATGTATGGCATTTGTGGAAGTTGCCAGAAGTTAAGGGAGATCAACGAACAAAAAGCACAAGAAAAAACAGAAGTTTAATAGAATAGAAAAATAGCATGGAATATAAAATACAAAAAAAGAAAAATCACACTTTAGTTATACAGCTGGACGGAAGATTGGTGGGAGAATTTCAAACCATCGCACTCAACGACGAACTGAAAGATTTGATAGAAGATAAATACTACCGCATCATTTTCGACATGAGCGAATTGGAATATATCAACAGCACCGGCTTAAATTTTTTCCTTAAAGTATTAACCAAGGTAAGAAAATTTGACGGCGAAGTTGTAATGTGTTCCCTCAATAAATTGTTACTTGAATTAATGGTAACTACAAAATTGAATTCTTTTTTTACCATTTGTGAAAATGTTGAGGATGCAATGGAACATTTGGAAAAAGAGAAAATATAAGATTCGAAGGGAGGTAATGAAAGATTCGAAGGGAGAAGATTCGAAGAATTAAGGAAGGAAGGGGATGAAAGGAAAAAGGTAAGAAAGAAGAGGTGTAAGGTTAAAAAAAAGTTGTGATTAATGAATTATCAATGCGGTGCGATAAACTTTCTGCTTTCCAGTATCAAACTCATTACTCATAACTCATAACTCATTTCGTGAATCCGTTCACTACGTTTGATTTCTAGAAAAAGTTCCCGGCGGACTAACTCACCACTCCCCACTCACCACTCACCCCCTTATTCTTTCTTCCTCTGAAACAACTCCTTCACCTTATCAAAATCTTTGGTATAATAAATACCCACTCCGGTTTTCACATCATTTTTTGCAATGATGGCATCGTACTCAGAAATGCGGAATGCTTTTACACGAATGCGGCCATCGTCGGTGATTAAATATTCCACTTCGAAATCTCCGGCGAGACTGGATGCAGAGCTGGTTCCACCGGATGCAAAATCGTAATAAGTAGTTCCAACTTTTACAATAATATTTTCATTGATCTCGCGTTTTACGGCCACATCAAATTGTTTCCCCTGCTCATCGGTGAAATTGTAACTACCTGTTTGAATATTGTCATATCCGATATCAATTTCTGTATTTTTAAGGAAATCGCTTAATACATTTTGAAAATAGGTAGTGATCTGACTGGAAACAAAATCGTTGAGCGTACTCGTTGCAGTTACACCAACAGGATTATATGTAGTGAGATCCTGTGGTAAAAAACTTGTTGTAATTAATAATCCGAAAACCTGTTTATTTAATTCATTTTTATCAGACTCAATTTCCTGTATTCTGCGTTGAAAATCTGAATTATTGGATGCTGCGGACTCCGGAATATCAAGATCAAAATTTAAATTTGGAGCATCTAAGGTTCCGGTTACCAGTATCAATACATTTACATCGGTTGTTTCTTGGGAACTGGTGGCAGTTAAGGTGCTTATAGCAACTTTTTTGGCAGTGTATTGTGCACTGAGATCTAATTCGGCTTTCAGAGGATCTCCCTTAAATTTGATGGTACTGCCCGGAACTACGGTAAATGGCCTGTTAAATAATCCCTGGAAGGAAAAATCATACAAACCTTCTGTAATGCGATAATCACCAAAAATTTCCACCTTACCTAATGAGTTAGCCTGTATATTTAAAACGCCATATCCTCTTCCTAATAAAAATTCAGTGCCTTCACTATTGAGTAATATTTTTATTTGTGCATCAGGAGTTACGTTTAATTTAAGATCGATTGTGACAATTGCAAGATTTAATTCATCAATTGTTTTAATTTGGTTTGTATCACCCCGATCTACAAAACGAATAAAATCGTGTTTCTTAATATTGCCGGAGCCATAGGTGGGTAGGTTAACCAGCGTTTTGGCATGAGGGGTTGCTACTACACTAATATTTAACGCATCCAGTTTTCCGGTTATATTAGCATCTACTTTTCCAATCACATACCCATTAAAATCGGGATTTTCTTTTGCAGTAGATTCCATTAATAAAATATTGTCAGACAGCAATTGAAATTTTTTAAAGTTCCAATTGTTAAAATTACTGTAGGTAATTTCTCCCTCTAATGTTCCGGTATTATTTAATTTGTCGTGTATGATTGATTTAGGGACTTCAATTTTATTTTTATCAATATTGATCTTTAATTCAGGGAAATAATAGTTGACACCCAGATAATCAATATTTGCTTCTCCGTCTTTAACAGTAAGACTTCCCCGCATTTCAGGGCGAGTTACCGGTCCTTCAATATTTAGTTTTCCTGTAATGTCACCATTCAATTCAGATAGAATGCCGCGTAAAAAGGGTTCTACTATTAATAATTTTGTCCTGCGCAAATTAGCTTCTAATACAATACTGTCCGTTTCACTGAATATATAATATCCATCCGTTGTAAATCCATTATCACCCGATAAAGTTGAATTAAATTTCAATTTATAGCTCGGCTGGATAAGTGAGGTGTTTACCTTTAAATCGCCGAGTAAAACACCGTTCAATGTTAGTGCCTTAATTTCCGCGCCTCCAATAAAACTAGGTTTGGTTAACAAGTTGCCGATGGTATAGGATGCATCTAAATTACCTGAAACCTCTTCTCCCGGTAATATATATGCTTCAGCCAATTCACCTATTGGAATATTGGTAACCTTTAATTTTAAAACAGTGTTGAATTTGTCATCTGCACTACTTGTCAAGCTTATCAATTTATCACCACTATTTAAAGTGAAATTATCTGCAATAATGTTTTTGTTTACATATTGTAAGGAGTTATTTGGCTGGATATCCCATTTTTCATTCTGGAAATAAATTTCAGAAGGAAGAATATTAAATGCCATGAGGGAATCTTCAAACTTAATTGCGCCATTCAGATTTATTCTATCTTCATCGGTGTCTTTACCAACCTTGAGGTTGTAATTCAATTCATTTCTTGCAAATGTGCCTTCAGCACGGATGATCGGAATCCTCGTATCCTCATTTATTTGGGTAGAATTTAATCGTGCAAAAAATCCAAGCGCCTTACCTTCTGTTCTTGCTTCAAAAAGTAAGGTATCGAAATGCATACTTTTGTATTCCAATTCATCAACTCTTACTCGGGTATTAAATTCATTGATACCGGTGTTAAAATTACCTGAAACAGTGAGGTTTCTTACAATTTGAATGTCAGGATAGAAAATTGCCATTAATCGGTCAGCATTTTTTACAGTTAGTGTATATTCTGCTTTTTGCACTGAAATTAGGGAGTCAGATTTACCTGTGGTGTAATGACCTACCATGTTTTTAATTGCTGAGGGAAGTGCAGTTATTGCATAATCTCCGCTGATATTAAAATTAATAAGTGTCGATTTTACATCTATCACTTTTTTATTTTCAATATAATTTGAATTTATTACGAGTGTATCTAACCGATAAATATATTTTTCGCGAATTAAAAGCAGATCTCCGAAATTAGCAGAACCCACCATGTCGTCAATAGAACTTCCTTTTGTATTCATGGATGCAGTTGCACTAAATACTATTGGCTGGTCATAGAAATTGAGCTGCATTAAATTAGCCCGGCTTATTGTTGATTTAAAATTATAAACAGGTAGAGAATCTGTAAAATCCACCACACCATTAAATGTCATTACTATATTTGGATCATCCACTGCGAAATTTCCCTTGAAAGAATTATTTTTTAATTCTCCATCCACATCAATATTGCTGTAGGTGTATTTATTAAATTCTATGGAATTTATGGATGCATCCACATCAAATTCGGCAGTGTTATCTGAAGCAATACTTCCATGCACATTTGCATCCATGCTCACCTTTCCTAACATTTCAGGTGAGCCGGCAATTACTCCTACGTTTAAGGCTGTTGTATTTAAATTTCCACTGAAAGAGGATAATTTTATTTTCGGATCGTACGTAAAATTAATATCCGAATATATTCCTCCCTGATCGGTATTAATATCTCCATAGGCAACCAGGTTGTATGCAAAACCTGTAACTCTTCCGATATAATTAACATTTCCAAGCGTAAGTAGGTTTTTTGGAATAGTGTTTGAACCTAAAAGAGCATCCAGTGCGCGCATATCGGCATACAGAGGATCTAGTTTTAGATCGAGAAAGGTTTCATCAATATTTGGTAAACCTTTTATGTCCAGTGTCCCTTTTATCCCACCAATATCATTTATTACAGCATCAAAATCACGGGCTTTTATATTGCTGAGGGTGCCATAAATTCTTGCACTTAGACCAAGTGTTATATCGTATTCTTTTAATTGAGGTACAAAAAAAGCAAGGTCGGAATTGGAGATCGTAGAATTTTTAAAATCCGCATTCATGCGCACATCAGTTTCGAAGCGGTCAAAATCGTTGAGCGTGGTATAAGAAAATCCGAACTGATCTTTAATGGAAGAATGTGGTGTTGCAATTAACAGATCCGACAGGGTTACTTCGTATGCCGAAAAAATTACATTCGCTGCCAGTGTATCTAATTGAAAACCCGATTTATCTTTTAGTGAAATGCGATTAATTGTAGTTAGAATGGTATCCCCGGAATAGATAATATCCGACATATCAATATTCAATTCGGTCAATTCCAGGTCACTAAAATTAATTCCATCGGGGTTGCCCGAAGAATTGTCATCCTTAAAGCTGAAACCACAATTGCTCAGTATTAGTTGTGTGGCTTCAATATCCCAGGCACCTAATCCAATATGAATGGTGTCGTAACTCTCCTCCTTGTCGGAAGGAATGGTATCATATAAAGCGGTTAGCTTAAAAACAGTTTCATCAAACTCAATTTTTTCAAGAGCTAATACTGATTTATCCAGGTCTATTTTATTTATAAATATTTCAGACTCGTTTATATACAGATCGATTGCAGATGCGCCCACTTCATCGAACATTTTAAAGCGAGTTCTGTCAATGGTAATTTTATTCAAAGAAACCTGATAGGTGGAACCACCCTTCTTCAATTCGGTGGTAGTTGTATCTTTTGAGCCTGAGGAAAATGCTTCAGCTATAAATTCAAAATTAAAGGTAGAGTCAGGTAATGTGCTATAAAGGTTTATATAACTATCGGTTAAACTGATGTTCTTCAGTTTTGCATTTTTTGTAAAGGGATTTATTATTCCTATGTTGATCTCCAATTTTCCGGCATATAAGAGTGTATCTTTTTGTTGATCCTCAATATACAGGCCTTTGAGAATTAAATGGTTAAAAATATTTATGCTGACTTCGTCGAGAGTTACCTCTGTATTTAATTTCTCGCTAAGTATGGATGTTGCCTTGTGTGCAACCCAGTTTTGAACAGATGGGATCTTCAGTATAAAATACACTGCTAAAAACAGGCCCAATAAACTCAAAAACAGGATAACCAATATCCTTCTGAAGAGAGAATAAATATGCCAGTATGTAAATATCTTCTGCACCTTTAAATTACCGTATTACTTTTGCGGGGTTAAATTACAACATTGTTATGCCTGTAACTATCCTTGGAATTGAATCTAGTTGTGATGAAACCGGCGCTGCTGTATTGATTGATGGACAAATTGTATCGAATTGTATTGCCGATCAAACCATTCATGAACAATATGGCGGCGTGGTTCCTGAACTCGCTTCACGTGCTCATCAGGCAAATATTGTTCCTGTTGTGCAGACTGCACTTAGAAAAGCAGGAATTGCGCTGGACCAAATAGATGTAATAGCCTTTACGAAAGGCCCCGGTTTGCTCGGCTCATTGATGGTAGGAGCTGGTTATGCAAAGGGTGTTGCCTTGGCTTTAGACATACCTTTGGTAGCAGTACATCATATGCAAGCCCACATTTTAGCCCATTTTATTGAAGATCCAAAACCGCTTTTCCCATTTTTATGTTTGACCGTAAGTGGTGGACATACCCAGATAGTTTTGGTGAAAAGCCCGTCTGATATGGATATTTTGGGACAAACAATTGACGATGCCGCCGGCGAAGCTTTTGATAAATCTGCTAAAATGCTTGGTCTTCAATACCCCGGCGGACCCTTAATCGACAAATTTGCTCAAAAAGGTGATGGTTTGAAATTCAAATTTGCGGAACCCAAAATTCCTGATTTGGACTTTTCGTTCAGCGGTTTAAAAACATCCATTTTATATTTTTTGCAGGCTCAAAAAAAAATTGATCCGAATTTTATCGAGAACAATTTAAATGATCTATGTGCTTCAATCCAGTACAGTATTGTGGAAATTTTACTCAAAAAAATGGTCCTCGCCTCTAAAAAATGCAATATAAGGCAGATCGCAATTGCCGGAGGCGTGTCCGCAAACAGTGAATTGCGGAAACAATTCATCAATAAAGGGAAAGAACTAGGATGGACAGTTCATATTCCCAAATTGGAATATTGCACAGATAATGCCGCAATGATAGCTGTTGCAGGATATTATAAATATTTAGAAAATGATTTTGCAGATCAGACAGTAATTCCATTGGCAAGAATTCCCGGTTTGGTTTAAGATACTATTAATTACACCTTAAAAATAAAAGATGGCAAGAATTCAAATAAATTTCCCGGAAACAATTATTTTTTCCACTGAGATTAAAATTAGAATAACAGATTTGAATTATGGTGGACATTTAGGCAACGATACGATGTTATCTTTATTGCATGAAGCACGTGTTAGATTTCTTAAACACCTTGATTACAGTGAAATGGATATTGAGGGAGCCGGTATCATTATGGCTGATGCCGCTATCCAATTTAAAACGGAAGCTTTTTACGGTGAGCGTTTAAAAATAGAAATTGCAGCAGGTGAATTTACCCGGGCTGCGTTTGATCTTTTTTATCGTGTATCATGCAGCAGCAGAGTAGTTGCCCTTGCAAAAACCGGCATCGTATTTTATGATTACAATAGAAAGAAAGTTGTTTCTGTTCCTGAAAAATTTCAAAGAAAACTGGATATATAATTGATATTGAACCCTGTATATCTTTAATAAAATAGTTTGGCAGGAGAGGTTTTATTACTTTTATAAAAATTTTCTCACTCTTTAAAGTTCATCATTTTTCTTCAAATGACATAAGTCACTTTAGCTTATTTGTTTTACTGATATTTATTCTGTGAAGCTCTACCACGCTCAATATAAAATATACAAATTGTAGAATAAGTTAGTCACACAATTATTTTTTATGTTACAACTAAAAAATAAAAAGCTAAAATATTTGTTTAGCTTTGCATCTGTTTAGTTACTTCCTGCGTCTATCCACACAATATCCGCTTTTACCACACGCCACACTCCGGGATTCCGCACTTTTTTTTATTCACAATTAAATTCTTACAAACAGATGAAGAAAGTGTATCTGCTACAAGTTGCTGTGTTTTATCTATTCATGGCACTCCTCACAACAAACGCATACACCCAAGTAGAAGATTGCGGAGCCCATCCGGATGATGAAATGATGCATGATGAACATTGTGCTGTTTTTGCCTTAGTGCATGTTGATGAAGCAACCCATATAGCAGTTAACAATGGATCATGGTTTAATCCTTCAACATGGAACGTATTATCAGTGCCTGGTACAAATGCTCAGGTTGTAATCGATTCCGGAATTTCAGTTACCTATGATGCGGTGAGTGAGACTGAAATTAATTGGCTGCGCGTTATTGGGACTTTGAATTTTTCGTCCACCGTTAATACTAAATTAAAAGTCACCACAGTTGTAGTGGATCCTGTTGGACATTTAAACATTGGTACTGTGGTTGCTCCGGTAATAAATGGTGTAACCGCAAAAATTATTTTTTCTGACCAGGGTCCGATTGATATCAGTGAAGATCCATTCGAATTTGGAAAGGGATTGATAAGTCACGGGTTTACAACAGTAAATGGATTTTACAAAAAAACTTTCTGTTCTATTTCTAAAAATATTTCAGCAGGTGCATCCAATTTGAAACTTGCAGAACTGCCAACGGGCTGGCAGGTAGGAGATCAAATAGTTCTGCCTGGAACTTATGGTACCAGTATCAACGATTTTGAAGATAATTCGAAATTTCATGATGAGATACTTACCATTACAAGTATTGCATCCAAAACAATTTATTTCACGAATAATGCAACCGGAGGGACAACGCTTCAGTACGAACATAAATTTCCGACCGGATATGGATTGCGCCTATATGTTGCAAATATCTCAAGAAATGTTATTTTCGAATCAGAGAATTATTCCACTATACCAATAGATCAACGCGGTCATGTAATGTTGATGCACAATGTTGCACAAAGTATTTCAAATGCTGCATTTAACGGTCTTGGAAGGACAGATAAAAATATTCTTGTTACTAATCCTGTTGTTGATGAATTTGGGACACAACTTAGTGGCGGAGAAAATGTTAGGGGAAGATATAGTCTCCATTTACATAAGGCTGGAACTAATAATATAGGTGCTGTTCCTGCCTTAATAAAAGGTTGTGCGGTAGTGGACGCAACAAGCTGGGGATTTGTAAATCATCAAAGCAATGCGAATATTGAAGATAACGTGGTATTTGATTTCGGAGGTGCAGCTTTTGTAACAGAAGATGGAAACGAACTCGGAACTTTTAATAGGAATATTGCAATTAAAGGAAGAAAAGCCTCGATTGTAACTGACTTTGCTTCGCGAACTCTAAATTTTGATTTCGGTTTTGAAGGAAACGGATATTGGATTCAAAGTTCCAATGTTTCTTATGAGGATAATATAGCTACTAGTTGTGCAGGTGATGCTTACAAAATATTCAGTGATGATGGAAGTTTGCCTGCTGAACATAGAATTAAAATTCCCAAAACAAATATTTTAAATTCTGTTATCGCAGGAACAGATGATTCGATCTACACTGCTGTTGTGCCATTGCGAAAATTTGATGGTAACATTGCCTATAACTGTAATAGTGCACTTGCCTTCTGGACACATTTATTAAACAATGATAATATTGGAGATTTTTCAATGTTGGAGTATGATCCCTACACACATACACTTTTTAGTGTTGTTGAGGATTTTAAATTCTGGAATTTACTCGCTGCAGGTATTTCCATTAAATATTCAGGCCAGGTGCATTTAAAAAATGGTTTATTACTTGGAGATATCAATAATCAATTTCAAACCAGCGATTGGATAACAGGAAATCCACTGGGTGGATTTGCATTTATTTCCAGTACGGTAACCGGACAAATAATTTATGAGGGATTAACTGTAAAAGGATGGAAACGTGCTTTGGTTGCCGGTAGAACGGATGACTTGGAAAGTGCTGACGAGGAAGAATATAATTATAGAAATACAAAAGTAATAGGTGGCGTTTATAATAATAACCTGTATAACATTGCTCCTGAGGAAGGTACAGATTTTTATGGCGCTTCTGAATATTATAAATTTCCGAAATATTTTGAAATAACTGGTTTACCTTCTTTTACTGCTATCACGCCAAATGTTTTACCCGTGGCAGATTATGCATATGTTGCTACCGGCGCAAACACCATTAAATTTAATGGTATATTGTCATCTGATTCCGATCCATTTGTTATTACTCCTGGTCAGGGAAATGGAATTGCTGCTTACGCGTGGAATTTTGGTGATGGCACTACAGGATATGGTCTTGATCCTGTGCATACTTTTATTTCACCGGGTACATATAGCGTTGTATTAACTGTTTACGATAGTCAGGGAAAAACCTCCTCTGTTACAAAAAATGTGATAGTAACTGCAATGGATTATGAAAATATTCTGTTGAATTCGGGATTTGAAACCGGCGGACTTCTCGAGGTTTCATTAGCCAAAAGCACTAAAGAAAATGTTGGAGTGGGCTGGTTGAAAAAAGGAAGCTGGTCAATTGTGAATGGAAAGGCCGCAATATTTTTAAGTGATAAATGGAACAGACCTCTTGTTCAGATCGTAAAAAATGATAAAGCACTAAGAGGAGTGATCGAATTTTCATTTCAGGCTAAAAATATTGGAGGAGGTGCGTCAGGGAACCATCTTATTTGTGAAATTATTGGTGTAAATGGAGAATTTATTGACCCAAATGTTTCAACGGAAAGCAATATTCAAAAATGGAATAATAACGATCTTTCCTTTTCTTCTACTATTTTGTTGAATAATGAATTCGGAATGGTTAATTATAACTGGCAGACATTTACACAGAATGTAAATTTCGGATCCGGATATGATTATATTATAATTAAGATCTATTCTGAAGGGTTAAAAGCTGGCCCGGCCGATGAACAGGGAATTGATAATGTTTGTTTACCTTGTAATTGTCAGGTGCCTCAACATTTATTTGAAGATGAATTAACTTCCTCACATGCTATGCTTATTTGGGATAATATGGGTAGTATGAATTATGAAGTCCAGTATAAAACAACAACAGGTGGATCATGGGTTACCGCCGCTGTTGAAAATACTTTTAAAGAATTAACAGGTTTACTTGCAAACACTTCTTATACATGGAAAGCACGTGCCTTATGTGATGGGTTCTGGACTGCTTATTCTGAGGAAAAAATATTTGTTACTCCTTCTGCAGGAACCTCATGCACCTCGCCGAATGTTTTAACTACAACATTGATCACCTCTACAAAAGCTACCTTAAACTGGAATGCGGTAACCGGTGCATTACAATATCAGGTCTCCTATAAAAAATTGACCGACCTAACATGGACAGATGTAACTACTACAACTAATACCAAATTATTAACGGGGTTAACTGCAAATACTGTTTACCAATGGAAAGTGAAGGCACAATGTGCCGCAGGCTGGAAAGATTATACCTCCGTTATGTTATTTACCACACTTTTTTTAAAGGAGGAAAATGAAATTACTTTGGTTGAAAATGTGAGTATCTATCCCAATCCGGTTTCTGATATGGTAAATGTTTCTTTTAACAACTCAAGGACCGGTATACTAAATATTAGAATAATTGATCTGATGGGTAGGATAGTGGAAGACAAATTGGTAAATGTAGAAGAAGGAGAGGCAAATGTTGAAATAAATGTTGAACAAATACCTACAGGTGTTTACTTATTAAGTATTAATGATGAAATTACAACAGTGAGCACAGTGAAATTTATCAAACAATAGTGTTTAAATGTGAATAGAAGGAACTCCGCAAGCAATTGCGGAGTTTTTTGTGGTGTAACTTATCCAGGTTCGGGAATTTTTTCCACAGTTTTTCTTAAAATAACATACTAATTCCCCGTTTTTGATGATTTCCAGAGAATGGCAATCAATTTGCACTATCCGTGTAAATTAGAAATGTATTATGAAAACGTATATTTTGATTGCCCTTTGTTTTTTCACTTTTAGTAGTATTTCAGCGCAAACAAATGCACTGGGAATAAGATTGGGAGGAGGCGATGGTTCGCAAGCAGAAATTTCGTATCAGCAATACATTGGAGGACCAAACAGATTGGAATTTGACCTTGCTTTTTTTGATGATGGATATGCAGATGGGTTTAAGTTCACCTTATTATATCAATGGGTTCATGCAATTGAGAGTGGTTTTAATTGGTACGCAGGGGCAGGTGGAAGTATTGGTGCCAGAGATTTAAACGGACACTTTTCAGATGATGATGATTTTAATGATGGAGTTTTCTTAAATCTTGATTTGCAACTCGGAATAGAGTACAATTTTAGTGAAGTTCCATTACAACTCAGTTTAGATGCCCGACCTGAATTTGGAATAATTAACGATGACTTTGATATGGGATACGGATTAGGTATCCGTTATACCTTTTAATAAAAATGTGTGGTTTAGGATTACACCCATCTGTCGCTCTGGCAGGTGGGTTTTTTAATCCAACTTATTCACCAGCAAGCAGCGCAGCGAACTTGCTGGTGAATTAGTTGGATTTACCCCGAATAGAAAATCTTCTAAAAAGTTTGACTTCACAAGAAATAATATTTCGGAGCATAAAACTCTATGATTAAAAATGGATTCTTAGATTTTCTTATTCGGGTCTCTCCGTGTTGACGAAAGATTATCGGGAATAATACCTACATTTTAATAAAGGATGTACAAAATGAATCGCCTTCTGACTCTATCCTTAATACATAAATTCCAGCCGGTAATTGCGATACATTTAAAGTTGGTTCAGGCAATGTAATATTAAAGAGCACAATACCCTCCATATTCAAAATTGTTAAAACAGGTGAATCCAATAATTCGCCATATTCTAAATTTAAAATATCCTGAACAGGGTTTGGATAAATATGAAGTTTAATTTCGGAATTTTCTATAATATCATTAGCAATTTCTGAACAGTCGATAACACTCTCCAGCCAAACATTCCTTTCACTTACAAATGATTTAAGCCCATAAATTGTTCCACCTCCGGGGCCACCGCCAACTGTTATATCACTTTCAATATTGGTATCGAAATTTGCATCTGTGTACATCTTGTTTTCATCATTATACACATGAGGTTGAATTAACGAATATAAAAGATCAGTTTGTGTTTGAATATAGCTATCGGAAAAATAAGCAGAACGCAAAGAACAAAAATATTCATCATATATTAATTTTGTACTTTCCACGCTCACAATTCTTTCCAGTAATGGTCTGTTCAAGGCGAAATAATGCGGATCCAATTCCGTCATGTTTGTAACAGCACCTCCGGCAGGATAAGATCCAAAAGCCTCGTTGCAGTCCCAATTTATCCATTCCCAAATTCCGGTGGAATCTTTATTATAAATATAATAATTGCGAGCGGAATTTAAATAACTATCAAGATTTGCAAACAAATTGCTAAGAGCAAAACATTTCATGAGTTGCTCCACATTAAAATGCTGCGATAGCTCCGCGGCAAATACCTCATCTGTCGAATTATTGATAAAATCGAGTAAGTTGATCAGATCAGACCAATTATTTTCATCTGTATTATTTTCCAAAGTGTATTTGCCATCATAATCTAATTGATTGGTTCCGTAATATTTCAGATCGGCCTCATCAGTTGGACCTCCCATGCCGAAAGCATCACCTGCTTTAAATAAATTTTCTGATCTGTCATCAAAATGACTTTTCAGAATTTCGTCATCAACCTGCTCCACAACTGTATAAAATCCCCAAAAAATATCATTCATGTAAACATTGGCATAATTAATTCGCGGGGCATTAATATTATCAGCTTTGCAGATGTCATAAAATATTTTCTCCCGCATAAAAGTCGGGTCTTTAAAACAATTATTAAAATTCAACTTTTTTAATCCATCGTAGTCAAATGTATCAATATACCTGTTGAAATCGAGTTTAAATGATTTTTTATCTCCTGGATGCCCATAACTTGAATTTCCCTTTAAGCGAATTCCAATTTCAGAATATGTGGTATCACCTGAATTATCTGTGATGGTTACTTCGGCTTTCATATAGGTCTCGGTTTCGTAATTTAAAACCAAGGAATCCCAAAAACCAGGTTGTGAAAATTGAAGGTCAATTGTTAATACCTGATTTTCTGTAAAAATTTGATCTCCCGGACTTTGAGCAAGAGATAATGTTGGTAATAGTAAAATGATTAGGGTTCTTAGGATCTTCATTTAATTTTTTTTCTTTGACTTATCAGATTGCAATTGGTTTAATATTTAAAGGTGTTTTTGGGTGCTTTCGTTGATTATTTTATCTCTAAGAGAATTTTTGAGGCATTATCTTTGGTAAAGGAAAGAAAAAAAATTATCACCATATGCTAAAATCACTACTCCACACATTTTTGGTTTTCATTTGTATTTCAGGTACAGCGCAGGTTTCCATCATAATTCCCGGTACTCCGATTGTTGAAACTTTCACTGGATTTGCCGGTTCCGGGTTCAAGCCGGTTCCCTTGAGCGGGCAACTGGATGCTGATAATTGGCAAATAACAGGTTTTTCGGATGGAGATCTGGCTTTTGGCGGTACCATGGTAAGTGGTGATTATGCGAGGGGGACCACGGGAGGTAATATCACTGTTGGCGGAATTTATGCGTTGAGCAGTGGCGGTGGAATGAACCAATCCTTATATATCCAACCGGCATCATCTGATTTTGTTCCAGGAACAATAACTACGAGATATCTTAACATAACAGGAACCACAATTACCTCTGTGGATTTTTCCTATGTTATTTATAATTATAATAATGAAGCGAGGTCAACTTCCATAAAACTCGCATACTCATTTGATAATATCAGTTTTACAAATTTACCGGCGGTGGATTTTGCATCTTTTGGTGCTGCAGATGCATTATTATATACCTTCAACAGATCTATCACAATTCCGGGACTTACATTTACAAATGGAAGTACAATGTATTTTAAATGGACTTGCGATGATGTTGTAGGTTTTACAGGGAACAGAGATGAAATTGGCCTCGATAATATTTCACTGAATGCGCATACGGATCCTATTCCTATCCCGGTAATTAATTTTAATTCTGAATTGCCGTTTTATGATGAAGGTATAGGAACTATCACTGTAGATGTTCAAATTGCAACTCCACATGATTGTAATGCATTTATTCATATCAATCACGATGTAACAAGTGCTATTAATGGAGTGGATTTTATTTTACCTGAAGAAACCGAGGTTACATTTTCGGCAGGAGGTGGAATTATTCAAACAATAACTATCCCAATTTTGAATGATATTAATCCGGAATATCAGGATGCAATTTATTTGGAAATCGACAGTGTTTCACCCGGCTGTTCCATTGGGGAACCACATTTTAAATTAATGTTTATAGATGATAATGATGATCCGGTGATTGCAGATTGCAGTAATTTAATTATTTCACAATATGGAGAAGGATCGGGTGTGGCAAATAATAAAGTTGTTGAAATATATAATCCAATGCCGGTTTCTGTTGATCTGTCGAATTATTGGGTGCAGGTATATTTAAATGGAAATTTAGGACCCAGTTATTATTTTAATTGTAATGGTATTTTGGCTCCCGGGGATGCATATGTTATTACTCCTGAAGATGCAAATCCCGGGTTATTATCACAAGCGGATACTACCGGTGGCGGTGCCGCTTTTGATGGCAATGATGCCGTAGTTTTATATCAGGGGCCTGATATGATCGACAAAATAGGAGTGATAGGCGTTGACCCTGGTCCGGGTGGATGGATTGTGGGTGCCGGTTCAACAGCAAATAATTCTATGGCACGAAAAAGCACAATTAAAAAAGGACAATTGGATTGGGGTATCGGAGCAACAGAATGGAATATACTAGGAACTAATAATTTTTCCGGATTAAATGCCCATGTATTTATTGGGTGCGATGAATGCACAGTTCCAACAGGAATTTTTGTAAATATGATAACCATCTCTTCGGCAAAAATTAATTGGACAGCAGTACCGGGTGCAACTAAATATCAAATTCAATACAGGCCGGTTGGAGGGGGTGCGTGGCTGAAAAAAAATGCCACAACCATTTCAAAAAATTTAACAGGTTTAACACCAAATACTACATATCAATACAAAGTAAAAACAATTTGCGATGGTTCATCCTCTGCCTTTTCTGCAATTGCTAATTTCACTACACTTCCATTGCGTTCAAATCCTGCTGTTGGTTTAACAGTATCTGCAGAAATTTATCCTAATCCAAACAATGGAGTTTTTAACCTGGTATTTTCTGAGACTTTTACCGATGATGTGGAGGTAGAAGTGTATAATATACTCGGAATAAAAATTTATGAAGAAGTATTTTATTCTGCTTCAGATAATATAGATATCTCCTTACCGGAAAATGCAACCGGTGAATTTATTGTTCGAGTTAAAACAACAGCATTTACAACAACAAAAAGAATGTTTGTTAATTAAAACATCTTTTTCGCGAGGGAAATAACTTATTGGGTTTAATTATAAACTATCCGGTGTAATAGGTTCTATATTTATGCTTTCAAGACCATTGAGAATGGAATCAATGGTCTTATCCATTGTATTTGACATGTCTTGTTGCACCATCATTAGCGAAACCTGAAATCGCAAGGCGATTCCCGTAACTGTAGCCTGCTGTTCGTCAGATAATTGTTCATTGCCAATGGCATCCATTATGGCACTTATATCATCACCTAAAGCATTGATTTCCCCTTTATTCTTTTCCAGGCCTTCATCTACTAGCTCCTCATAGGTTATAACCTTTGATTCATAATTATCAATAAGTTTATCCGTTTCACTTTTACATGCCGCAAAGAGAAATAAAATCAGAAGGAAGGAAGTTGCTTTCATATTTTTTTTCTCAAAGATAAAAATTTCTCCAAATTTGTGAAACCAACACCTTCTGGCTTTTGCAAGGTTGCTAAAGTCTATTATGTTGATAGTAACTTTTGAAAAATGTGATGTTCAATCAATATTAATTAAAGGATGTAAGAACCGGCTTCATCTTGACGTAACATATGTTTCGTATGGAACAGTTGCTGGAGAACTTATGATAAAAAGTTTCCCTCCGGCTTCCGAATTGAAATTCAACTTGTTCATTTCATCCACAACAATAAAATCATCCGGATGTAATTTGCCGGATGCTAAATTCAAATCACCGTCCATTAAATACATGGAATGAACCAAATGCGATTCAAGGTCTAATTGATGATCTCCTTTTTCAAATTTGATTTCCTGAATGGTGATATCGGGAGTTTGCATTTCCAAGGGAGCTCCTTCGCCTTTAAACGTTTTAATTGTAAATCCATTTTTTGTGATTACAGGAAACGTTTCAGCAGTATAATCATTATAAGTTGCAGGCTGATAAAAAGACTTTGAAATATCGGGATCCAGCCAGATCTGAAAAATATGAGAATCTTCGGTTATTTTCTCTGCATGACTTATTCCACTACCCGCACGAATTATTTGAACATCTCCGGCTTTTAAAGGAATCCATTTTTTGTTTTTAGTATCGTAATGTTCTATGGTTCCTTTTAGCACAAACGACATGATCTCAAAACCCTGATGCGGATGCAATCCGATAGTGCTCGTTACGGTAGCGCTGGCATGTGCCCAATAAAAAATATTGGAATAAGGTTGAAGTTTACTTTTGTCGTGCGACATCTGAATAGGTTTATTTTCAACGATCTCTCCATCGTTAAAACCACCCTTTATTTGTTTCTCCACCGGATAAATTTGGATAGCCATAATTTTTTTATTTGATACAATTTTTAATTGAAATTAGTTCAAAACTGCTTCATGTGCCTGTCAACGGCGTCAGAGGTTGACATGTTCTTCTTCATTATTCCTTATATTAAAATTCGTGCATTCGTGGCTAGTTCTTTTAACCCACTAAATGGACAAAAAAAATTGCCACGAATGCACGAATGAACAGCCAACAGGATAGGTTGTTAATATTATATAATTATTTATTTTTTAGCCCAATAGCCTGCGCAGCAATAAACGCCGTTGTCCAGGCCGCTTGAAAATTAAATCCTCCCGTAACGGCATCTATATTTAATACCTCCCCTGCAAAATATAAGTTGGGGCAGATTTTGCTTTGCATTGTTTTAAAATCCACCTCTTGTAATTTTACACCTCCGCAAGTAACAAATTCATCTTTGAAATTACTTTTTCCTTTAACCTGAAAAATACTTTCAGTAAGTAATTTTGCAAGTGTTTGAATTTTTTCTTTAGAAACATCGCTCCAATTTAAAGAAGCCGGAATTTGAGCATAGTCACATAAACTTTTATAAAGTCGTCCCGGTAAATTAAAATTATTGGTTAACGCAATTGTTTTTTTCGGGGATGTTTTTTTGTTGGAGATTAACATTTCCAGACATTGCTGAAAATTATAATCAGGTATAAAATTAATTTGTAATTGAAAATCATATTGTAAAGCATTCAGCTCAACAGCTGCCCACGCAGATAGTTTTAATATAGCCGGTCCACTCAATCCCCAATGTGTTATCAATAATGGTCCCGTGGAAGTTAATTTACTATTGATAATCTTGCAGGTAACATTCGCAATACTAATGCCCATCAAATCCTGAATTCTTGGATCTTTAATATTAAAAGTAAATAAGGAGGGAACCGGTGGTACAATGGTATGCCCTAGCTGTTTTAAAATATTCCATATCTGATTGCTGCTTCCTGTAGTAATGAGTAATTTATCAAACAGAAATTCTTTTTTGTCGGAGGATATTAATTTCCATTTTCCATCTTCATTTTGTGAAATTTCCTGTATACCTGATTGAAGATGTAAATGAATTTTGTGTTTGGCAGCTTCATCCATAAAACAATCAATTATTGTTTGAGACGAATTTGTGGAGGGAAACATCCTGCCATCTTCTTCCCTTACAATTTTAATATTTCTTTTTCCAAACCACTCAACTGTGTGTTCGGGATTAAAAATATAAAATGGACCTAATAATTCCTTTTTACCTCTTGGATAATTCTGCACTAACATTTCCGGTTCGAAACAAGCGTTTGTAACATTACACCTTCCACCCCCCGAAATTTTTACCTTGCTTAAAAAATTATTTCCTTTTTCAAAAATATGTACTTGAAGATCCGGATCTGCACCTGCAGTATTAATAGCTCCAAAGAATCCGGCAGCACCTCCTCCAATTACAGCAAGTGTTTTTTGCATCTTGCAAATAAAAGCAAATTAGCCTAGATTCGTTGTATGAAAAAGACGAAAACCTGCCCTAAATGCCATGGCACAGAAATTTTTACCAATGAAGGTATGGTAAAAAGAGGAGATAGAACCAGTATCGTTGTTTCGGCATGGACTACTTTTTCCATTGCCGTATATGTATGTGTTCAATGTGGTTTTATTGAAGAATATACAGATGAAAAGTCCTTCAATCGCGAAAAAGTAAAAGCAGCATTAGAAAAAGAATGGAAAAGACTTTGAGCATTTGGTAGTTTGGTAATTTGTTAATTTGATAATTGGAATTCGCGTAGCCTTTCAAAAATTAAGGTTTAAAACAAATTTTTCTACTTCCTATGTCCTGTGTCTCGAACGACGGATGGCGAGGCCACTAAGGCGCGAAGGGCGCGAAGGTACACGAAGAAGTTATCGTTGGAAAAAGATATTACATCCTTTTGAATTTATTGATGACTTATAAAAGTAAAGGAATGAAGAATTAAATAGTAAGGAGTTATTATTAAGATCGATGCACTATAAACTCTCTAAAGTCCAACTCCGGATTCTCGTTTCACGATGCACGAAAAAATAACCTTCCATAAAACAGTTAAATCATATGTCCATTTCCAATGTCCTATATCAGTCCCGTGTCCCGTGTCCTGTATCTCGTGTCATACATTCTTCACTTCCGCTATCAACTTCTCCAAAGTGGCTTTAGCATCACCAAAAAGCATTCGTGTTTTCGCTTCGTAGAATAATTCGTTTTCGATACCTGCATAACCTTTTGCCATGCTTCGTTTCATTACGATAATATTTTTTGCAGTGGTTGCTTTAATAATTGGCATACCATAAATGGGAGAGGATGGGTCTGTTTCTGCTGCTGGATTTACAACATCATTCGCACCAATTACAATTACAACATCCGTATTTGGCAATTGCGGATTGATATCGTCCATTTCTTTTAATTTATCATAAGGCACATCTGCTTCTGCCAATAATACATTCATATGTCCTGGCATGCGACCTGCAACAGGATGAATTGCAAAATTTACTTCCACACCTTTTGCTTCCAATGCTTTTTCAAATTCGTGACAGGTGTGTTGTGCCTGTGCAACCGCTAATCCGTAACCCGGTATAATTGTTACTTTATTTGCATAACAACATAAAATTGCTGCATCGGAAACACTTATTTCGCGAATAGATAAACCTTCTGTTGATTTACTTCCCGGACCACTTGCACTGAATGCTCCGATAATAACATTCCACAAACTTCTGTTCATGGCCTTACACATCAATATCGTTAATATTGTTCCGGCACTTCCCACCAAAATACCACCGGTGAGCATCACCTGATTGTCGTATAAGAATCCGCCGAAAGCTGCTGCTACACCTGTAAATGAATTTAATAATGATATTACCACAGGCATATCTGCACCACCAATTGGCAACACAAAAAATATTCCGTATAAAAGCGATGCTCCGAATATTATCCATATTATATTATCGCTTAATCCAACAGTCACAGATGCATAAATGATAACTGCTAATATTGCAAAGATGAATGTATTATTAAAAAATTGAAGAAATTTACTACCGTAATCTTTAATTTTTCCTTCCAGTTTTCCGTATGCTATCATACTACCTGCAAAAGAAACGGAACCTATCATTAATCCAAGAAAAATAATTAATCGTTCACCCCATTCTTCCGGATGATGTGTGCTCATTTCAACAATTCCAATTAATGCTGCGCAGGCACCACCCATACCATTAAATAAAGAAACCATTTGTGGCATCTGTGTCATTTTCACTTTCATCGCGGCAAAATATCCTATCACAGTTCCTAAAACAATAGCACCGGCAATGTAGCCGAGGTTGCCAATACTTTCATCCGTATGTGGATCACGGTGAAATAATATAGTACCTAAAATTGCAATGGTCATACCTATTCCCGCAAAAAGATTTCCCCTTTTTGCAGTATCTGGTTTTGCCAGCATTTTTAATCCTACAATAAAGGATATACTTCCCAATAAATAACAAATTTTTAATAATTCGAAATATTCCATAAGATGAGTAATGAGTTATGAGTAATGAGTTTCGTTCTATTTAAACTGTGACTGTGACTGCGACTGCGACTGCCACTGCATTTTATTTCTTCTTTTTAAACATCTGCAACATTCTGTTCGTAACCACAAATCCTCCCACAACATTCAATGTTCCAAGCACCACAGCTAAAAATCCGAGTACTATTGCAAGATAATTATCCGGTTCAGCATGGCCCATAACAATAATGGACCCTATAATAACAACTCCGTGAATTGCATTTGCACCACTCATTAGCGGAGTATGCAAAATAGCAGGAACATTACTGATCAATTCTACCCCTAAAAAAGCAGCGAGTAAAAGGATATAAATGATGTCCCAAGTGTCGAGTGCAGTTAAAAATGCACCAAGGGTATCAACAGCATTCAATAAAATAATTTCTGTCATGTTATAAAATGTTTAAAGTGTATTCTATATATTTATTATTGTCTTTCACTTTTGTTTCTGCACTTATATGCAATGCTTTTCCCGGGTAATCAGGGGAGCTCGTGAGAAAATAGGTAAATCCATCTTCCTTTTCTGATATAAACAATTTTTTAAACCCGAGCGTTTCCAATTGTTTTAACATGTCCTGATATTGATCATCTCCATAAAAATAATAGATCACCATTTCTGAACTCGTTTCATTTAATTCATAAACAATTGTATGATACTCATTAAAAGTAGTTTGATCACTTTTTGTAATTTTAGTTGGAGTGGGATGTGTATAAAGATATCCGGTTTTTCCTTCTTTTTTAACCGGAGTGTCTGAATATTTATAACCATTAGCAATGATCAAAGTATTAGCACAATCGTAACTTGTGCAAGTATGCAATTTTAACAAGTCGACAGCTTGCACCTTTTGCGTTAAACATACGTGAGAACAGAAAAAACCAATTAAATAAAAAAGTAATTTTTTCATTGTATTTAATATCAGGAAACAGTTTGGGTCATTACAGATTTTACACGCTCATTTTTTATTTCACCGTTATGGGCAATACAAGTTCCGCTAACCAGATCATCTTCAAAATTCAAATTGATATTTCCCTCCTTGTCGATAATGAGTTTAATATAATTCAGAATATTTTTACCGAACATTTTACTAGCATCATATGGCATAGATGCCTGTAGATTGCTGTCGCCAATTATAGTAACTCCATTTACCTGTATTGTTTTACCATTTTCTGTCAATTCGCAATTTCCTCCTGTTGAGGCTGCAAGATCTACAATAACAGAACCCGGTTTCATTTGCATAACAGTTTCCTTTTGTAATAAGATAGGGGCTTTTCGTCCCGGAATTTGAGCTGTACAAATTACCACATCGGCTTTTGCTGCATGTTCCTGCACTTTTTGTTGCTGGCGTTTTTTAAAGTCCTCACTTTGTTCCACTGCATATCCGCCCGCACCTTTATCTTCTGTAGCCCCTTCTACTTCAATAAATTTTGCCCCTAAGGATAGAACTTCCTCTTTAGCTGCTGTTCTAACATCACTCGCCTCCACAACGGCTCCTAATCTTTTAGCGGTAGCGATGGCCTGTAAGCCTGCAACTCCGGCACCCAAAACCACTATTTTGGCCGGGGTAATGGTTCCGGCAGCTGTCATAAACATAGGAAAGAACTTCGGTAGCGTGGTTGCGGCCATCAGAACTGCCTTGTAACCTGCCACAGTTGCCATACTTGACAAAATATCCATAGCCTGGGCTCTTGTAGTTCTTGGGATCACATCGAGGCTGAAGGCAGATACACCTGCAGTGAGGCAACTGGTGACAAAATTTTTATTCACCAGAGGATTGAATCCTCCGATCAGCACTTTTCCTTTCAAGCCCATCAATTCACTGCTTTCCAGCGGATGGATCATGATCAGAATGTCGCTTTCTGACTGAACGGTCTGCCTGTTGGCGATTACAGCTCCTTTAGCAGTATAGTCGGCATCGGGATAGCTGGCATTGGCGCCGGCATTGGTTTCTACTAAAATTTTTTGTGCCTTTAAGGCTAGTAAAGAGGAGATATGC